>JAAVZW010000021.1 GCA_022791835.1 Clostridia bacterium | reverse complement strand
ATATACAATGCCTGATTTAGGAATAGCACAAAATGGTACAAGAATGCTAGGAGGATTTTATACAGGTGCTTGCTATTCTTGGGATTCTGATGTTCCTTTTGTTCCTGTAGATGCTACTGTAAATGTTTGTGGAACCACAGTATATAAGTTAAAACATAAAATATCTATTCAAGAATTTCGAAATAGATTAGATAATGTTATGACAAATAGAGCAACTTATTTAACGTATGCAACTACACATCTTCCATCACAAATATTAGATTCTATTGATTTGGAAAGAACTGATAAGTTCTTTTGGAACTATAATGTAGGAAATCATTTTGTGATTTTAGCAGAACAGAATAAAGATTCTTTTGAACTTCCAAAAGGTCAATATATGATAGTTCACGCCTCTGCAATAGAATTAAAAAAAGATAACTTAAAATATGGCTTATATCCTATAAATGGCAACTGGTATTATGATAATATTCAAACAATCTATGATGATAAAGAAAATAGATATTTAAGATATATCTATGGAAAAAAGGCTACTCAATTTTCAGAATTAGCTAATATATTGCAAAGAATAAATAAAGATAGAAACAGATATTTTTGTAATGAAGTCTTAGGCGAATTAGCAAGTGAGGAAGTTATTAATTTAAGTCATTATGGAATGCCTACTAATAATGCTATATGTATAGGTTGCCAATGGGAGCAAGACGACTTTACTTTACTAACTGCACCTGGAAACGACATTTATTTAGTCCATCCTGATTTGTCTTCTACAAACACCTTGCAATTAAGAGATAAGCCAATTACCCTAACACCACATGGTTGCGGTGTAATGTTTAAAAGTAGTAGTGATACAATTGAATATTTAGATAATGGAATACTAATTGGAAAAACATCTTTAAAAAAAGGAGAAAATATTAATATTGGAAATGATGTTTTGGTAAGAACAAATGGTATGCATTCAGAACAAGTAAAACAACATATAGAAAAAATTTTAGACAGATGTCCTGGAACAATTTATGGACAAATGCATCAGTTATTTGCAAGGACAAAATATGGAGATTTTGATTATAGTAGAAAAGATATAGAAATATAAAAAACAAAGTATATTAGGAGGAAAAAAATGGAAATATTATTAACAAGACATGGACAAACTGAATGGAATTTACTAAAAAAAGTTCAAGGAAAAGCAGACATCGAATTAAATGAACAAGGAATACAACAAGCAGAAATGACTAGAGATTTTTTGAAAGACGAAAAAATAGACTTGATTTTGTGTTCGCCATTAAAAAGAGCCATACAAACTGCTAAAATTATTAATAAAAATAGAGATATTAAAATGATAATAGATGAAAGAATTTCAGAACGAGATTTTGGAGAATTTGAGGGAATGCCTACTACAAACTTTGATTATAATGCATTTTGGAGTTACAATCAGAATTTAGAATATGATGAAGCAGAAAATATAAAGAGATTTTTTAAAAGAATATACCAGTTTCTAGATAGTATACAAGCTAAATACGAAGGAAAAAGAATTTTAATAGTAGCTCATGGAGGAGTTAGTATTCCAGTTAAATGTTATTTTGAAGGAATTCCAAATCTAGAAACATTACTACCATTATGTCTTGGAAATTGCGAAATTGCACGATATGCTTATAAAGAATTAGATATAGAAAGATAAAGTACTTTTTTATAAATTTTTTTACAGAAAATTTATAAAAACTATTTATCAATAATAAATTATCTGCTATAATATATCTAGTACTAAAGATTTTAATTTACTAAGGAGAATTTATTATGTGGAAACAGGATATTGAGTTTTATAGCCCTACTGTTTTGAAATCTTATAACTTGGATAAATCTATGCGTTATCAGCTTGATATGCTTGGAAATCTTGATTTGTTTACTCGTAGGCATAGTGAGAATGTTGCTAATCTTACTTGTCGTATGTGCGAATATTTGCATGCTGGGAAGTCTTTTACTATTCATGCTACTATTTGTGCTTATTTGCACGATATTGGTAAGTTGTTTATCCCTCATGAAATTTTATCTAAGCCTACTATGTTAAGCGAAGAAGAATTTGAGGTTATTAAGACTCATACTACTATTGGATATAATATGTGCATGAAAGATTTAAAGCTTCGTCCTTATGCAGGAGGTGCTTTGTACCATCATGAATGTCTTGATGGTTCTCGGCTACCCTAATGGCATCACAAAAAAAGAAATTCCTTATTTTGCACAAATAATACATATTGCAGATGTTTTTGACGCTATTGTCACTAAAAGACAATATACTACACACGTTGATATTTCTGAAACATTGAAAATATTAATAAAAGATACCCTACCTACTCGTCAAACTGTTGCTTTAGATTTGCTTAGTTCTTATTCTAGGCTTGGCAAAATTAATCCTAGAATTTTAAAGGTTTTGTTTAAGGTTGTTATTGATGATACTATTTATGAAATTTCTTGTACTTCGCAATATGTGAGCTATTTAAAAGAACAAATTAAAAGACTTACTAAAATTCAAAAATATGATGAGAAAATGCAAATTGCAAAAAGACAGACTGAAAAAGATTATTACAAAGATTATATGAGGCTTATGTTTGAGCCTGGTGAAAATTATGAAAATTATAATTCAGTTTTAAAGGAGTATAATGAGGCTCTTGATATGAAAGAAGAGCTTATTGATAAACTTAATAATGAAATAACTATTATCAAAAGTCTTAAGACTTAAAAACAGGAGTTTTCACTCCTGCTTTTTTTACTCTTCTAATCCAAAGCTAACTCCTAGTGCATTATTTATTTTATTTATTATTTGACCATCATCTATATGTCCTATTCTCTCTTTTAATCTACTTTTGTCTATTGTTCTAATTTGTTCTGTTAGTACTATTGAGTCTGATTTTAGCCCATTACTTTGTGAACCTATTTCTATATGTGTTGGTAGTTTTGTTTTTCCTGTTTGTGATGTTATTGCTGCTGCAATTACTGTTGGACTATATTTATTTCCTGTATCGTTTTGTATGATTAGTACTGGACGTATTCCTCCTTGTTCTGAACCAACTACTGGACTTAAATCTGCGTAAAACATATCTCCTCTTTTTATTACCATTATTTACCCACTCCTATTATTACATGTGTTTTCAGATATATTTTAACTATTAGTTTTGAGATATTTATTTCTTATAGTATATCGCCCTTTTTAGTTTGATTTACCTTTATCTCGTTATATAATATGTAAACTGTTATGTTTTTGTTAATGTCTAAAAGTTCCATTTTAGTTGGTAAATTGGTATTTTTGCTTATATATAGATTTTGATATGTTTGATATTTATTTTGATTTTTTGTTATCTTTGTTTTCATTATTATTTCTTCTTCTGTTTCTTCTACTTCATTTCCTGTTCCTTCTTTGTATTCTTCAATAAAGGATACTAAATTTAGATTTGAAGCATCTCCATTAAAATTTTCATATAATTTTTTTAATTCCAGTTTTTTGTTTTCTAGTATAGTTTTTTCTCCATCATTTACTATTGTCAAGCCTTGCATATATATTGGTTCCTGCACTTCTTGATAGAATATATTAGGCTTTACATATTTTTGTTTAATCTTATATTTGTTAGTGTTTTTGTTAGAACGAACTTCTACTGTAATACTTGCTTCATATGAACTAATATCTAAAATATTGTTTTTATCTGATTTACTTATATTATTGCCCGTTTGTATATGTTTATATTCAAATTTTAGTAAAATTAATGCAAAAATTGAAATTAGCAAAATTATAAAAATTCCAATTATTATTTTTTTATTCATATATCACTCCTCTGATGCTCTTATATATCAAAACAGTGAAGAATTATTTATTCTTCACTGTTTATTATATATTATATTTCGGTAGTATTAAAATATTCTGTTAATGTTTTTATTAATTCTTCTTTACTGCCTATTGTATTTATATAATTCCTTATTTCTGAGCTATTTGGCATTCCTTTTGTATAATATGATAGATGTTTTCTCATCTCTCTAATTCCTGTATATTCTCCTTTTTCTGTCACTTCTAAAGTTATATGTTTTATTATTGTTTCTAGTATTTCACTGTTAGATAATTTTTCTGCTTCCCTGTTTGTTTTCAAATATTCTACTACATCTCTAAATATAAAAGGGTTTCCTATCGCACCTCGTGCTATCATTATTCCATCTGCTTTTGTATATTCAAGCATTTCTTTTGCGTCTTTTTCGTTTTTTATATTTCCATTTCCGATTACTGGAATTTTTACAATTTCCTTTAATCTCTTTATACTTTCTAAATCACATTCTCCACTAAAATATTCTTCTCTAGTCCTTCCATGCAACGTTATTCCTGCTATTCCGAATATCTTCTAAGTTTTTAGCTAGTTCTTCATATACTATATGATTATTATCCCAGCCTTTTCTTATTTTCACTGTAACTGGTTTTTGTACAGCTTCTACTACTTCTTTTGCTATTTTTGTTGCTTTCTCTATATTTAGCAAAAGCTTACTTCCATCTCCGTTTTTCACTACTTTTGGTGCTGGACATCCCATGTTAATATCTATAATATCTGCGATTTTCTCCACATATTTTGCAGCTACCTTCATTGCTTGAATATCACTTCCAAATATCTGTACTATTATTGGATGTTTTTCTCCTTCTGTGTTTAATAATAGTTTTGTTTTTTCATCTCCATACATAATAGCTTTGCTACTTACCATTTCTGTGCATACTGCTCCTACACCATAATCTTTACAAATTAATCTAAAAGCTCTATCTGTAACTCCAGCCATTGGTGCTAATATTATATTATTTTCTAAAATTACATTTCCAATTTTTAGTTCGTGTAATAATTCCATCATTTTTCCTCTAATTTCTAACTATCTTCTAGTCCATGAAAATTGCTTTTTTTCGTCGTATACTAATACTTAATAGCAAACCTATACATATAAAGTTTGTTACTAGAGAACTTCCTCCATAGCTTACAAATGGAAGCGGTACTCCTGTTATAGGAAGCAATCCCATTGTCATTCCTATGTTTTCTACCATGTAGAAAGTAAATATTCCTGCTATTCCTATTGCTATATAACTACCCATATCATCTTTTGCTGTTTTAGCTACATATACTGCTCTTGTTATCATTATTACATATAAAACAATTACTGTTCCAGCTATTACAAATCCCATTTCTTCTCCGAATCACTGAGAATATAAAGTCTGTTGCTTTTGGATACAAATATCCGTAGCTGTGTCTGATTTCCCATTAGTATGCCCATACCTAATATTTTCCCTGAACCTATCGCAAGTTTTGATTGTATTAAGTTATACCCAGAGCCTCTTGGGTCTAGTTCTGGATTTAAGAATACATCTATTCTTGTTTTTGCATGGTCTGGCAATACAAAAAAGTACATTATTGGAACGATTATCACTACTACAAGCAATATTGTTATTATATATTTTTTATCTATTCCTGATGCGAATAACATAAATGCAACACCTGCAACAAATGCCATGACTGTTCCGATAGTCAGGTTGAAGTGCAATTAAAATTACCGGTATCCCTGCTACTATTGCTACTATTCCTAATTTCCAAAACTTGTTTATTTCTGTTTTATCTTCCTTTTGAAGTTTTGTTATGATGTATGCTAAAAATATCATTAATATTATTTTGGCAAATTCACTTGGTTGAATTCTTATGCTTTCTGTTATCTTGAACCAACTACTAGCTCCATTTATTGGCTCTGTAAATAATACTGCTATAAGTGAAATAATCGCCAGTCCATAAAGTACTGGTGATATTTTTGTTATAAAATTATAATCTATAAACATGACTATTATCATGATGGGAATACTTATAAATAGCCACATTAGTTGTTTTTTTAATTCTTCTAGTTCTCCGGTCTTGTGTTGCTGAAAAAAGTGCAACTAAACCTATACACAATAAAATGACTACGCAGATAAGTATTCCCCATTCAATATTTTTAAATATTTTTCTATTCATTAACAAACCTCTTTAAATGAAATTTCTAGCTTTGGTATGTTGTTTCTTCTACTTTAGGTTCATTATTTTCTTCATATGTTTGTACGTTATTTTCTCCATACTGCTGTGTTTCCTGACCAATCTTTTCTTGATTTTGCTCAGTTTCTTGATGATTTTCATAATTTCTTTGTTGCTCATAACTTTGGTTGTTCTCATTATATCCTTCTTGGATATTATTTGTTATATTATTTTGTACATCATTTTGGCATTCATTTGAAACTTGATTCTCTTCTAATGGCTGTCGTTTCAAATCTTCTGCTTCTTTTTTCTTTTCTACTAATATATCATTTTTGATATTTATTATAGGAATATTTGCAAATAAAGCAGGTGCGCCATTACTTCCGTCTTCATTTTGCTTACTTGTCATTCTAACATCTATCTCTGATTCATCTACATCTACATATTTTTTTATTACTTCTATTATTTCTTGTCTCATCAGGTCAAGGAAGTCTGCAGATATGTTTGCTCTGTCTTGCATTAAAACTAGATGCAGTCTTTCTTTTGCTGTATCTCTTGAATTATTATCTGTTTTATCTGATTTCCCTAAATTTTTAAAAAAGTTCATAATGCTATCAAACATATTCTCTCCACCTATCTTAGTTTTTTCTATTTTTTACTAAATATATTTTTTATTTTTGCCAATAATCCTCTGTCTCTTCCTGGTATTGTTACATCTACATTTTCTCCAAGTATTCTTTTTGCGATTTCTCTATATGCTTTGCCTGATGGTGCTTTTTTGTTTGATATAACTGGTTCACCTTTGTTTGTTTGAGTTATTATGTATTCATCATCTGGTACAACTCCTGTTAGGTCAATTGATAGAAGGTCAACAATGTCTTCTACATCCATCATTTCTCCCTTTTTAACCATATTAGGTCTAATTCTATTTATGACTAATTCTGAATTTTTTAGTTCAGATGATTCTAGCAATCCTATTATTCTATCTGCGTCTCTTATTGCAGATATTTCAGCTGTTGTAACAACTATTGCTCTATCTGCACCTGCTATTGCGTTTTTAAAGCCTTGCTCTATGCCTGCTGGACAGTCAATTAATATGTAGTCAAAATTTTCTTTAAGTTCTTTTGTAAGTTCTTTCATTTGTTCTTCGTTAACTGCACTTTTATCTCTTGTTTGTGCTGCTGGTAAAAGGAATAACTCATCATATCTCTTATCTTTTATTAGAGCTTGTCTTAATTTGCATCTACCTTCTACAACATCTACTATGTCATATACTATTCTGTTTTCTAACCCCATAACTACATCTAGGTTTCTAAGTCCAATATCTGTATCTACTAGCGCTACCTTTTTTCCTTCTAAAGCTAGGGAAGCTCCTAAATTTGCTGTTGTAGTTGTTTTTCCTACTCCACCCTTTCCTGATGTTATTACAATTACTTCTCCCATTATTTTTCCTCCATATCTTGGGCATATTTGCCGTTTTTTGGTTAAAAAAAGCAAAATATATTATTGTTAAAGTTTTATTTTGCTTTTTTCACATTTAATACATTTTGCTTTTGTTTTATTATCATTTTTATATTTAAGTTAAACCTGCATGTATTTCATCCATTCTATTTACGTCTTTTCCATATGCATCTTGTATTCTCTGTTGCGCTTGTAAAACAGTAACTTGATGGTTTGCATTTGACCAATATATATTTACAATTATGGTCATGCAAAATATGAATGCTACTATTACAAACACTGAAATTGAGCCTTTTTCAAGCTTTGCATTTTTCATTTGTTTCCTCCAAAAAGTTTTATATCCCTTATTATATCCTATAAATTGTTTTTATTCAAGTTTTTTTGTGATATTTTTAAAAAAAATTAATTTTATTGATATCCTCTAGATAACATACTCTGTTCTATCTCGGCTGTTCTTTTTATTATTGATGTAATTAGTGGAAGCAATATTACATTTGGATGTTTAATTGTGTTTTTTAAGTTTAATTTAAATCCTTTTGATATTAATGAGTATTTTAAATTTTGTACTTCTTTTGCTAGTATTGGGATAAAAGCTAAACTTATACTAACCATTATAGCAATCTCTTTAGTATTTATTTTGAATATTTTAAGTGGTAAAAGTATTCCTTCTATTCCTTTACTCACTTTTTTAGGTGTCATATGTGTCCCAAAAATAAAAGTTATCATACAAACTAAAATTAGTCTTATTCCTATTAATACACCAAAATGTAAATCACCTACAAATATATTTATCGCTACTGTAAATAAGATAAATGGTAGTAGCTTAAAGCAAAAGCAAAAAGTCCTTTTTGCACTTACTTTTAGTAATATCATTAGAATTATATTTATGCCAACGATTATCCCAATAAGATAATTGTTTTTAATAAAAAATATCAAACATGTATAACTTAAAAATGTTATTAATTCTAATGTTGCAAACATTTAAGCTTTCTCCTTTCAACTTTTCACTACAAAGATATACATTTTAGTAGCTTGCTACTAAATTATAGCATATTTTCAAACAATATCATTCAATTCTACTTTTATCCCTTTATCTCTAAGCTTTTCCATAACGTCAATTACTTTAGGTACGGTAAACCCCTTTTTCTTTAGCAAATCTATATTATTCTCTAGTTCATCTCTTTCAAATATATTCATAATCTTGCCTTTTTCTAATAAAACAATTTTATCTGCAAAAAAAATCTCATCAATTATATTAGTAATATAAACTATTGTGAGTCCTCTCTCTTTTAGTTTTTGTACTATCTTTGCAACATCTTCTTTTCCTTCTGGATCTAACATTGCAGTTGGTTCATCCATTACAATTATTCTTGGCTCTACTGCTAGTACACCTGCTATTGTAATTCTTTGTTTTTGTCCTAAAGATAAATCATAAGCTTCTTTATTGATAAACTCGCTCATTCCGTACTTCTTCTAAAGCTTTTTTTATTCTTTCTTCTTTGTTATCGAGTTCCAAATTATCTAGTGCAAACTCTAAATCATCGTGTACATTATTAAATATAATTTGGTTTTCTGGATTTTGGAAAACTATTCCGAACTCTCTTTCTCAGTTCTATAAACGCCTTTTTATCCTCTGTATCAATCCCCTGAGCTATAATTTTTCCTAATGTTGGAATTGTAATACCTGCAAGCAATCTTGCCAAAGTAGATTTTCCCGAACCATTTTTTCCGAATGATTGCAACTACTTCTCCATCTCTTACATTAAAATTAATATTTTCTAAAACCATCTCACCGTTTTTATATTTATAATTTAAGTCCTTTACTTCTAACATTCTAGCAAGTCCTTTCACTTAAGAAATTTAGTACATCTCCATATACATAAAAACTGCCGTACAATCATAACTACTTCGTCTTTGCATTTAGTTTTGATTTCACTTATAGCAACTTCTAATTCGCTCTTATATATATTGTCATTTATATATTTCTTTGCTTCATTATATAATTCTTCCTTGGCAACATATCTATTCGAATCATTTCCGATTGGTAAAAATAAATATTCCATCTGCCTCCTCTGTAAGCAATTTTATAACTATCCTATAATCCTTAGACTTCAGAATGGATACAATATATATTTTCTTATCATGTTGATAATACTGATTAACCATTTTTCTGAAATTTCTTATAGCATTCTCATTATGACCACCATCAAAAATAACTTGAGGCTCTTTTGAAATAGTCTCAAACCTTGCTTTATGCACAACTGTTTTAAGTCCAGCTTTAATTGCATTCTCTTCTATATTAAATCCCTTATTTCTAAGTATATCTATACACTCTAGTGCAATAGCAGAATTAAAAATTTGACATTTTCCTTTTAGATTAATTTCTATATCTTTATGAGACTTATAGTCTATTTTTTGAAATTCTTTGCCAAAAGAATAATTTAAAATTAAGTTTTTATCTGCAAAATGTAAAGTATTATTATTTCTTTTACATTCCGCTTCAATTATCTCTGTAACTCCTTCTTGTGCATACATTATAGTATCTCTATTTGGTTTTATTATTCCTGCTTTTACTTCTGCTATCTCCTTTATAGTACCTCCTAAAATATCCATATGGTCTAATCCAATATCTGTTATAATTGATATCATTCCATCTGCTATATTTGTACAGTCATGCCTTCCTCCCAAGCCTGTTTCCAGTACAACAAAATCACAATTATTTTCTACAAAATATATTAAAGCTATTGTTGTGATTACTTCAAATTCCTTTACTTTTATATCATGAGTAGCATTATATTTATCTACTTTAGGTGCAATTTTCTCTAACAGTCTTGAAATTTCTTCATCTGTTATATATTTATTATTTACAGCAATTCTTTCATTATAATTTATAAGATGAGGAGAGATGAACTTTCCGAACTTTATATCCTGCGTTCACTAAAATATTATTAATCATTTCACATACACTGCCTTTGCCATTAGTTCCAGCAATATGTATAAATTTGGTTTTCTTATCTGGATTTCCAAATTCATTCATAAAATATTTCATAGCATCTAATGTTGGCTTTCTAGTAACTACTGCAAATTCTTTCAAATATTCTTCTATCCTCATATAACTACCTAACCTTATATTAAATATTTTTTTGTAATCTTTCCGTGTAGCTTGTACCAGTAAAAACATTGTTATAACTTGTATTGGTACCATTATTAATTCTTTCACAACCCTTGCCATTAATAAAGCTATAAATGCTTTATCATACATTATCACTAGCCATAATGTATTGAGTCCTGTATTTATTACAAGAGTAACTGCTAAGGTTGAGATTATCAATCTAATTAGCAATGATTTTTTGCTAAGTTCTCCTTCTTTTTTATAAAGAATTAGCCCATAAATTAACCCTGCTAAAATACTGCTTACTGTAAAACCTATGAAAAATTCTCCAAAGGGGAATACTATTGCTCCTATCAAGTCTGCAATCCCTGCTATCAAACATGTATATTTAGGTCCTAACCAAATGGCTGATAGCATTGTCGGCACAAAACTAAAACTGATTGCTAAAAACGGAGTTTTGATTGATAAAAATCGTGATAAGACTATTGATAATGTTATCATTAAAGCTGAAAGTATCATTTTTTTCGTTTTTGATATATGTTGCATATAAAAAAGCTCCTTTCTTTAGAGCTCCATGAAATAAGGTATTACTTACCTATATATATATTTCATAGCGGAATGCAAAAATAAATAAGCAAACTCTTAAAAGCTTTTGCCTTATCATCAACTTCCCGTATGATAAGTCTTTACTATTTATTTCTTACTCTATAATATATATATTACATTATTCTACTTTTTTTGTCAATACATATAGTTGCTTTTTTATGTTAAATATGATAAAATATTAACAATACATCGCTAAAGCGACTGTATATACCATAAGCTTAGAAAACACATCAGGAGGAAATGCTATGACATTTAAGCCCATTTCTGTTAGCCTTCTTCGGAAAGCTGCAGAAGAAGCCAAAAAGAGAGACCAGTATGGTCTTCTCATTTGGCCGTCTGAACTCAAGTGGAGGAATTTTCATCGCTTTGTAAACAGCACGTCTCCCCTCCTTCCCCAAATTGCTGATCCCCTGCGGAAAGAGCAGATGTGCTGGGTAGGCTTCGCCAAAGGAGAAGTTATCTCCTGTCCTAAGACTGGATATGTCTTGGCTGTACCTGTAAGCAAGATTCTCTCTTCACGCGATTACTGTAAAAAGGTCCTGCAGAAATGCCCTTCAGGTGTTGGTATTCCTATCAGCACAGTACCTTCTATGTCCCTCAGTTCAATCCACCTGACTTCTGGTTTCGGCCAGAGCTAATCTAGGCAAACAGAGAACCCGTGTTTTTCATGGGTTCTCTGTTATTTTAATTAATTATTCCAAAATTTTGCATTTCTTTTTTTAGTATTTCTTTTGATTTCTCTGTTAATTTTGTAAGTGGTAATCTTGGTTCTCCAAAATTGTATCCCATAATATTTAGCGCTTCTTTTACTGGAATAGGATTTACTTCTTTAAATAATGCTGATATAAGTGGAATTGCTTTAAGCTGTGTTTCTCTTGCTTTTTCTACTCTACCTTCTAAAAAATCATGCACCATTTCTGATGTCTCCTTTGGAGCTATATTTGATAGAACTGAGATTACTCCTAAGGCTCCTAGTGAAAGAATTGGCACAGTTTGATCATCATTTCCACTATATATGTATAATTCATCTTTACATAGATGTGCAATTTCAGCAATTTGGGATAAATCTCCACTTGCTTCTTTGATTGCTACTATATTGGGTATATTTGATATTTTTTTGCAAGTATCTGGTAGTATATTTACTCCTGTTCTTGATTTTACACTATATATAATAATAGGTAAATTTACACTTTCTGCAATAGCTTTATAATGTGCTACAAGTCCATCTTGAGTACATTTATTGTAATAAGGAGTAACTAAAAGAAGTCCATCTACTCCTACCTCCTCTGCATACTTAGACATCTGAATACTAACTGCTGTATTGTTACCTCCTGTTCCTGCAATAATTGGCACTCGTTTTTTTGTAACTTCTACTGCATATTTAATAGTTTGTTTTTTTTCTGTTTCAGTCATAGTAGAAGCTTCTCCAGTAGTTCCACAAACTACAATTGCATCAATACCTTTTTGAATTTGATTTTCAATAAGTCTACCAAATTCTTCAAAATTCACACCTTTCTCACTAAAAGGTGTTGCTATAGCTGTTGCACAGCCTGTAAATATTGGAGTTTTCATTTTTAACCTCCGTTTTTCAAAAACTTTGAAAATTATTTTATTTTTTAAAGATTATATAATCATATACTTCTTTAACTGTATTAATTATATTTTAAAATTATGCATATTGCAAGAAAAATTTGCTACTGTTTTTCTTGCAATATGCATTATATGATTTTTTTGTACTATATATAGGCATATTCACTTTATTTCAAATTTATTACAAATTTTTAAAAAAATTTGCAAAAAAAGTGTACAAAACCGTTTGAAAGTGGTATACTATATTAGATATTTTATTATAAGGAGAAGGAAAGATGAAAAAACATTTGAGAAAAACTAAAATCGTATGCACAATTGGACCAGCTAGTGAAAATAAACTAGCAGAACTTATGGAAGCTGGTATGGACGTAGTAAGAATAAACTTCTCACACGGAAGCTACCCAGAGCAAGAAGAAAAAGTTCAAAAATTCTTCGAGGCAAGAAAAAAAGCTGGAAAACCAGTGGCTCTTTTGCTTGATATGCAAGGTCCAGAAGTAAGAACAGGTAAACTTGTAGAAGCACCTGCTACTCTTGTTACAGGAGATACTTTTACTCTTGTAAATGAAGATATTGAAGGAGATAATACTAAAACATCTGTAAGTTACAAAGAACTATATAAAGATGTTCAAAAAGGTACTAAAATACTTCTTGATGACGGACTTATCGCCCTAGAAGTTACTGGAATACAAGGTAAAGATATTGTATGTAAAGTATTGAATGGTGGAAAACTAGGAAATAGAAAAAGTGTAAATATTCCTGGGGCACATTTAAGTTTACCAGCTTTAAAAGAAAAAGATATTCAAGATTTAGTAGATGGTGCAAAACATGGCTTTGATTATGTTGCAGCTTCATTTGTAAGAAGCAAGGAAGATGTATTAGCAGTTAGAAAAGTATTAGATGAAAACGGCGGAAAAGACATTAAAATAATTTGTAAAATTGAAAACCAAGAAGGTCTTGACAATCTTGACGAAATAATTGACAATTCTGATGGTATCATGGTAGCAAGAGGAGACTTAGGAGTAGAAATTCCATTCCAAGATGTTCCAATAGCTCAAAAAGATATGATAAAAGTTTGCAATAGAAAAGGAAAACCTGTTATAACAGCTACTCAAATGCTTGAGTCTATGACACATAGTCCAAGACCTACAAGAGCTGAAGTTAGCGATGTTGCAAATGCTATATATGATAGAACAGGAGCTATCATGCTTTCTGGAGAATGTGCTATGGGAGAATACCCATTAGAGTGTGTTCGTACAATGGTCGATATATCTGAAACAATAGAATCACAAATAAAATATTGGGAAAGATTTAATAACAAATATCAAAAACTTGAAACTGATGACCTAGAATACAATGTAAACTATACAGTTTGTAGAATGGCTAGAAAAATTAATGCTAAAGCAGTTGTAGCTTATACTGATACAGGAAATACAGCAAGATATCTATCAGGACTTGGAATAAAATGTCCAGTATTTGCTGTTACAGCAAATGAAAAAACTTACAACCAATTAGCATTAATGTGGAACGTATTCCCTATCTTACTTCCAGAGCAAAAAACAATTAACGATTTATTAGAACTAGGAATTGAAAAATTAGAAGAAGATGGATACTTAGAAAAAGGCGACAGAGTAGTCATAGCTGGTGGTTCTCAAATACTTCCTACAAGAAAAAGTAGCAAAACTATCGGTGGAGTAATAGAAATTTAAGTATAAAGCTTGACAAACAGACATATTTTTAGTATAATATTTAAGCATATTAAATGATAAAATCATCAATAAATTATAACACTCGTCATAATTATCTAGTATGGAGTTTTTCACTACTTGCGTAGCAAAATTCCTACTATATAAAAAACTTAATATAGATAGTCGTAATAAAAAGGAGGTAATTAGAGATGGCACAACCAAAAAGAAGATGGTCAAAAGCAAGAACAGGATTAAGAAGATCTACATGGAAAGTAGAAAAACCAAGTATTGCGACTTGCCCACATTGTCATGAGCCTGTATTACCACACAGAGCTTGTACAAACTGTGGATACTATAACGGAAAAGAAGTTATATCAGTAAATGAAGAAAATGCATAAAAAAGACCTATTATACTTATAGCATACTCTACTAAAAGAGTATGCTGTTTTTTTATTCCTCCCTCTTCTTTTTTTTACTATTGTAACTATTTTTCCTATGGTTACATAATATGTAATATACGAAATATAAGGAGGAATTATAATGTGTAATTGTAGACGTAGAAAATGTTTTGCAATGCATAACCCTGGTTCTCATGATAAAAAAGACTTAGAAACTATGTGTCAAAATGTCCCAGACAATAGCCAGAGTTATAATTGCAATTGTAAATGTGGATTTGATGAAGAAGAAGATGATGGTTTTCCAACAAATCCAATGTTTGCACAAAGCTATGTACCTGTTCAAATAATGAATGAAACTTTTATGCCATGTGCTGGAATGCATAAAGGAACTATTTTCCCTGAACTAGTTAGCGAATACTATCCTTGCCAATCAATGGCAGAGATTGAATATCTAAGGGATACTAATCCTATAAAGGAGGGCTGTAACAGATGAATCCAGAATTAGAATGTACTGAAGTTTTAGATAATATAGAAAATAGAGTTTCTTGTTCTTGTTCATGCTCTTGCAAAAACGATGATATGACAAGAGAAGATTTAATACATCAAATTAAATGCTATAACTTTGCTGTTATAGAACTTGCTCTATATCTTGACACTCATCCAAATGATGAAAGAGCTCTATGCTTGCATAATAGCTATGCAAAAACTTTAAAAGATTTAAAGGATAAATATCAAAAAGTATATGGCCCACTTAGCATTTATTATCCTTGCAATAAATGGCGTTGGCTTGAAGAACCATGGCCATGGGAAGGAGGTAATTTTTAATGTGGACTTATGATAAAGTATTAGAATACCCTGTAAATATAAAAGAAACAAATACAGAACTTGCTAAAAATATAATATCGCAATACGGAGGCCCTGATGGAGAACTTGCCGCTTCACTTAGATACCTTTCACAAAGATTTGGCATGCCAGATCAAAAGTCAAAAGCTATACTAAATGATATACGGAACAGAAGAATGAGTTCCTTGATGTTGTCAATAGCTAAAGATATAAGTTATTTGTAATCGGCATAGCCTCAATAACTAACAAAATTACAACTTTTGCTATTGACTGTAAAATATTAAATTTTATCTAAAAACTTTTTATATTCTAAATCTATTTCTTTTGTATCAGCAACTGGCTTATCCCATTTTTTACCGAAAATATCTATTATAATAATCCAATAATAATTCTATTTTTAACCATTCTTCTTTATTAATTATTTGTAATAAACCAGCTATTCTGTTTGCCATAAATTTATTTAATGTTTTCATATCTTCTTGTGAGAGATTTCCTTTTCTATGCATATCTTCTACAGGTCCATTTCTAAACAAATAGTGCGTTAAAGCAATAGAAATAGTTTCTATATTATCTTTCTTTAATAATCTTTCTTTGGAACTTTGGTTTAAATCTTCAAATATTTTTTTATTAACTTCTTCATCCAAAAATCTTTTCCAAATATAGTTAATTTGTTTTATATCCCATTTTTCTCTTTTATTTTTTACTTGTGATTTACTTACATTATATAAATCTGCAATCATGTTGTCTGTGTTTTTTTCAAAAAGTTCTTCTAATTCTCCTTTTGTTATATCATTCCATTCTAACTTTTCGCCTTTATTTTTTCTTTCAACTAATTCTTGGTATAAATTTTTTTTCATTTTCTAATCCTCTCTTTTTTCTTATATTACTACAATTTATCTGAATTTTCAACAAAATATAATTAGAACTTTTAATATTTAGGTATCTTTGGATATATATGTAACTCAAAATTGCTAGGGTCTGAATCTTTTTTTATAGCCTTTTCTGTTTTTAAATAGGTAACTTTTGCAATAATACTTTTAAGTAAAATATTTTTGTTCTCAACAGTTTCCAATTTATCATATAAATCAATTACATTTTCTAATTTAGGTATCGCCGTATCTTTTTCATTTTGCATTTTGCATTTCAACATTTTTTTGTAATAGAGAGTTATATTCGTATAATTTGCTTTCTAAGTTTTGAATATTATCTTTTATAGATTTTGAACGCTTAATAAATTCTTCTTTATTATAAATTCCATTTTCTAAAAAGTCATATACTTTATTTAGTTTAGCATTTTCTTTTTTGTTTTCTTCTATTCCAAACAATTTTACCAATATAGGTAGGATTAAAAAGAATATCTTTAATCGAAGAAATAGTCCACTCATTAGAAATTCTAGGTTTTAAATTCATGTTATTTAATTGTCTTGCAACAGAACATATCGTATTATTTTCAAAAGTATATTCTTCTATCAACATATAAATCGCCTCTTTAAATGTATATTAAGTGAATAAAAAAATAGAAGAAAATTAGATTCCTTCTATACTATTATTATAAATATTTATATTATTAAAACAATGAAATGATTTTGAAGCATTTTTGAAATATCCTATATTTTGTATCTTTTAATTATTATTTTATAGCTTACGCATGAAAGTACTCATAAGGAGTACGTAAAACACATAAAAGGCAAGCCTTTTAGACTATTAATTTTGTTTTTTTCTATTAAGTTTCTAATAAAAATACCAGGCATGGTACTTTATAATATAGATCAGTTTTTATGTACAAAATTATATATATATTGATAGTTTTATAAAAATTTGTTATAATTATAGTAAGTAACAATAGTTCAAAGTTTAAAATAGGAGGTTCCATATGACAGACGCTGAGAGATTTAACAACTTAAAAGAACGGTTACATATTTTAAAGCTAAAAAATGCAATTAGTGAGAATCGTTATTTAGCAGTAGAAACAATTTTACAGCAAGCAAAGAATTTCGTGGGAATGGAAAATCCACCTGGACTACAACTGGATTTATTAGTAGTTCAGAATTTGGACATAGCAGAAAAAATGATTAAATCTGCTGAGGACAAGGGCTCATAATAGAGCCCTTGTCTTTTGCTAATTTTTACAATACACTTGACAAAAGAACGAACGTTTGATAATATATAACAAATCAGAAATGAGGTTGATATTATACATGGATAACAAACTAATTGGAAATGAAAATAATATTGTATTTTATACGGATGAAGAAGGAAACACAAAAGTAGAAGTAGTATTACAAAATGAAGATGTATGGCTAAATGTAAATGCAATAGCAAAATTATTTGATGTGCAAAGACCAGCTATTACTAAACATATAAATAATATATATAATGAAAATGAACTAGAAGAAGAAAGCACATGTTCCAAAATGGAACATATGGGCAATTCAGGAAAGCAACTATATGAAACCAAATATTATAACTTAGATATGATTATTTCTATAGGTTTTAGAGTAAATTCCAAAAAAGCAATTAAATTTAGAACTTGGGCAAATAAATTAATAAAAGAATATATAATAAAAGGATTTACATTAGATGATAATAGATTTTTAAAGGGTGGCAAAGTAAATGCAAAATATTTTGATGAGTTATTAGAAAGAATAAAAACTATTCGTACAAGTGAAAGAATGGCTTATCAGAAAATAACAGATTTATTTATAGCAACAGCTGTTGACTATAATCCAAATTCAGAAGAAGCATATACATTTTTTAAAATAGTTCAAAATAAATTACATTATGCTATTTCTGGACATACAGCAGCAGAACTTATTTATAATAGAGTGGATTCAAATAAAGAACATATGGGACTTACAAACTGGAAAAACAGTCCAGATGGTTTAATATATAAATATGATGTAACAATAGCTAAAAATTATTTAAATGAAGAAGAATTGAAAAAATTAAATGATTTAACTAATTTCTTTATAGTATTTGCAGAAGATGAAGCAAAAGAAAGACATGTAATGACAATGCAAAATTGGATTGATGCAACAGATGATTTATTAAAATTTAGGAGAAAGAAAGTTTTAGATAATGCAGGTTCAATATCACATAAAGAGGCAATAGAAAAAGCTGAAAATGAATATGAAAAATTCAAAATAAAACAAGATACGCAATATATTTCTAGTATGGATGAGATGTATCAAAAATATTTAAATGAAAGCAATAATAAATAAAATTAGCAAGTTCACTTAGTGTACTTTAGTTCACCAAGTGAACTGATTTGAATTTTACAGTCAATAGCATTAAATATTTTTGAATGACATCCTCACGGAACCAAAGAATGAGTTCCTTGATGTTGTCAATAGCTAAATACACTATTTACAATTAGCTATTGACTGTAAAATATTAAAGTAATATTTAATTACTATTTGTTTTCAAATAATTCTTTAACAATTAATTTATCATTATCTAAATTTAAACCAATACCAGTATGCCAATATTCTTCCTTCTTATGTCTGTCTGTTGTTTCATTTTCAATTATATAATTATCTTCATTTAACATTTTAACCTCATATATATAAATATTCTCTTTTTTAATTCTTTTATATTATAGACTCTGTATAATTATTATATTTTTAGGCAAATTCGATGATTACATTTTAGGTATCTTTGGATATATATGTAATTCAAAATCTGTTGGGTCAGAATCTTTTTTTATTGCTTTTTTTGTTTTTAAATATGTAACTTTGGCAAGGATATTTTTTAGTAATATATTTTTATCTTCTGCCATTTCTAGTTTATTATATAAATCAATAATATTTTCTATTTTATATAATTTATCATTTTTATTATTTTCTGTTTTAGCATTTTTTCTTAATAAATAATTATATTCTTTTAATTTGTTTTCTAAGTTTTTAATATTATCTTTAATAACTTGAGAACGTTTGATAAATTCTTCTTTGCTATAAATTTCGTTTTCTAAAAAATTATAAATTCTATCAAGTCTATTGTTCTCTTTTTTTATTTCTTCTTTCATAAATAAAATAGTATTTTTTATTGCTTCATTAGAATTAATATTCAAATTATTTTCGTCAGCATAATTTATTTTATAATTTTTAAACCATATTTTTAAGCTTTCTATAATTTTGTCTTCTACAATACAAAGTTTAGAACTTATATTATTACATTTTGCATTTGAACATATAAGTGTATCTGATTTATTTTCTTTATTATATGGTCTTCTTTGCATTGGTTTGCCACATTTTTCACAAAATATTAATCCTGCTAATGGATTTTTTATACTAGAATTATTTTTTACTTTTGGTGCATTTTGTTTTCGCTTTTCTTGAGCCAAATTCCAAATTTCATTATTTATAATTGGATCATGTAATCCATCATATATTAAATAATCTTGGTTACGAGGTCTACTAACTATAATCTGTCCATTTTTACTCTTCTTTATCTGTTTTCTTCTATTCCAAACTATCTTTCCAATATATGTAGGATTAGATAAAATATCTTTTATGGAAGAACTTTTCCATTCTTCAGAATTTCTTGGTTTTAAATTCATATTATTTAACTTTTTGGTTACTGAATTTATAGTAGCATTTTCAAAAGTATATAATCTAAAAATTTCTTTAACAATATATGCTTCATATTCGTTTATAGATAAGCTATAGCCTTTGCTATTTGTTAGCTTTATTCTATCATAACCAAATGGAGCAATATTCCCAACAAATTTACCTTCTGAAACAGATATCTCTCTTCCCTTTTGCATACGTCTATTAATAGTTTTATATTCTCTCCTAGACATAAATAGACCAAACTCAAAGTATTCTTCATCAAATTCATTATCTGGATCATAAGTTTTAGTGGGAGTAATAATTTTTGTATGCGAATATTTAAATGCTTTTGATACCTTGCCTTGGTCCGCAGTATCTCCACGAGCAAGTCTTTCTACTTCTATAACTAAAACGCCAGTCCACGTTTCGTTTTCTACATCTTCTAAAAGTTTTTGCATTTCTTTTCTCTCACTGATTGTTTCTCCACTTACTACTTCTCGATAAATTTTACCAATTTCTAATTTTCTCATAGATGCCAAATTTTTTAAAATTTTTTCATGCCTTGCTAGTGTATCCCCTTCTCCATATTTTTCAGTTTCTATATCTTCTCTGGATTTTCTTAAATATATCGCATATATATCATTTTTCAAGTTTTCTCTTCTCCCCTACATTTTCTTTTCAAATTAATTGCAAGGTTATCCATATATTCTTTTTGATTCTTAACATCTTTCACAATATAATCATCATAAATTTTTATCTTAGTTTTTTCTAATATATATTCTTCTACCTCCATATAAATCGCCTCTTTAAAATTTATGAGAAAAAACAGAACTTAAATACTTATTTATATCCTACTTTTTCGACATAACTTTACAAAAAATATTACAAGTGATACAATTTGAATTAGGAAAAGAGGAAAACCTATGTCAAAAAAATATCTTAGTAAAAATGTTTTAGATGCAACAAACGAAAGGTTAGAAATTATTTTTCAAAATTTTGATAATGTCTATTTTAGCGTTAGTGGTGGAAAAGATAGTTCTGTTATGGTACAACTTGCAAATAGAATAGCTCAAAAACTAAATAAAAAGTTTGATGTATTATTTATTGATTTAGAAGCGCAATATACTTATACAATCCGACATATAAATGAACTTAAGCAATTATCACAAATAAGAGATTTTTACCATATAGCACTCCCTCTTGCTCTAAGAAATGCAGTATCAGTATTACAGCCAAAATGGATTTGTTGGGAAGAAGAAAGTAAGCATTTATGGGTAAAAGATATGCCTAAAGATAGTATTAATATAAATAATTGCCCATTCACATGGTTCAAAAAAGGCGAAGAGTTTGAGGAATTTATTATTCAATTTGCTAATTGGTATCAAAAAAAATATCAGGGAAAAGTCGCATGCGGAATAGGAATTAGAGCAAATGAAAGCTTAAATAGGTTTAGAACAATTGCTTTTCAAAATAGAAAAGTTACATTTGAAAAATATAATTGGACAACTAAATTAAAAATTGGCGACAAACATATTGATGTTTATAATTTTTACCCAATTTATGATTGGACAGTTGAAGATATTTGGACAGCAGTAAGTAGACTAGATTTAAAATTTAATTATATTTATGAATTAATGTACAAAAACGGATTAAGTCTTCATGAGCAAAGACTCTGCCAACCTTATGGAGATGACCAAAGAAATGGCTTAAATCAATTTAGAGCTTTAGAATATGACACTTGGAGTAAAGTTTTAAACAGAGTTAATCGGAGTTAATTTCGGAAATATTTATTGCAAAACAACAGCCCTTGGAAATATTAAGTCCTGTAAACCTATGTTTATGTCTTGGCATGAGTATACTGTATTCTTGCTAGAAAGTATTGGAATTTATAATAGAGATTTAATGCTACATTATTATAGAAAAATAAAAAAATTTATGATTTGGTATCAGCTAAAATATGGAATTATGGAAAAAGATATTCCAGATACGGCTGAACCCAAACTTGAAAGCCAAAAAAAGGCTATATCTTGGAGAAGAATAGCAAGGGCAATAGAAAAAAATGATTTTTATTTAAGGAGATTGTCATTTGCTCAAACCAAAAATGATGATAGAATATTAATGGAATTAATACATAAATGGGACAACTTGTTAAATAAAAACACTATCACTGATGATATAAAATTGCAAAAAATAATACAAGAAAATTTTTAATAATGGAGGAATTTATCATGATTGTTAAAACAACAAATAAGGAAAAAAACTTTTATCATTATATGGGAAAATATTTTGGTTCAAGATTAGTAGAAAAACAAGTTAATGATAGAATTTATGATGATAACAATAAAGAATGGTATATTTATTTAGAAGAAAATGCTGTAAAAGCATTTGTATCTACAAATAAAAATGTGATTAAAAATATTTATGCTACTAATTTAAAATATTTAGAAGATATTTTAAATGTAATTAAAAAAGAAAAAAAAATTACTTATAGTATTGTTACAAATTGCTACATAGAAGTCTATGAAAAATGTGGATTCAAAGTTAGTAATAGCCAAAATCACAAAAATTTTGTAACAATTTATATGGACTAATATTGAAAGGAATAAATTTAAAAATGAATGAAATAGAATTTCCAGTATTAAATGTAAAAATGGTAGATATTGATAAGGTAATTGCAAACGATTATAACCCAAACAAAGTAGCTCCTCCAGAAATGGAATTATTAAAACATTCTATTGAAGAAGATGGTTACACTCAACCAATAGTAACTTATTATGATAAGGAAAATGATATCTATATAGTAGTAGACGGCTTTCATAGATATAGATGTGCTAAAGAATATTTTCACTTAAAACAAATACCAATTGTTACGATAGATAAAGATTTAGAAAATCGTATGGCAAGTACTATTAGACACAATCGAGCTAGAGGAACTCATCAAATTATTGATATGTCACACATTGTTTTAACTCTAACACAAAATGGCTGGTCTGAAGAAACAATATCTAAACATCTAGGAATGGAACTAGACGAAATCATACGTCTAAAACAAATTACTGGTTTAAAAGAAATGTTTGCCAATCACAAATTTAGTAAATCTTGGGAAGAATTTGAAGATAGTTTGAAAATTAGTAATTGACAACATCATGGAACAGAAGAACTTGCACATCTTGAAATTGTTGGAACTATTGTACACCAACTTACTAGAAATGCTACTATTGAAGAAGTTGAAAGAGGTGGTCTTGCACCTTATTATACTGATCATGGTCTTGGAGTATATCCTCAAGCAGCAAGTGGTATGCCATTTACAGCATCATATATTGCAGTTAAAGGTGATCCAATTGCTGACCTTCAAGAAGACCTAGCAGCAGAACAAAAGGCACGTGCAACTTATGAAAAGCTTATAGACCTTTGTAGAGATTATCCAGATGTAGTTGATCCTCTTAAGTTCTTAAGAGAAAGAGAAGTTGTTCACTTCCAAAGATTTGGAGAGGCACTTCGTGGCGTTCAAGATAGATTAGGAGCAAAAAAATTCTATATGAATAATGATAATCCTATCTTTGTAAATAATAACCCTATGACCCCAAATATGAGCCAAACAAATACTATGATGAATGCATATAACAATAACTGTGGTTGTGGTAGATAAAATTTTAGCCTTGCCTTTAAAGTAGTGGACGACTTAATGTCGTCCATATACTTTAGGGCAAGACTTTTAGATTTCTTCTTCTTTCTAGCCTAATCCATATGCTGATATCATCCAGCCTCCCATGTATACATTTATACATGGAACTAGTACTACTAGTACGAAGAATATTAACAATACACCTACTATTGCATATACTAATTGTGGTAGCACTTTTATTGTTTTATCTAACAAGTTGTTTATATCTATATCCATATATTCTACTAGTTTTTCCATCATTTGTGCTAAGTCTGTATTCATACCTATCTTTAACATCTCTGTCATCATTGGAGTTGCAAGTTTTGACCTTTCAAATGGTTCTATCCATGATTGTCCGATTAAGATGTTATTTATTGATGCTTCCATTATAGAAAGCATAACTAAGTTCTTTGATACGTTTTTACCTACTTCTAATGCTTCTTGTATTCTCATTCCGTTATTTAAGTTAAGCAACATCGCTCTCATTACTCTTGAGAAATCTATTGCGAAAACTAATTGTCCAAATATTGGCATTGTATATTTAAAATAGTGAAAATTGTATTTCCCTTTTGGAGTATTTATATACCAAGTAATCAAGGCTATTATTCCACCAATAAAGGCAGTTGGTATATACCAATACGTCAGTATCCAGTCAATTACTCCAGAGAACCACTGGCTTATTGCAGGCAGTTCCTCTTGTGAACCCATACTTTCATATAATCCTTGGATTGTTGGTAATGCTACAAGTGTACCAACTATTAACATTACAAATAACAATGCAAATTGTATCAAGTTAGGAATTAAAATTCCTCTTAACGTTTTATTAATAGATTCACTATCTTCTAGAAATTTAAGTGCTTGTTCTAGTGCTCTTGTAAGGTTTCCTGATAACTCTCCTACCTTTACCATGTTTATATAAAGATATGGGAAAATATCTTCATAATATTCCATTGTTGAATACATATTTTCTCCGGCTTCTACTCCCGCTAGAATATCTTCAAGAACTCCTCTAAAACTGAAATTGTCTGTACTTTCTATTATTGTGTTTAAGGCATGAATATTATTAAAATTTGCCTTTTTTAATAAATAGAAGTTTTGAGTAAATACTATAATATCTCTTGAAGTTATTCTATCCGACTTGAGTATGCTATGATAAACTTTATCGAAATATGACTGCTTTGTGTTTTGTCTACTAAGTAAAAGGTTTGCTGTATCAACATCTTTTAATACTTCATCAATTCCTCTTGTATTTTTCCTAACTGTTCTTTTTGATTTAGTTCTTTGAAGAGACTTAGCTACATCTATTGGTATCAAATTATTTCTCTTTAGTTTCTTTATTGCTAGGTATTTACTACTTTCCTCTATGGTATTACTAACTATCATACCACTTGGAGTCATAGCTCTGTATCTATATATAGGCATCTTCTATCTACCTCCTTCATTCTAATTATAATAATCTGTCTTTTTTTATTTTCATTTGCATTATTGTTCTATTTAATACTTCAACATTCTTTTCTTCTATTTGAGACTTAGCTTGTTCTAATGTGATTTTTTCTTCAACAAATAGTTTTGCAAGTGAATTTATAAAGCTTATATTACCTTTTTCTGTACCACTTTGAATAGCATCTTCTACCTCTGATGTTCCAAGCTTCTCTTTTCTGATTAATCCTGAAACAACATTATCTACAACCATTACTTCTGGTATTAGAACTAGTCTACCATCTTGACCTTTTATTAATCTTTGTGATAAAACTAGTTTTAGTAGTGAAGAAATTAAATATTTAATACTTGCTTGATCTCTTACATCGTAAAAGTCTATCATTCTGTCTAGTGTTTCTGCGCAAGATTTAGTGTGCAATGTTCCAATTACTAAATGTCCAGATTCTGCTGTTTCTATTGCTGCCTCCATTGTCTCCTTATCCCTAATTTCTCCGAATTACTACTATATCACAGTCTTCTCTAAGTGAATTCTTAACACCATCACTGAAAGAAGGAGAGTCTTTTCCTGCACCTATCTCTTTTTGTACTATTATTGATTGTTTTGACTTGTGTCTATACTCAACAGGGTTTTCTAGTGTTAATATTTTCTTGTTTGAGTTTTCATTTATTTGGTTTATCAATGCATTTAATGTAGTTGTTTTACCTGAGTTAGTTTTACCAGTAACAAGAACTAGTCCTTGTGGTTGGTTTATAACTGTTTTTACTACTTCTGGAATTCCAAGTGATTCATATGGTGGTAATGTATTTTTTATAATTCTTAGTGTAAATACTGGAATGTCATTTTCAAGTGAAACATTAACTCTTAGTCTTGTTTCTCCATATTCATATGACATATCTATTTTTCTTGTTTCTGCAAAGACTTTATCTCTTTCTATGTTTCCTCTAATAAAGTAGTCATACACTTCACTCATATCTTCTTCTGTCAAAATATCTGTATCTCTTACTGGTACTAAGTCTCTAATTATTCTAAGCATAGGTTTATTTCCACGTATTAAGTGGATATCTGAAGCATCTCTTTTTATTGCTTCTTCTAAAATTCTTTCTATCTGAACCATTATTTCCCCTCCTAATTTTTATTAATATATACGTAATTTTCTGTTTAACTCATTTAGGTTTGTTTCGCCACTTAATACTTTACCAATTCCATCTACAATTAGAGGTCTATATCCACCTTCCATTGCCTTTTCTTTAATCTGTAAAGTTGAAGCATCACTTGTAATAGCTTCTCTTATTTTGTCATCTAGTACTAATATTTCGAAAATACCGATTCTTTCAAAATAACCTACATTATTACATTCTTTACATCCAATTGCGTCATAAGTCTTTTTACCTTCTAAATTGAATTTTACTTTATCTCTTTCTTCTACAGAATGTATAAATTCAAGCTCTTGAGGTGTAAAATCTCTTTCTCTTGCACAATGTCTACAAAGTTTTCTAACAAGTCTTTGAGAAACTGTTGTTGCAACCGTACTTGCTATATCATAGTTTGATACACCCATTTTTCTAAGTCTTGTTATTACTTCTATAGCATCTATTGTGTGAATTGTTGATAATACATAGTGTCCAGTTTGTCCTGCTTGCATTGCTATTTCTGCAGTTTCTTTATCTCTTATTTCTCCTACAAGTATTATGTCTGGGTCTTGTCTTAAAACTGTTCTAAGTGAATCTATAAATGATGTTTTTGCATCTACTTCTATTTGGTTTAGACCTGGTATTCTTATTTCTACTGGATCTTCTATTGTTGTTATATTTATTTCTGGTCTATTTAAGTATTGTACTATACTGTATAAAGATGTTGTTTTACCTTCACCAGTAGGTGCTGCCATTATTGTAATACTATTTTTCTTATCAAAACTGTCTTTTACAAGTTTTTCATCTCTAGGGAATCCTAATTCAAATATTTCTCTAACGTTTGCATTTTTCTTTAGTAATCTTAGAACGAATTTTTCGCCATATACGTTCTTTTGTGAAGATGCACGGATATTATAGTCTGAATACATTGTAATTCTACCATCTTGTGATTCTTGCTTTTCTTGATGCATGTTAGAAATCGCTTTAAGTCTTCCTATTAGTTGTGTTTGTTTTTCTTTTGAAATTTCTGCAACTTCGAATAATTCTCCGTCTATTCTATAACGTATTCTAAGTTTATCTTCCATTGGCTCAAAGTGTATATCACTCGCTCTTCTTTCCATTCCTGTTTTTATTATACTATCTACTAGTGATGTTACATCGTTTGCATTTCCTATTCTTTCTGTAACTTTTCCAGACATGCTACTTAAAACTTCTTCTATATTTGACTTAAATGTGATATATCTATCCATTACAAGTCCTCTATTTAGTAATAAAAGTCTTATTGTATCTATTGCTCTTCTATTTGCTGTATCTGAAAAGCACACTAATGCTCTTCCATCAATAACATCAAATAGGACTGCACTATTTTGTCTTAACACATCAGGAGAAATAAACTCGTCCATTTTTATTTTTATATCATGTGGTTTTATTAACATTGTTTTTTCGCCAAATATATCTCCTATTGCTGCTAATAATTCTCTTTCATCGCATAAATGTAGTTTATGAATTATATCACCTAGCTTTTCACTTGGATGTGCTTTTTGATATTCTAAAGCTGTTCTAATTTGTTCTTCTGATACTACTCCTCTTTTTACTAATTCAATTCCTATAGGTTGTCTTCTTTTAACGTCCATGTTTTGTTTTCCTCCCTTGTATTTAAAGTTTAAAGTATTTCTGGTTCTAATGCGTAGACTGTTGTCTTCTCATAATTGTTAATTAGTAGTTTTACAGTTATTGTATTTGTGCTATTATTAACAGTTATATTTGAATCATTAACCTTATCACATATTTTAATTTTATCCCTATATAATGTCTTATTTTGTATTGAATATTTGACTGTTTGATTCTCTCCATTTCTATTTGTAAATGAGATTTGTACTTGATTTGAACTACTACTTACTATTTGCACATTTTCTGATTTTATGTCATTTATAAAGTACATGTTAAATTTGGCAAATGAAACTGCACTTTCTGAAGTTTTATCTAATTCATTTATATTGTTATAAAATGAATTTGTTATTGCTGTAACACCTGCAACTACAAATGTCATAAGAATTATATATACAATTAATGCGATTAGCGTGATACCTTGTTCCTTCTTCATAGCATATCCTCTCTTTAGATTTCTATATTTTACACTGTTCTTATTTTAATTCTCTTTAATTCCATAGTCTCTGTTTTTTTTGCTGATACTGGATATTTTATTGTTAATGTTATTAATTTGACTTTGTTATCTCCATATTCGTCTGAAATTTTTAAGTTTATATCATAAGTTCCTATTTTTGCATTTGTACCTTTGTTTGTACCTGCTGATTGTATACCTGTAACATTTGTTGATTGCAAACTTCTTAGTATTCCTTCTTCATATACATCATCATAAGAAACTGCCCCTATTCTTTCAAATATATCTACTGCATAGTTTAGTGCTACTGCTGATCTTTTTGATTCTGTTGAAGATGTATATACACTATATAGCATAGAAGACATGATTGCTACAAATACCACAGCTATAAGCATTGCAATACTTACATCAATTGTTGTAAACCCTTTTTCTTTCTTTAGATTCAACTTCATACATATCTCCTTATATTACTTTAAGAAATTTGCAATTAATAAAACAGTTATATTAGAAATCACCATATAACATCCCAGTGGCAACTCCAATTTCTTATCTGTATTAATAACATTTTTGCTTCTATTTCTTTCTTTAATTTTTTGTGCTATCATAGCTGTTGCAATTATTAAAAGTGTTAAAGCTACTGTATAGTAAAAATTTTCTGCTCCTGTAAACATTATCATATATAAGCTTAATAACAAAACACTTATAGTATAATTTTCTAACAGCTTCTTTTTTAAATAAATAGTATCTAATATAAGCATTAGAATTGTAAGGCTTAAAAATATGATATATGTATATATAACTTGCATTTTTGATATACATACATATACCATAGAGCATACTGCAAGTATTAAACCGAATACTATCACAGATTTCTGGATTTTTATTTTTTCCTTATCTATTCCTGCGATAATGAATAATGTTGCTATATACAAACTTAAGAACAAAAAGTATATTATCTCATTTATATTTATACTAGCGAAATTAATTTTAAGTGAAAGTGCTAATAGTACAAAACATATTCCAGATAATATCTCTAATAATAGATATCTTATTCTGACTTTTTCTCCACAGTATCTACATCTACCCCCTAGGGTTATATAGCTTATAATTGGAATCAAATCAATGAACTTTAATTTAGTATTACAGTTAGGACAAAATGAGTGTTCGTATGTGATATTTTTTCCAAGTGGTATTCTATATACTGCTAATGTAAAAAAACTACCAAATAATGTACCAATTATGAATATTATTGTATATATAAAATACTCCACTTCAAGATTTCACCCCTTGTCTTTTGTTCTTTTTAAAATTTTAGGCATATACATTAATGATAAATGTATATGCCAAGTTGTACTCTTGATCAATTTTCAACATGATCTATTCGGTTTAACGAATCACTAAATATGCCTAGTTTCCAGTTTGCATTCCAGCTTGTATGCTTTGTAGATTTTCAACTGTTTTGCTTAGCATTAGATAAGAATCTTCCATTTTTTTAGATTCGTCAACTTGAGCTTGCGCATAATTTTGTGTACCATTTACAGCTATGTTTGTCATGTTTGATTCTTTAACTGCAATTATTGTAACAGCAGCTAAGATGATTAAAACGATGATTGTGATTATTAAAGCTACTAAAGTGATACCTTTCTCTTCTCTTAACATAAAAACTCCTCCTTAGTTAAATTTGTATATATTTATTTAAATAAATATTACCATTGTTAGTTTGCATCAAGTTTTTAAACTTCATACATTTTCTATTTAGTTCCTGTATTCTTATAGAAAGTATTTTGTGTAGATGTTCCACCTTTTGATGTATTTACATTTGTTCCTACTGTATTGCTTGTTGTTCCATCTGGGTTTGTTGTATTTTCTTCTGGTTCTTCATAAGTTGAAAATGGGTTAGCTTTTCCTGGAACATAAGTGTTTGTTTTTTGTGCTTTCTTTAAGTCCTCAGCTGTAACTTCATAAGTTTCAATAATTGTTTCATTATCTGCAACTTTTTCTTCTAATTCCCTTTGTACACTATCTGAAGTTTTGTAAGTAGATACATTTGGAACTGTCTTATTTGTTGGTATATATTCATAGAATAATACTCCTAAAGCTAATATAACTGCAAGTAATAGTAATAGTATTATTATTACTTCTTTGATAACTGATTTTACCATATTAAACTCCTTCCTTATGAGCCACTTACTGTATTTACAGTATTTGAATTGTTATTTTTGGTTGTATTTGTTTGTTGTGTTTCTGCAGTTGTATTTGTTGAATCCTTTGTTTGAGTTCCATTACTATTTTCACCAGATATTCCTGTTGTAGTTGAAATAGAACTTGGATCAATTGGTATATTCTTTATTATGAATGTTGCTTGTAATGCATTTTCAGAATATGGAACTAATGCAAATTCTTCAATTCTAAATCCAAGATTTGGATCTTTTTCAATTGCATATATAAATTCTGATATTGATAAATATTCTCCTGTCGCAGTAAATGCCATATTATATTGGTTTGGTAGCCCACTGCTACCATATGATACATCAAGTTTTAAAACTACACCCTCTTTTGATGCATATCCACCTATATTAGTCCATAAATAGCTCATTTTATATTGTTCAGTTGTATTTGCTTTTTTTAGTTCTTCTTCTGTTGTATATGCTATTGCACTTCTATAAGTTTGTTTTTCTGTTTGCAATTTTGTAAAACTTGATTCTAAGCTTCCTTTTGATGCTTGATATTCTGTTTTTATTTTTGTATCTAATGCTGCTATACTTTTATCAAGTTCGTCATTTTTATTTATTACTTCTTTAACTGAGTGTCCAATTGTTATATTCCCAACTGTTACTCCTGAAAGAACCATTAAAGAGAATATTGCAAGTAATGCAAGTAATAAAATCGATATTAAAATTTTTCTCATGGCAATTCTCCTTCTATCTTAACTACTACTACTTCATTCTGTTTATTTGATGTGTCACTGTGTGCATCTTTTAGTATTCCATCTTGATTTAGTTTTGTTATAAACATACCTATTGGATCGTATTTGTCTGATTGTGCAGTGATTGTAACTTTTCTTCCTGAGTTGCTTATTGATGTTAGTTGCAAATTTCTAGGTATTGAATTCATTATTTTATTTAGTAGTGTTGGTATTGAATATTTAAGTTGTTTGCTTTCTGTTTCTAATTGAGATTTTGCTTCAATACTTTGTATCAGTTCAGTATATTCCTTTGTTTTATCTTCTACTTTTGTTTTATCAGAATTCATTGCTGCTTCCTGTTGTGCAACCCTTTGTGTCTGAACATTTACTTCACTTATTTTCTTTTGCATTTCTCCAAACAACAAATTCGATAATATAATATAAGTTATAATTAAAACTAAAAGTCCTGTTGCTCCTCGTACTAATCCTTTTTCAGTCTCTGTAAGTGCTCCCTTAAAATCCAAGCTGAAGCCTTCTCCTCCTAGATTAAGTTTGCTACCTCCTTTACCACCTTTTCCTCCAATTTCCATTGTCATCCAATCAGGTAGTTTGTTGCTCATATTTTCTTTTTTGAAGTTAATTCCTTTTAATCCGTCGCCAATCCCTTGAAGTGCAAGTGCTATGGCTGAGTTAACTTCTATATAATCTTTTATATTTATTTCAGTTCCTATTGAACGTATGAAATATGGACGTAATACTTCACATTTAACATCTTCTAGATATTCTTGGAAGTATATATCAATATTGTTTATTACAGATGCCATACCAGTAATATAGATTTTGTCGATTTTGTTTAAGCTTTCATTTAGTATTTTCTTTACTTGTCCAACTATATTATAAAGTGTCGGCATAATATCATCAAGGTATGCGTTTTCTTCATATTGTAGTTCTTTTCCTTCTGATGTGTAGATTGTAGAATTTTTACATATTTCATATGCTTTTGCATATGAATTTTCTCTCGCATTTATTTTGCTTAGTATTTCACTTATTCCAAAATCAATTGTATTTATATCATAAATCTTTTGACCTATAATTGATGTTACTGTTGTAATATTCTCTATATTAACAACTGCTATATTTTCTAAGTTTTCACTTTTATTTATTTCAAGTAAATTTGATATGTCTAATGCTATCGGTGATATGCATGTTAATTTGTATTTTCCAAGAAGTTCTGCTCTTTTTAGTATTTCTCCTTTGTTTGCAGAAATGTGTATTGCTTTTACTTTTTCTTTATCTTCTAAGTCATCTACTAATATATATCTTGTTTCAAATGTATCTGCATTCAATTCTTTTTCAAAGCATATGCTCTCAAATTCTGTATTAATGTAGCTGTGCATGTCCTTTTTATTTAGCAAATTGAAAATATAGAAGTAGTTGTAATTTTCATTTGGTGTATTAATACTTATTGGTGTTTTATAACTGTAAGTTTCCTCAATTACTTGTTCAATTGCCTCACTTAATCTATCATAAAATTTAATACCAAATGAATCAATTTTTATGATATCATTATCTTTGGACACTTTTGCATATTTAATGATATTTTCTTCTATATATAATCCTAAACAGCTTGCCATTTTTTTCTCCTTTGTACTTTTATTTTTTATTTATATTTAGCAATTCTAATTATTTCATACTTGTAAATTTTTGAGTGAATTACATTTTTTGCGTATTTTTTACAAATACCATCACATCATGTTTATATTTTATAATTTTTTTGGCAAATGTCAATATATTTCTATTAATTGTAACAAAAAAGTAAAACTTTTGTAATATTTTTGTAATATTCTTATAATGTTTTCACGATTTCAATCATCTATTTTTTGTTTTTCTTGCTTTTTTCTTTCCTTTAACATTTTTTTCTTCAGTTTCATTCTCTTTCCCTGGTTTATTCCAAGAAATATAATCACAGCCACCATTTGGATTATTCTCACAGACAAAAAATTTTCTTCCTCTTTTACTCTTTTTAACTTGCACTTTCCCTCCACATTTAGGGCAAGGCTCAGCAATAGTTTCCACAATAGCTTTTGTATTTTTACATTCTGGATATCCTGGGCAAGCTAAAAATTTACCATATCTTCCATACTTATACACCATCATTCTGCCGACATTTTTCACACTTCACATCACTTACTTCTTCTACAAGTTCCACTGTTTCTAGTTCTTTTTGAGCTTTTTCAAGTTCAACTGCAAAAGTCTTATAAAACTCTCTTATTGCTTTTTTCCATTCTTCTTTGCCTTCTGCAATATTATCAAATTCTTTTTCTATTTCAGCTGTAAAGTCTAAATTAACTATATCTTGAAAACTTTTAATAAGTAAATCATTAACAATTTTCCCGAAGTTCTGTTGGCACAAGCTGTTTCTGCTCTTTTTCAATATATCTTCTTTCTAATATAGTAGTGATAGTTGGAGAATACGTACTTGGTCTTCCGATTCCTTTCTCCTCCAATGCCTTAACCAAGCTTGCTTCTGTGTAACGTGGTGGTGGTTCAGTAAAACTTTGTTTTGGCTCTATTTTATCTTTTACCAATTCTTCATTAATTTCAAGTTCTGGTATTTGCTCTTCTTTCTCTTCTTTATCCTCTACATATACTGCCATAAATCCTTTGAACTTTAAGGTTTGACCATTTGCTTTAAAATTATAATCGCCACAATTAATGTCAACAGCTATTGTATCAAAAGTTGCTTGAGACATCTGGCTTGCTATAAATCTATTATAAATAAGTTTGTACAATTTATATTGATCATTTGTCAAATCGGCCTTAATACTGTCAGGTGTAAGACCTATATATGTTGGTCTTATTGCTTCATGTGCATCTTGCGAATCTGCTTTTGTTTTATAAAATCTATTTTCATAAAAATCTGTTCCAAATTCTTTTTCAATTTGTTCCTTAGCTGCTGCTCTTGCTACATCTGAAATTCTTGTAGAATCTGTTCTCATGTAAGTAATCAATCCTACATGCCCTTTTTCTCCTATTTTTAAGCCTTCATACAAACCTTGAGCTACAGACATCGTTTTCTTTAAAGTAAATCCAAGTTTTCTTGAAGCTTCCTGTTGCATGGTACTTGTAGTGAAAGGAGGTGCAGGAGTTCTCTTTTTTTCACTTTTTTTAATATTTTTAACTACAAATTTATTTTTCTCTATTTCTGCTAAAATTGTTTTAACTTCTTCTTCATTTTTTAATTCTTGTTTTTTTCCATCTTTTCCGACAAATTTAGCCTCAAAAGCCTTTTTGCCTTTAAGTTTTAGAAGGTTCGCATAAATATTCCAATATTCTTCTGGAATAAATTTTTCGATTTCTTCTTCTCTATCTACGATAAGTTTAACAGCAACAGATTGTACACGTCCTGCAGACAATCCTTTTCTAACTTTTTTCCAAAGAAGTGGACTTATTTGATAGCCAACTATTCTATCTAGAACTCGTCTTGCTTGTTGGGCATCTATTAAATTTTTGTCTAAAGTTCTAGGTGCTTTAATAGCATCTTGAACTGCATTTTTAGTAATTTCATTAAAAGTAACTCTATTTAAATCTTTTTCATTTAATTCTAATATATGGGCTAAATGCCAAGCAATAGCTTCACCTTCACGGTCAGGGTCAGTTGCAAGATATACTTTTCTAGCCTTTGAAGCTTCCTTTTTCAAGGACTTAATTAAATCTCCTTTTCCTCTAATATTAATATATTCAGGTTCAAAATCATTTTCAATATTAACTCCAAGCTTAGATTTAGGAAGGTCTCTAATATGCCCCATCGATGCAACAACCTTAGTATTTCCACCCAAAAATTTTTTTATTGTATTTGCCTTAGCAGGCGACTCCACAATAATCAATCTATCTGCCATAAAATAAACCTCCATTCTTTTTCTGCTTATTTTATATTAAGTTTTTTGATAAGTCAATGGTTTTAATAAAAATTAATACTTGTATCTAATATATGTTTTCCGTGTTTTATTTTATTATTTATATAAAATGAAAAGTTAAGTTTTGTATTAAAGAAACGGAACTAATAATTTCTAAATGATACAATTATATAGAGGTCTTTCTATTTAATGATTTAATTTTATCATCTGATTAATTATTGTCAAGTGTTTTATAGCCTTTTTTGAATAGCACAAAACAAAATAGTTACTATTATACCGAAGCAATGATATGCTTAATCCTGATACAAAACCTTGAGGTATGAAACTTATTTCTATTTCATGCTCCCCTTCTGGAACTTTTACTGCCATTAGCATTTCTTGTACTTGTATTATTTCCGCTTCTTTTCCATCTACATTTGCTGTCCAACCTTTATCAAAAGGAATTGTAAATATTATGTATTTTTCTTTTCCATCTATATTTACTTTTCCCTTATACTTTCTTCCTGTTTCTTTTTCTAATTGTACTTGCTCTTTTTGCAGAAGACTATAGCATTTTTCTATTATTTCTCCTCTTTCATAGTAAAGATATTCTTCTAATATTACATCTGTTCCATTTAATTCTACTTCAAAAAGTACCTCTTCTCCTTTTTTATATTTTCCTAAGTGGAATAGCTTGCTCTTATTTCCTAATGGAGATATTTTAATGTTCTCCCCATTTATATATATATTTATTGCTTCAAGTCCATGTCCTTTTAAATATAGATAAATATCGTCTTCTCTCTCTATTTTAATATTATAGCTTATCTTTCCTGCTTCTTCTTTATTTTGTTTTACATATTTAGATTGTGTAACTTCTAAATTTTCCAAACTTTTTTGTACATTGCTTGCTTTAACAAAAATATCTTCTTCTATACCTGAAATATTCTGCATTAGCTTATTTTGATATTCAAAAGTATTTTTCGTATCTATAATTATCTCATTTAATACAGTTTTTGGTACACCAAAAGCTAGGCTTAGTGCATATGGATTTTGTACTCTATTTTCTAGTTTGTCTTTATATATTACATCATAATCCTTTGTTTCTTTCATATAGTAAACTTTACTTAAATATTTTACCCCAAATAACATATCCATAGTCTTTGTATTGCCTGTGTCTGATGTAACTAATACATGTTCAGATGAAAAGCCTAGTTTTGTTAAAAAATCGTACAGTTCACTTGAATATGTAGAACCCGAAAAATCTACTTTGTTTACTCCAAAAGCTAGTCCATCATTTGCTGTAAGTCTAAGACCTGCTTCTACTCTATATATAGAATTGTCATCAGTTTTCATTTGGTTAAATCTATTTTCATTAAACTCAAATAAAGTTTTTAGATGACTCATTGTGTTCCTACTTCCTTCATCTTTCAAAACTTTCATGCAATATTCTGCATTAATAATTATATTTCCTGCACTTATTATTAGTAAAGTTATCGTTAATACACTTGTTATAGGCTTTTTCCAAGCTTTAAATTCAATTTTTTTTAAAATTAAAATTGTTCCTAAAATTAATGCCAAAATCATATCGACTCTTACTAAAATTTCATTAATAGTCTTTAATTCGAAACCAATTGCTAAAATAGCAACTATATGATATACAAATATAGCAAAAATAATCTGCCATATTTGGGTCCCTTCTTTTAAATTTTCAAAAGATTTAAAAGCTAAAAAAATCAAAATAAAACTAAAGCAAAAAGAATATCTATACATATACCAAGCTGGTTTATTTCCCATAGTCCATAAGTTATTTATTCCTTCAAAATAAAAGCTAATAAAAAATATTAACACTAAAGCAAAACTTGCTATTTTCTCTCTTGTCTTTATTTTGCTATTCATAAAGTAAAGCAATACTAATAAATTTATAATTACCCCACAAAATAAAGGCGGCATACCAAAATTCTGTATCTCTGTTATATTGAATGACCCTGTAAAAAACTTGCTTAAAATGTCTTGCATATGAAATCTATTCTCTAAAGAAAACTCTGCAATCGCACTCTCTGCCCTACCAGTTTTAATTCCAATAAAGCAAGGTATTAAGACAATGCTTGCATTTAAAACTGCTATCACTGAAGAAAGTAAAAAAGTAAGTATGGTTTTTATTTTCTTTTGTTTAATATCACCGTATAATTAGCTTATACATAAAATACATTAATGCAAATACACACACCATAAAGCCCATATAATAATTAGTAATTAAAGTAATACTAAGCGAAATAATATATAGCATTATCTTATCTTCGCTAATCAATCTATCAATTCCTGTAATTACTAATGGAAGAAGTATCAAAGCATCTAACCACATTATATTAAATCCGTAAGTAATAGAATAAGCAGACAAACTATATGCTAAAGCAAATATTAAATTCGAAATTTTAATCCTACTCTTTTTATTTAAAAAATAGAAAAAAGAAAGACTTGTAGCAGAAGTTTTAATAATTAAAATAATATCAAAAGCAAGAGCTATTTTATCCTTACTAAAAAACAAAGTAATCAAATTAAAGGGACTTGCTAAATAATAAGCAAATAAGCCATACATTTCTCCTCCAATCGACTTTCCTAACGAATAGAATATACTATTGCCCTCAAAAAAAATTTCCTTAAAATAGCTCAAATAACTTGAATACTGAGGAAATGCATCAACAGGAATATATGTACCATCTCCAAAAGGATAGACTTTTAAATACACAAGTATTCCGAACAAGCATAAGAAAAGGCAGCATAAAAGCTGCAACATAAAGCAAAACCTTTTTAATTACTGCATTATCTATTTGTATTTTTAAAATTTCGTCTAAAGTTTTTTTCTCTTTCTTTTCTTCCATTATCAATACTACCTTTAATTTACAATATTTTAACACCGCAATTCATAACATATTATAGCAGTAACCGCACCAACCGTTTGGAAGTAATATATTTAATTTTTTTCATGGACGCGCAGGGAAGCTCCCCAAGTAGAAGTGACCCATTGCGAATGGAGGGTCCGAAAGAGCCCGACAGCAAGGGAATGAAAAAAATTAAATATATTACTTCCAAAGAAAGGCAAAAATTTACCACTATACTACAACTTTGCTCCTCCACTTGTAAGTCTTTTTATTTCTTTGTATATATTATCCTCTACATTTTTAATCGCAACCTTCCTAGCCTTTTCTCCCATTCTCTCTAAATTATCTTTATTCAAAATTTGCATAATATTCTCATGTAGAATATTAGCATTCAAGTCATTATTTTTAACAATCTTCGCTGCTCCTAATTTTTCTAGGACTTCCGCATTATATTGTTGATGATCATGAGATACATTAGGAAGTGGAATAAGAATAGATGGCTTACCCAAGTTAGCAATTTCTACAATAGTCATTGCTCCTGAACGACAGACCAATACTTCTGATGCAGACATTACCTCTTGAAGTTCATAAATATATGGTACAATTTGTATACCGTCTAGGCTATTAATATTTAGCCCTTTTTCCTTAAGTTCCGCTTCTACGACCTCATATTGTTTTTGCCCACATGCAAGTAAAATTTGATAACTTTTATTCAACTTACTCTCTGCAAGTTCTATTATTGTATCATTTATAGCCTTTGCTCCTTGGCTTCCCCCAAATGCTAATACAGTTGGTTTTGCTGGATTTAATTTATATTTCTCTTTTAAAGCAATCTTTTCACTCAAGTTTGGCTCTTTTTCTAATATTTTTGTAGGCGTACCAGTAAGAACTACTCTTTTCGCCTTTTGAATTTTAGGTATTGCGTCTTCAAAACTCACCATTATTGTGTCTGTTCTTTTAGCAAGCATCTTAACCGCTTTTCCGAGGAAAACTGTTGCTTTCATGCAACATTGTAGGTATTTTTAGTTTACTTGCAGAAGTTATAACTGCACCACAAATGTATCCTCCTGTGCCTATTACTATATCTGGTTTAAATTCCTTTATTATCTTTTTTGCTTGTGATAATCCTTTAAAAGTTTTTATAATTTTTTTCAAATTATCTATGCTAATCTTTTTGCTTAACCCATATGCATCAATTGTTTTAAGCTCATAGCCTGCTCTTGGTACTAAATCTTGCTCAAGTCCTCTTGTGGTACCTATGAATAATATCTCTGAATCTTTATTTTCTTTTTTTATTTTATTTGCAATTGCTATACCTGGGTTTATATGCCCACCTGTTCCAGCACAAGCTATTATCACTTTCATTTTAGCATCCTCCGTTTTTTTATATAGTAGGAATTTTCGCTACATAAGTAGTGAAAAGCTCCATACTAGATAATTATGCGAAACTTAAATTTTCTTAGCGAAGAATGAGCTTAGAAAATATTAGTTCCGTTTTTTAAATTTTCTTTGCCTGTCTGGAGATATTTATTAATACTCCGAACCGAGCAAAGTAGGATTAATAGTGATGTACCACCATAACTAAAGAATGGAAGTTGCATTCCTGTATTTGGTATAGACGATGTAACAACGCCTATGTTAATCATTGCTTGAAGTCCAACTATTGATGTAATTCCTATTGCAATTAAGCTTCCAAACATGTCTGGTGCCCTCATAGCTATTACTATTCCTCTCCATACAAATATAACGAAAAGTAGAATAACAAATGAGCAACCCACGAATCCTAATTCTTCAGCAATTATTGAGAATATGAAATCATTTTGTGGTTCTGGTATGTATAAATATTTTTGTGTACTATTTCCAAGTCCTGCCCCAAAAAGTCCTCCGTGAGCCTATTGCATATAATCCTTGCACAACTTGATATCCACTATTTGAAGCATCTGCCCATGGGTCTAAGAATGATGTAAGTCTCGCAATTCTGTATACACCTTTTTCTAAAACTTTCGCCATGAAGTATAAAACTCCTACTCCTCCTACTGCTCCAATTGCACCATATGTTAAGAAATAGCGTATTTTAGTTCCTGCCATTATCATCATTATGCTTACTACTGCTATGATAAGTATTGATGCACTAAGGTGTGATTGGAATACTAATAGTATTAGTATAGTTGGTCCTAAATATAAAAGTAATGGTCTGAAAAAACCTTCCCAAGATTCTCCTAATTTGTCTCTATTGTCGGTAAGATATGTTGCAAAGAATACAACTAATGCAACTTTTGCAAATTCTGATGGTTGGAAAGTCATGCTTGTTGGTTTAAGTATAATCCATCTTGTTGCACCTCCGTGCTGATTTTCCGAGTCCAGGAATTAGTACAGTAAGTAACAATATTACACTTGCCCAATATGCCACTTTATAAAAATTTTTGTATATTCTATAATCAATTTTGGAAATCATGAACATTAGTACTAATCCAATAATTGCTGATAGTGCTTGTGTTTTAACATATGCATATCCTCCTGTTCCTTCTGCAAGTGAAGATGGATAGCTTGCTGATAGTACCATGATGATTCCTAAAGAAAGCATAATAAATACGCAAGTTACTAGTATGAAGTCGAATGGTCTTCCTTTTATATTTGGTTTGCTGTTCTTACGTTTTTGCACTTTCTTCCTCCCTTTTTTATTTGTTGCTTTGTTTTAGTTTGTTGCTTCGTTTCCGCCTACCTTTTGGAGTAATATATTTATTTTTTCATTCCCTTGCTGTCACTTCGCTACGCTCCGCTTCATTCGCCTAGGGTCACTTCTCGCTGACGCGACGGGGAGCTTCCCTGCGCGTCCATGAAAAAATAAATATATTACTCCAAAACGGCTAGTGCAGTGATATGTTCGAATTAGTTATATATGTTAGACTAGTAGAATTGCTATTATGCATGCTACTAGGGTTATTATGCTGAAAATTGAGACTATTTTTCCTTCTTTCCAGCCTGATAGTTCGAAGTGATGATGTAGTGGGGTCATTTTAAATATTCTGTTTCCTGTTCTTTTAAAGTATAACACTTGTAATATTACAGATATTGTTTCTAGTACTGGGATAATTGCTGCGATGATTAGTATAAGTGGCATTTTTAGGTATAATGCCATTACTACTATTGCTCCTCCGAAGAAGAAGCGAACCTGTGTCTCCCATGAATATTTTTGCTGGATGTAAGTTAAATATTAAAAATCCTAAGCATGCACCACATAATACGCAACCTAGAACTGTTATTTCAAGTATTCCATATTTAGCAGCAATTACAGAAAGACATGCTATTATTATCATTGATATGGATGCACCTAACCCATCTATACCATCTGTAAGGTTTACTGCATTTGTTGCAGCAAGCATTACAAATATTGCAAATGGTATATATATAAGTACTGGCATAGGTATTTCAAATTTTAATATTGGTACTATAGTTCCTGTACCTAAACCTTGTTTTATTAGGTAAAGTGCATATGCAATTGATATTATAAGTAATCCGAACTATTTTATAAGCTGGTTTTAGTCCTTCTGTATCTTTTAAAATTAATTTTTTGAAGTCGTCTACAAATCCTACTACTCCAAAGCCTATTGTCACTAGTACTAGTGGCAACATTTCTTTGTTTGAACTATATAAAATTAGTGTTGCAATTATTAGTGTAATTGCTATTACTATTCCTCCCATTGTAGGAGTACCCTGTTTTACTAAATGTGTTCTTGGTCCACATTCTCTTTCTATTTGACCAACCTTAAGTCTTTTTAATATAGGTAATATGATTAAGGCTGACAAAATTGATATCATAAAGCTTATTAGTACAATTTTTACTTGCAGGCTCATGATTTATTTCCCCATTTCCTCTATTATTTCTCTTACGATTAGTCTTTCATCAAAAGGATAAGTTTGGTGATTTATCTCCTGATATGGCTCATGCCCCTTTCCTGCAAGAACTATTAAGTCCCTTTTTGTTGCCATTTTTATTGCTTCTTTTATTGCTTCTTTACGGTCTACTATACATTCATATTTACCATTTGTCTTTTTTATTCCTTCTTCAATCTGTTTTACAATTTTTTCTGGTTCTTCTGTTCTTGGATTGTCAGAAGTAATAATTGTGTAATCTGCTATTCTACCTGAAATTTCTCCCATTATTGGACGCTTAAGTGGGTCTCTATCTCCTCCACATCCAAATATGCTAATTACTCTTCCTGGTGTATATTCTTTTACAGCTGATAATATATTTTCTAAACTCTCTGGTGAATGTGCATAATCTATCATTATATTTAGCTCTTTCTTATTATCAACAAGTTCTGATCTTCCGTGGAACTCTTACTTCGCTTAAAGCTGTTTTAATAATTTCTGCACTTATTCCTATATCTAATCCAATACTTATAGCTGCTAATGCATTATATACACTAAATCTGCCGTGGTATTCCGAACTTTAACCCTTTCATTTCTTTCTCCAAGTTTCACTTTAAAGTCTGCATAAGTATTTGTTATTGTAATATCTTTAGCAAGTAAGTTTGCTCCATTATCAATCCCATATGTTTTCATATTACATTTGCCTGATTTAACAACTTTGCAACCTCCTAAGTCATCTGTATTTACAAAAGCTATTTCACACATATCGAATAGTTTAAGTTTAGAATTAAAATAGTCTTCCATGTTTGGATGTTCTTTCTCACTTATATGGTCTTCTGATAAATTTGTAAAAATACCCATATTGAAGTGCAAGCCATAAACTCTGTCTAATTTAAGGCTTTGTGAAGATACTTCCATTATGACATATTCTGTTTTTTGTTTAACCATTTCAGCAAAAATCTTTTGAAGTTCAATGCTCTCTGGTGTAGTTCTAGCAGAGTCTTCGAGTTTTTTACCATTTATATATACAGCAATAGTTCCAATTAATCCGAACTTTTTTACCTTGCTTTTCTAGCATTTCTTTAATCATGTATGTAGTTGTGGTTTTGCCTTTAGTTCCTGTAACTCCAATAAGCTTAAGCTTTTGGCTAGGATTTCCATAGAAATTACTACTAACCACAGCTAATGCTTGCCTTGTATTAGGAGCAACTAAGATTGTTATCCCTTCTACTCCCGCAAAAACTTTAAGGTCTGTTCCTTCTTCTACCATAATAGCACTTGGTGCTTTATCTATAACCTCGCTTATAAATCTATGTCCATCAGTTTCAAATCCTTTTATTGCAATAAACATAGAACCTTTTTTTACATTTCTAGAATCATTTGTGATATCTTTGACATCAACTTCTAAATCTCCTTTAGCTTTAATGCCTTCTATCCCTTGTAAGAGTTTTTTTAATTCCATAAGATTCCTCCTATTTATATTTATGTTATACATTTATTTAATATTTATAATTTTTCATAGAATATTATATAATTAAATTTGGTTTTTGTAAAGTGCGAATATGATTTTCGTATAGTAACTATTCAGAGGTAAACTAATGATAATAAATTGAAACAGTAGAGAACATGTAGGGGAGATCTCGATCTCCCGCTCTTCGAAGGCTTTGCTATAGTTATATTATATCTTTTAGAATATTCTTCGAAGAACCATAGAAGAAATTTCTTTGAGGTCTGCGGGCGATTAAAATCGCCCCTACACTGATTTATTGCTGTTTTTATATGATTTTCTAATATAAAAAAGAACTCAATAAGAGCAATTCTTACTAAGTTCTTTTTATTAATTTTATCTAGCTTTTTCTATCATTTTCTTACCCACAAATATGATTACTCCAATTAGCACTACTCCTACTCCGCAGGCTATATAAATTATTGTAGTTATGCTTTTTTGCTTATATAATTTTACTTCTGGATATTCTTGTTCTTCCTGTATGTTTGCAAAATTGTTTTTATTCGCATTTGCTGTGTTTTGGTCTGGGACTCTATTTGTATCTATGCCTGTTACTGTTTGGTCGGTGCTGTTTGATTGGTTTTTATCATTGTTTGTGTTATTATTTGTGTTTTCAACTGGAGGGTTATTATTATTGTTGTTATTACTATCATTATTGCTTGGTTTGTTTCCTTGGTTTGAATTACTGCCTTGGTTTCCTCCTTGGTTGCTACTACCACCTTGGTTGTTTCCACCCTGATTGCTTCCTTGATTGTTTCCTCCTTGGTTTCCACCCTGATTCCCGCCTTGATTTCCACTGTTTTTTGCTTTTATACTAATAGCTGTAGAAGATCCATTTACGTTTTTTTCTTCTGATGCATCAGTTACAAGTAAACTTTTTACTGCTACATTTGTATTTCCAGTTTTGATAGCTTTAAATTTAAAAGTAACAACACTTTCATTGTTTTTTGTAAATCCATCTCTATCTGCTACAAATTGACCTGTTGTACTATTATATGAAAGAGACCACATGTCGCCAGCACTTCTGCCTATAAGAGTTAAGTAATTTTTGTCATACTCTAACACTCCGCCAATTACAAGTATTCCTTTTTCACCTTGTATATTACTTATTGAAAGTGTGACATTGACTTCTTCTTCTATTGTTACTTCTTGTCTTTGTGCAGTTACTCTAGCATTACACCCTACTGTTGCATATGCTTTATTTGAAAAACATATGCATAACATTAGTATCAATCCTAAACTTATTTTCTTCAATTTTTCCATTGTTTATCTCCTTCTGTTATTTTGATATTAATTTTAATCTAATTTGTCCTAAGTCTGTTAGAGTTACTTTGCTATCTCCGTTCATATCTCCTGCTCTTAAATTATGTCCTGTTAGTATTTCTTGTGAAATATAATGTAATTTTAATTTAGCTAGGTCAATTATTGATATTTTTCCGTTTCCGTCAATATCTCCTTTTACTACAAGGATATACTCTTCCATATTTCCTACTTTTAGCTTTGTGCCTGTTCCTATAATATCGTCTTCTTTTAATACTTTATTATCTTTATCCATAAATATTAATTCTTGATTTGTTACTATATTAATTTTGAAGTCTCTTACTGTAGTACCTTCTTCTTCTGACATTCCTGGTATTACTACTCCTGGTTTTATATCTAATATAAATCCGTCTTGTATTTTATAGTTCTTTACTTCGAATACTGGTTCTACTGGTTTTTCTTTTATCCAGTTTACTTTTGCTGTGGCAGTTCCTTCATTTCCAGCTTTGTCTACAAACCTGAAGATAAAGTCTCCATTTTTCTCAAATGTATATGTTCTACTTCCATTATTATTGGTAATTGTTATCTCTTCGCTTTCATCTACAAGAGTAGCTGTTACTGGATTATTTGTCTCTATTTCTGTACTGTACCTTATCTTAGCTGTTGGTGAAATTCTATCTATCCAACTTACTATTGCTTTAGTTGTACCTACATTTCCCGCTCTGTCTATATATTCAAAGGTAAAGTTTCCATTATCTGTAAATGTATATTCTGTATTTCCGTTATTATTTTGTACTACAACGCCTTCTTCATCAAATTCTATTCTAACTGTTACTTCTTCATTTGTAGGTGTAGGTTTGTCATATACTAATCTTCCATTTGGAGGTTCTGTATCTATCCAGTTTACTCGTGCTGTTGCTGTTCCTCTATTTCCTGCTCTATCTACAAATTCGAAAGTAAATTCTCCGTTGTCTGTGAATTCATGTACTAATGGATTTATATTGGTAATAGTATTTCCGTTTGGATCTTTTAAGTATCCATTTTCGTCTACTGTAAATCCTTCTAATATATTTCCTTCTGAGTCTAGTACTTGTCCTTCCTCATTAATGCTATAATTATTATTGTTTAATACTGTAACACTTTCGCTTGGTTTTAAAGTAGCTACTACTGATTTATTAGTAGGCTCTGTTGTACTATATGATATTTCAGCTGTTGGAGCTGTTCTATCTATCCAGTCTACGGTTGCTTTTGCAGACCCTTTGTTTCCTTCTTCATCTATAAAGTTAAATGTGAACTCTCCATTCTTTGTAAACACATATGTATAAGTCTTTTCTCCTTGAGCATTTACAACAATCTCAAATCCCTCAAATCCTTCTTTATTCTTGTATTTATATACTGTTTCTCCATTATCATTAGTTGTAATTTCCATCCCTTCTGTAAGTTCTGTTATTGGAGTATCATTTTCATCTACAACTTTAATTGGAGTGCTTGGGTTTACTAGTCTTGCTGTTACATTTTTAGTTGTTGGTTCTGTTATATCAAAGCCAATTCCTGCTGTTGGATGTGGATTCATTGTCATGTCTTGAAAGAAGTTAAAGGCTCTTGCTGCTATGAAACTTCCTCCACCTGCTGTTGAAGTTCTTGTTCCTGTTATTCTTACATATTGTAGTTGCATATGTTCTGTAAAATCTACTGTTTTTCATATTCATTGTTTGCCCACACAATATTATCTTGAATTATAAAAAAGTTTTCTCCATCTAAGCTTCCTTCTATCTTGCAAGTTAATATTTTTCCATTTCCACCATCTGCTGGTTTATAGCTCATTGCTGATAATGCAATTGGGTTGTCGAATTTTATAGTTATATTTTTAGTAGTATCACTACCATTCCATGCAGAGTGCCATCTTGTATTATAATTTCCGTCTATACAATTTACTGCATGTCCATCTTGTCCTCCTCCTGTTGCTTGGCTAGATACCCCTGCTATTGATAAATGAGATACTGGTACATAGCTTCTTTCTGGTGTTTGATTGTCTTCACTAAATGTGAATGTACTTATATCGCTTGCAAGTCTTGTCCCTGTTGCAAGCATTCTTACTTGAACTTGTTTGTTTCCTGTTAGATTTGGTGATACGCTTTTATAGTATCTCCATTGTTCTCCCTCTTCATAGCGCCATTGCATGCTTGTGTTAACACCAATTATTCTATTCTCTAAATCATTTGCAAAAATGGTAGCTGGCAAAGTACCTTTTGTTATTTGTATTGTAACTATATCTTCTTCTTTTGGTTCTTCCGTAAATACTGCACCTTTTATATGTACTTTTATTCCATCTGTCGTATTTATCTTATTAATTTGTTCTTCCGTTAATTCTACATAATTTTGTGTAGTTTCAGTTATCCAGTTTTCTCCACCATCTATGCTGTATTCCCAGCAAGGTGTTGATGTTTGAAATCTATCTGCTAATCTAATTTGGTTAGCATTATCTCCATCAAACGAGAATGTTGCTACTGTAAAATCATTTCTTCCTAATAAATAGTTTGCCATTAGCCTTGTTAAACTTGGTTGTGCAACTCCTGATTGGCATGTTGTTCCATATTCCAGACTTCTCTTTAATAATAACGTAAACCTAGATTGATATTCTGGTGATGTAAGTTTTGGTTTTATTTGGTTTAGTAAATCACTCATAGGCAATGGGAAGTTCTTAACATTTTCAGCAAGTTCTACTGCTAAGTTGTAAAAATCTTCTTCTGTCTTTTCTGGATTTCCCTTATAGGTGTCGATTAGTCCATACCATGCATCCATATTAAAGCTTTGATATTTTAGTGCTTCCCTGTATATTTCTTCTAGTTTATTCCAATCACCTGCATAAGTATCTTTTAATAGCATAACCTCTATTGCTTTTTCAAGATTGCTTAGGTCGTTTATTGCTTCTTGTGAATACTGTATATATACGACTTGATAGTAACTATCCCAATTGTTAGACCCCCACCCTAGCATCATACGCTCTCCTTTTTCAGATTGCGTCCAGCCAGATACATCATTATATATGCTCCACATTCCTATTCCTTCAGATGTTGCTGAGTATTGTAAATATGCGGCATGTCCTGGTTGTCCAATAACTGCTGATGGATTTCCAAATGCACCATTTATATTTGAACCTGTTTTTGAAAGACCTCCGCATACTGAGCCTTGTTCAAATACTATCCAAAGTTTTGGTTTACCTGCTTGATATGTTATATTATACTTTGATAAGTCATACTTTGCATCCCAGTCAGCATATTTTTCTGGGTCATAGTATTGTGCTAAACTATAGTTGTAACCAAATGTGTATCTTATGTATCTATAAGGGTCTCTATTATTTCCGCATTTTCTAACATGTGCATTTAGCCATTCTATTTCTTCATCATCAATATTATTGTTCATTACCCAACGCATTTCTTCTATTGACAAATCTTCAAATGTTCTTGTATCTAAAAGTCCTCTTTCATGCATGCTCTTATAAATTGCATATCTATCTACTGCATTAGAAAGCTGATTTCCTCCAACCCAAAGTGCTACATTAGCTGAGTGTGTTAGAGAAAGGCTTATCATCATTTTTCTGTATAAATCTTTTAGTTTTCCTCCATTTCCGCCTACACCAAACTCTAAGTCTCCTTCTACTGATAAGTCTCCTTTATATGTTGTATAAAGCTTTACTAAAACATTTAATGAATTTGCATAACTTCCTGTTGGTTTTCCTCCTGTTATGTATAATCTTAGATTTTCTACATCGGTCATTAACCACTCTAAAGTTTCTTTATAGTCTTTACTATAATTTGCATATGCTTGTAGAATATCATATCCCATATTTTTTACAAATTCTCTTTGTAATAAAGCTAATTCATTTTCTGCTATTTGTTCTCCTAATTCTTTTGAATTAATAATTTCGTCATATTCTGACAATGTTTTAATGAATTCTACTGGTTTATTATCTTCTACATATCCTTCTTTAATAAGCTTTGCATCAGCATATACAGCATGGTCTGCTTCAGCATTTCCACGATTATTCGCAAATAGTTTAATATATTTGGCTCCTTTTATTGGCATTTTTACTTGAAGGGCATTGCTATTTCCCATCATTACATCTGTTGTTCTTATATATGGTTCCCAAGTTACTCCATCTACCGATGTTGCTAATGCAAATTGCACGCCATTTCCTTGGTTTCCTATGATTTCTCTGCTTTGGTCTACTCCAATATATGCTGTAAAATAGTCATAATCATACGCACTAATGTCATAAACAAGTGTTGATGTTGCATGTGCTGCTACTCCCTTTATAAAGTACCTTTTTTCTCCATCTATTTTTAGTGTGATTAATCCGTTATTATATTTTGTGTCTAGGTTCTTATCATATGTAATACTTCCCCATCCAACACTTGATTGTTCTTTTATATATGGTATATCTGATAAATAGCAAAATTGACTCTGGCTATTATATGTTGTTATACTCTCTTCCGCACTATTTTGTCTATAGCTGCTAGTTGAAACTACTGCTGTTTCTCTTTTCTTGCTAAATGCATTTAGCAAGATTCCTATTAATATAATAGTGCAAATAGTAATTATAAATAAAACTTTAAATTTATTCTTTTTCACTATAAAGCCTCCCTTTTATTACATACTGTATTTATTATAACATAATATTGCTCTAATGTAAACTTTTAGTTTATCATGTATATTATATCACTATAGTAGCTAATTCTCAAGCATTTTTTGAGCATTATAGCAGTTTTTACGATAGGCCAGCTTATTTCTTTACGCAAGCCCATCTCTATGTCAATATTAAATAAATATGATATTTTTATTACAAATTATATAATATTTTGTCTATTTTAAAAGGAGCCTTACGCATAAGGCCCCTACAAGTTATATGTTTTTAGTCTTTTAATTTTTGCTTTTTTATGAAAATAACTATTCCAAGAATTGCAAGTATTACTAAAACAACAGCTAAACTAATAATCAAAATAGTATTTGTTTTGTCATTTGATTTTTGATTATCTTCTTCTACATATTCTTGTTCATTGTCAAATATATTAATTTCGTTTTTTATTATGTTGTTTTCATCTACTGTATTCTCTTCTACAGTATTTTCTATTGTGTTTGTATCTTCCGTGGTGTTTTCTTCATTTTTTGGTTCTGTAGTTGCACTGACTACTTTGTTTGGAGTTGGTTTCTTATTTCCACTACTAGTTGGCTTTTTATTGCCACTGGTACTTCCACCTTGGTTTGTACTTCCACCCTGATTGCCACCTTGATTTGTACCTTGGTCTTTATCTTCGTCTTTGTTTCCATTATCCTTTGCTTTTATGCTGATAGTTGTTTTAGCTGTTCCTGCACTTTTGTCTTCTGTTCCATCTGATGCTAAAGCATCTTTAACTGTTATTGTAGTACTTCCACTAGCTCCGTCATTTACTTTAAATGTAAGCTTTAATACAGTTTCGTTTGATTTTGCAAATCCATTGTCTCTATCTGCTACAAATTTTCCATTTTCTTTGTTAAATGAAGGTGCCCATTCTCCTGCTCCGCTTTTTCCTGTGCAAGTTAATACATTTTTATCATATTCAACAGTACCACCATAGATAATTACACCTTTATCACCTTGTATATTATTTACTCCTATAGATACCGTAAATTCATTTCCTTCTGTTACTTCATTACTAGAAGCAGACATTGATACACTACAGCTAAGTGCAGCATATGTTTTTGTATAAAAACATATGCTTAGTATTAGTACTAATACTAAAAACAAACTTATTTTCTTAATTTTTTCCATAGTTCTCTCCTTTAAATTTTTGTTTATGACTATTTACCTATTTCCATTTCTCCAATTAGTACTAATTTTAGTTGTGCTAAGTCTGTTATTGTGATTTTTCCATCTCCATTTATATCTGCCGCTTTTATACTTGCTTTTGATAAGGCTATTTGATCACTTTCTATGTAATGTAATTTAAGCTGTGCTAAATCTGTTAATGTAATTAATTCTCCTAATTCTGAGTTATAGTTTCCATCAATGTCTCCAATTACTGATAGTTTAAATTCTAGGTCTCCTGCTTTAATAATTGTATCTGTTGTTAAAACAGTATTCTCATCAGTAATTGTTTCTCCCTTTTTGTTTTTAAATACTAGTGTTTGATATGAATGTACATTTTCTTTAAATGTTTTAATTGTTGTTCCTGGTGTAACTCTTGAAATACATCCTTCTTCTACTTTATACTTAGTTGATGTAATTCCATCTGCTCTTTTTTGTATAGATATACTTGTTTCTGCTGTTTCTGCTCCTATATCTTTTACTCCTCCACTTGCTGTAATATCTTTGATTTTAACAATTGTATCTGATGTTACTGCTACATTTTCTTTTACTTTAAATACTAGTTTTAGTACATCTTCTTCAATTGGAGTAGTATCACTTGTATCTATTACAAATTTTTTACTGGTTTTATCATATGCGCCTTTTATATCCCAATCGTTTAGTCCTGTTATTGTTTCTAGTTCTAGTACATTATCGTCAAATTCTAGAGTACCTCCTATAGTTACTAGTCTATCTCCTATATTTTCAAAATCTTTGATGTTTACTATTATTTCTTGCTTTTCTCCTGGATATAGTGTTTTATTTTCTGTTTTATTCATTGTAACTGCTATGCTTGAAACTGTTACTGTACATTCTTTTGATGTTTTTGTACTTACTGTATCTACAGTTGTTGTTACTTCTAGTCTATATGTTCCTGCATCTGTTTTTCTTATATGTTCTATTTCTAATGTTTTGTTTACTTTTCCTTCTAGTTTTTCTCCATCCTTATACCATTGATAAGTTTGTATACCAATTGTATTTGATGTTGTTGCTTCTATTTTTAAAGTTTTATTTAATCCAACCATTGTGCTACTTGGCATTTCAATTGTTGCTCCATCTGGATCTGCAGTTACTACTGTTTGATTGTTGCTTTGTTCTGCTTGAGCAACTGTTTTTGCTACAAATGTTGCATTTACTATAGAGTTTCCATCTTTGATTTGGTCATAGTCTACAGTAACTTGTTTTGTATCTCCTGAAGCATTTCTCACATTATTTACGTCTACTACTTCTCCACAAACAGTTAATGTTTCTACTTGATATCCAGCATCTGGTGTAACTTCTATTGTTACTGTTTCTCCTTTATCAAGCATTGCTAAATTTCCTGCTATTTTTTTGCCTTGACTATCTTTTACAGATACTTTTCCGCAATCCTCTGCTGTTGCAATTAAAGGTTTCTTTGTAGTTTTATTTGTTCCATCATCTTTAACTGCTGCTATTGTAAATGGGCTAAATGCATTACATGTTATTAATAGTCCATATTGTGTTACAACACAGTCTAATTCTTCAACACTGATTATTTCTCCATGTTCATCTCTTGTAAAGTGATATGCTTTATATGTTACGCCTACCTTATCTGGTCCATATCCCTCTGGGAAACCAACTTTTAATGTCACTTTGTGTCCTGATTTTATATCTTTAATTTGTTCCTTACATACTGTTAATGTAATATTATATGTTGAGCTACTTATTACTTCATCATTTGGGAAATTGTTTTCTAGTTGTTCTTTCATTTGGTCTTCTTGTTTTTTAGTTGTTTCTGTTGTTACAAGAGCTATTCTGTTTCTTAAAATTTCATCAACTTTAACTCCGTTTGAAGTTTCCCAATCTTTGACTGAAAGGTCTTTATTTTCTATAAGTGTTGGTTTAGCATATAAGTTCCACACTCCTTTTGCTGCTTGCTTACTTATACATTCTTTATAATTTTGTCCACTAAGTACAATTGGGTTTGGATTTCTTTGGCTTTTTTCTCCTTGTAGTCCATCTATATATATATTATAATTAATTGTATCGTCTGCCCACATTTCACTAAATGTAAAGTCAAATGTAACAGTATTAGTAGTTTCATCAAATACAAGATTTTCTATTTTAGAATTTTGCGCTCCACTTGTATTAGATCCTAGTGCTGAGTGACATGTTATTCTAGCTGTAGGTGTTTCCCCTGGTTTTACAACTAGTTGTTCAGTCCAAGTTGCTGTTACTTTATATGGTGTCTTACGTATTCTAAGAGTTCCTGTTTGCGCAGGTGATTGTTTTGATATGTATGGTGCTGGTTTATAATCATAATGTGGATTATATACTCTTTCACTCTTAGCTATTAATTCTCTATCATCGCCTTTATATATAAGTGCATTAATATCAGAACTAGTATCAGGATATTTTTTATCTGTAACAGCAAATTGTAAATATTTAGATGGTCCTGTTACAAATGTAGATGATTTTCCATCTTCACTATTTCCAAATGCCATTCCTCCTGGTATCATGTATACCCATTTAGCATTTTCGTCCCCCTCTTCAGAATCAAGCCACTTGGCAAGTACATATAGTCCTTGATCATGTGCTTTTTCTACAGACATACCTCTATAGCTAAGTGTAACTTGTAGTGCTTTTACCTCTTCTTCTACATCTGAATCTGCTCCGTCATTTCGTTTATAATCTTGTGTTGTTATTTTAAATCCGTCCGTATTTTCTACTACAACTGCATCCATATTTTCTTCTTCTAATGCAGGATATGTAAATTCATAATCTCCTGCTGCTGCTACAACTGAGTTTTCAAAATGTCTTTGTCTCATTGTAACTTCTCCTGCAAGTAAATACTTCGCATTTTCAAGTCCTTCTTTTCCATAGTTTGCTCCATCTGCTACTTTGTCTACGAATTTTTGATAATTTTGACGTTCTTCTTCTTGTGATACTATCATTGTTGGGTCATCTTGTGTACAGTCAACTGCATACCATTTTTCTAATGAAGTTCTAGCTACTTCATCTTCTATTTTAATATAGTTCCACATATGGTCAACACCAACTTCTCCTGAATATTGATGAACACCTTGTACAAGTATGCAAGGTATATCTAAAACATCCATTACAGTTTTAAATGCTCTTGCATATCCCTCACATACGGCTTGTCTTTTCACAAGTGCACCATATGGGGTTCCTAAGAATCCTTCATTTCCTTTATAACATTCATTTTCATATCTGTAACATACACTATTTATTATAGTATCATGTACATATGTGATTTTTTCTTTTGTAGTTGCTTTTTTGTTTGCCTCTTCTGCAATTTCAATTACTCTATCGTCAAACTCTTTAACTGCTTTATCAACTGATGTCTCATCTGTAAATCCTTGTACATAGTAATTTTCATATCTTCCTGAGCCAATAACTGCATGATAGCTATCTGTACCTCTTGTAACTCTAAGAGTAAGATGTGAAAAATCTATATAGAATGCTTCTGGATAATCTGCATAAAAAGCATATCTTGCTGCATTCATTCCATCTGTTAATGATTTGTCTCCTTTTAAATAATTTTGAATTTCTTCATCTGTAATATTTCCATTTTCAACAAGGTCATAACTTGCTGTTCCTGTTTTTAGCTTTCCACTTTTGTACATTTCATATATTGCATCATAGATTTTTACTGCTGTTTCAGATTTCTTATCTTTTGCAGAATTACTTTGTAGTTGTTCATAATGAAATCTAAATTTTGTTTCAGTAGTAGTTCCTTCTTCTGCATGTACAAAGCTGTTAAATGGAATAATACATAGTTGTGATATTAGAAGTATAATTAGTAATATGCTAGATACTAATTTTTTTGTTTTCATAAGTCTTCCTCTCTTTCTTTAGATTTTTTTGTAAATAAATTATATCACAACTATGTTTTGAAATTCAACATTTTACAACAAAATGTTCCGCTTTTTGATGATTATTTTTGTAGCCATAATTTAACTGTTTTCTTCTATTTTCTTTACTTCCATATATGGTAATACTTCACTCAAAATATTCCCTGCTGTTGGAGCTGCAACAGCACCTCCTTGGTGTCCTCCTTCTCCGCTTGGGTTGTATAGGACTACTAATATTACTAGTTCTGGGTCATCTGTTGGAGATAGTCCCATGAATGATGTGATGTATTTATTTGTGTTTACTCCGTCTTCTGATGTTCCTGTTTTTCCTCCTATTGTGTAACCTTCTACTTTTGCATTTTTTCCTGTTCCTTCTGCTACTACTGAACCCATCATGTCTCTTACTTTGCTTGCTGTCTCTTCTGTTATAGTATTTGCTTTTATTTGTGGTTCTATCTCTTTCCTTTCTCCTGTTTCACTGTCTATAACTGCTGTTACAAATCTAGGAGTTACTAGTTTGCCTCCATTTGCTATACTCGCTACTGCTGATACTAGTTGTATTGGTGTGATTTCAAATCTTTGACCAAAAGAAATTGTTGCAAGTTCGACAGGTCCTACTTTCTCTTCTTTAAAAAATATGCTATTTGCTTCGCCTGGAAGGTCTATACCTGTTTTATCTAAAAGTCCAAATTTTCTTAAATATTCATAATAAGTCTTTACTCCTAATTTTTGTCCTAAGCCTATGAATACTGGGTTACATGAATTCATAAGTGCATTTCTAAGAGATTGTGCTCCATGAGGTCTATAATATCTCCAACATTTAATACGTGTGCCTGCTATTTCTATTGCTCCTGTACATGAGAATTCTCCTACTTTATCGGTTTCTTTAACAATTCCTTCTTCAAGTGCTGCTGATGTAGTAATAAGCTTAAAGGTAGAACCTGGTTCATATGTATCCACTATTGCTTTATTTCTCCACATCTTTTGTAAATTATTATTTTTGTCTGCTTGAGATAATGTATTCCAATTGTTTGCAAGTTCTGTGTCCATTACTGTGAATGGGTCATTTAAATTATATTCTGGGTATGTTGCCATAGCTAATATATTTCCTGTGTCTGGCTCCATTATAATGCAGACACCGCCCTCTTCACATTCATTATCTATACAAGCTTCTTCTAAATATTTTGTTGCAATTGATTGAATGTTAGTATCTATACTTAAAACCACACTATCTCCATCAATTGCAGGTAGATACTCTTCTTCTCCTGCGCCTATTACACTACCTGATGCATCTGTCTTACGCATGATTTTACCCTTTTGCCCACTTAATATTGTATCATATTTTGCCTCTATTCCATCTAGTCCTTGATTATCACTTCCTGTAAATCCAATTATGTGTGAAGCTAATGTTCCATAAGGATAATATCTTTTTGTGTCTTCATCTATATTAATTCCATATACTATACCTGTGTCTTTCATCCATTTCCTTAGTTCGTCTGTTTTTTCTTTTTCTACTTTTTTTACTATTGTTTCTATTGAGGTTTTTCTTTTTACCTTTTTTAGTACTTTTTCATAATCCAATTCAAAGATTTCTGATAATGCTTTTGCTACTTTTTCTTTATTTTCGCCTACTATATTTGTTGGATTTACTGTAACTGTTTCAACACTTGCACTTTTGGCAAGAACATCTCCATTTCTATCATATATTGTTCCTCTATTTGGGTTTATTGTTCTATCTAGGGTTTGCTGAACATATGCCATTGTTTGGAGTTCATCACCTTGTATGAATTGTATGAAAGCTATTCTTAGGACTAACAAAATATATACCAAGACTATCACAAGTAGCATATTTCTCATTCTTTTTTTTCTATTTAAATTGGTCATCCTACAACATCAATCCTTTCTTCTTAATTATATTTAGGATTAATGGTAATAGAACGACCAAATGCATTACATATTTTTATTAAAATATTCCTCGAATTCATCTTTTGGTATTGGTTTTGAATAATAATATCCTTGTATTATATCCCCACCTATTTTCTTTATGAATTCTACTTGTTCTTTTGTTTCTACTCCTTCTACTATAGTAGCTACATTTAAATGATGTGCAATTAATACTATATAGTTTATTATGTTTTTATCACTTTCTAAGTTTGCTTTGTCTACAAATATTTTGTCTATTTTCATTATATCTATTGGCATATTCTGAAGCATACTTAATGAAGATGTTCCAGTTCCAAAGTCATCAATTGATATTGTAAATCCTTTTGCTTTTATTAAACTTAGTACTTTTAATACGTCCATATTTGTATTTGCGCTTTCTGTGATTTCTAGGTCGATTGCACTAGGTTCTAAGCCATATTTAGTGCAAATATCTACATATTTATCAATAAAGTTTTCATCTACAAATTGTTCTCTTGACACATTTACAGATACTGTTGGCATAAATCCTAATCTATCTCTCCAGTCTGCTAAATCTTTACAAACTTGCTCAAAAATATATTTGTCTAATTTTACTATAAATTTGTTCTTTTCAAATAGTGGAATAAATTTTCCTGGGGAAATAAATTCTCCGTTCCTATACCATCTAACTAAAGCTTCTGCTCCTGACATTTTTTCATTTTTTGTATATACTTTAGGTTGGTAGAATACTTTGAATTCATTATTTTCTAAAGCTTCTTCCATACAAGCTTCTATTTTTTGTTCTTCTATCATTCTATTTTCCAAAGTTTCATCAAATAAATAGTAATTACTATGATACAACCCTTTTATTTCTGCACGTGCTAAATATGCTTTATCAATTATCTTATTAATATCCATTTCATTTGGAAGGATATTATAAGCACCAATTGCTAGATTTACATGAAGTTCCATACCATTTATATTTAGACTTGATGATTCGACAAATACTTTATGTAACAATTCTTCTATATTGTCGTCATAACTAAATATACTAGCAAAAATATCATTTGAAATTCTGCATGTAATGTTATTAGGTGGTAAGAGTTTTTGTATTTTTTGTCCTAAGGTTTTTAATATCTCATTACAAACTGCATATCCATAAATATTATTTAAAGCTTTAAATTTATTAATATCTATTGTAACTACATATTTATTTTTTGTTATATTTCCTTCTAAATAAATAGTTCCATTGGCTCTAAAATAATATTCATTACCAAGTAATGTTACTGGATCGATATATGCAACTCTGTATAACTTGTTATTCTTCTTTTTGTTTGAAATATTAATATACACTGATATACTCATAATAACAAGAATTATAAATAGGCATAACATAGCAGATAATATTATTAGATTCATTAGTTCAAGTGCTATTGTGCTATTTGCTGCTGATGTTATAACATACCAATTATTTATATTCATTTTTTCATAGTGTATAAAATATATTTCTCCATTAAGATTTACATGGAAAGTCCCTACTTCGCCTCTTTCTATTGCTTCTTTCATTTTCTCAATTTTTTTATTTTCTTTTTCATTAGTTGGAGCATAATTTTCTCTAATATAGTCATACAAATTAGTATTTTCTTTTATATCGTTTTCCCATCCATCAAGTAATATTATACCTTCGTCGTTAATTAAATCTGTTCCACCTTTTCCAAATAGTCTTCTTAATAAAATCTCTTTATAATCTGAAGTATTAATTGTTGCCATTAATACTTTTTCTTCTCCATTTAGTTCAAAAGTTTTTGAATAAATGTTTACTTGGTTATCTGAAACTGTACTTGGTCTATTATCTGATAAGTATACGTCTTCTTCTTTAAAAAATTCTTCGATATTATGATAATTCTTTACTTCATGATTATCGCTGGTTATTCCATTACCTTGTTTATCTAGTATAACTAGTCTTGTAAAGTGATATCTATCTATTTCTGATGAATATCTCGCAAATATTTCTTCTTCTGTTGTAAAATGTCCTTGCTCAATTGTGTCTGTCATTACTCTTACAATATTTTTTTGTTCTGTAATTGAAGCTTCTAATTGTACTGCTGTTTGCTCACTAAGTTCTGATATATTTTGATATACATTTTTATATATAAGATTTTGCATGTGACTAATATATGCTATTGATATTACCATAATTAATACAAATACTGTCAGCAACGATATAATTCCTGTATATCCAGTTTTATGTTGTAAATACTGGTCTTTCTTTTTTCTAAACTTTTTTATCATATATTTTAAATTCTCCACAAGTTTTTTCTGTTTCTAATTTTACTAACTTCCATTATATAATTTATAATAAAATTAGTTTTTTTGCAAGGCATTTTATCAATTTTGTAAAATTAAATCGAAAAAACCGATTTAGTAATTTTCTTCTATATTAATTACATACTTCTTATGTCCTTTACTAAAATAGAAAAAGATTTAAGTCTTTAAATTTAACCTAAATCTTTCTTTTAATCTATTCCTATAAATAATTCTACAAATACTTTACCATACATGGGACTTTCGATTACACATATTCCTGTGTAATCATATTTTTTGTCTAATATATTCTTATTATGTGATGGCGAATTTTTCCAAGATTCTACTGCTCTTTCTGGAGTAGTATTTCCTGCTAAATTCTCTCCTGCTATTTTATAGTCTATTTCATTTACTTGTAACATCTTAAATGGTGTACCTAAAGTTTCGGATGTATGTGAAAAATATTCATTTTCTACTAAATCTTTTGCTTTCAACTTTGCTACTTCTTGGAGTTTAGCAAAAGTTTTAAGTTCAGATAATCCATTTTCTTTTCTATATTTATTTATTAATCTTAGTGTTTCTTCTTCTTCTTCATTTAGCTCCGCTTCTTGAGTTAGATAATCCTTCATATGTTCATAAGGTGTTGTTTTAGCACTAATACTGTATGTTCCCCACATACTCCCAATCAAAATCACAAAAATAAATAAAGTAACAATCTTTTGAGTTGATACTTTCATTTTTACACATTCCCCACTTTATAAAATTATTTTTTTAATTTCTAATTTTTTCATAAGTATATGTGTTATTATTTTATCCGTTGTGATTTAGTATTATTCAGACCTTTTATATTATAACATAATTTATTTATTATGTCAACTTTTAAAATTAAAAATGTGTATTTACTTTATGATAAAATCACCTTAAAAGATTGTAAGCGAATATTTCACCCTAAATGTATAAAAATGTAAATGAAAGACAAAATAGGAAGGTGGAATATTTAATGTTAAAACAAGAAGAAATTAAAAGAGCTACTT
>JAAVZW010000020.1 GCA_022791835.1 Clostridia bacterium | reverse complement strand
TGTCTATTTCTACAAGAATTGTAACTTATTTTCTTATGCCCACAATGGTCGCATATATCTTCATGTGCTCCTAATTCTGCTGTTCTACATTTTTCTATTGCATTTAAAGTTTTCTTTACATAGATTGGTAAATTATGTTTTTCTTTATATTGTTTCCCATATTGTTCCAATATGTTCTGCAATTCAGGCATTTTCATCACCTGACCTATACAATCTATCTAATGGACTTACAATATCTTTTTCTACATTTGCAAGATGTAAATACTCCATCGTTGACCTTATTCCAGAGTGTCCCAGTAACTTTTGTAAATGCAATATGTCTAATCCATTTTCTATTAAATCTGTAGCAAAGTTATGTCTTAATCCATGCACTGTTACTTTTCTTTTTATTCCTGCTTTTTTCCTTATTTCTCTAAATGCTATTTCTGGTCCAGATACCGTATATTTGTCATTTGTCTGTTGAGAAATGAATAGATAATTTTCCTTGTGTTTTGGTCTATATACTCTAAAATATTCTCTTAATATTTCAAGATTTGTTTGTGATAGCAAAGTATATCTATACTTACTTTCTTTTCCTTCTCGGACTAATATTCTCATATTTTCACTATCAATATCTTGTATTCTTAAATTACACAGTTCTGATATTCTAAGTCCACCACCATATACTGTCATAAACATAGCTTTATATTTTAAACCGCAACCTTTCATTTTCACAAGCTTCAAAAAATCTTTTTAATTCTTCCTTTGTAAACATCTCTGGTTTGTTCTTTTGTATCTTAAACAGTGGTATTCTCTTTAAATTCAATACTTTATTTAAAGTAGTACCATACATAAATCGTATTGCACTGTTGTATGTATTTACATCTCGTCTTTTGTTCTTACATTTTTCTACTAGATATTTTAGAAAATCTCTAATATCATCTTCTGTTAATTTTTCAATATCTTTTCCTTTGTGGAAATCCATATATCTACTAACTCGCCAAATATATGATTTCTGTGTTCTTTCTGATAAACCTCTAAATGTCATGTCTTCTTCCATGTGTTTTATTATTTTTTCATTACACATCAAAAAACTCCTTTCCATAAATATTTGTAGATTTAATCTACATAATATCTATTTTAAAGAGTTTCCTCATATTTTGCAAACTATATCAATATTTTAAAACGAAAAACCAGCTCTCATTGAACTGGTTTTCGCCTTTACATTTGGGTTCTAAATCTAGATATCCCTATGACAACTTAATACCAAAAGGACCTAAGCCATTTTTCCATAACGTATAACCTTTGGCATCTTCGTCTTCAACCGCATAAAACAGAATAACATTAGGTTTAACCAACTTTGCATTGCTGGTTTCTATACTAATCTTAACCTTTTCCTCTGTTTGATGTAATGCAAGTACGAAGTATGTCAAATTCTCTTCGGTGGACTCTTTTTCTTCTAAAATCTCCCGAATGGTTACTTCTTCTCCTCTCATGAAATCAAAATAATTGAATTTTTTCATTCTGGTTGCCTCCTAAAATTTATTGTAAATATATTATATCACATATTTTATGTTTATTAAATGTAAATTTATTCCAAATGTTACGACTCATTATATCTAAACGACCACTGCGGCAGCAGTTTAGTGCAATTACTATTTCTCGCTTAGATATTATTTAGGTTCTTTGTTTTTATTACTAATTCTTCAAAATCTAGAATGTAATTTTTATCTTGTATTTCAATTACTCTGTCAATATTTATGCTATTTTTCTCTTTTTACTAGCTACAATGTTAGTGATAACTATAAATGCTAAAGTAAATGCCAATACAATTCCCATATTTATAAATAAAGGCTTTAGTGTTTCTATATTTACTGTCTCTAATGTTTTTACTACTTCATTAGTCTTAATATACCAATATGTAGGTAGTGCATGTGCTACACTTAGTACACTATCTGGTAACCACTCCATAGGCACAAATGCACCACATAAAAAGCTTGAGCCTAAAGCTACTACGTTTACTATACCATTTATTGCTTCTTTATTTCTAACCAATGTTCCTATTAAAAATGCAATACTCAAAGCACATAATGTAAATACTAATGAGTTTATTATATAAACTGCCCCATGGGCGGTGAACATTATCTCTCCTAATAGCATTATACTTAGTATTATATAAAATATCCAAAGTAAAACTGCAAATATTCCATTAGCAATTAAAAGTTGTAAATTATACTTTTTATAGTTCATACTACTAATTGCTGTTCTTTTATTAATCTGCTCAGTTTTGAAACTAGATAAAATAAGACTTATAACATATACACATCCTGCAAGTAGACTATAACTTGCAAAGTTATAGTAAAACGCTGATTTTTCTAAACTAGTTGTGTCTAATTTTGTTACAACTTCTATCTCTGCATTTTTAGCTAATGTTTCTTTTGTCTTTTCTATAATATCTGTTTCTTCGAAAATTCCTCTATATGTGTCTGCTATATTTATATATTTTTTAAGTATCATTTCTGCAAGTGAAGATTGATAATCTCCTGTACTTTTTATTTCTATTTTAGGAGCTTTTCCATTTAAAAAGTCCTCTCTAAAATTCTCTGGTATATATATAATATAATTTAGCTCTCTGTAAAAAAGTGCATCATCAAGTTCCTCTTGCCCTACTATATCTTTTATATTACAATTTTCTTTCAAATAATCTATAAGACCTTTTGTGATTCCTTCTTCTTTGTCATTATTTATTATCACTAAGTCAGGCTTATCTGCAACAAAATTTGCTTGTTTTTCACTTGTTTGCATATTAAAAGCACCAAAAATAATTAGCATAACTGTATACATAATAATAGGTACAATGCTTTTCTTTAATATTTTAAAAAATGTTTTAAATACTATCATATTTCTGCCTCCTTAGACTTATCCAAGATAAGATGACCATAATTGCAGAAAATATTATAAGCCCTGATACATCAAGCCAAAATCTATTTAAGGTGTCATAATAGTATAGTGAGTATAATCCATCTGTTATCATACTTGCTGGATTTATACTATTTATAATAGGTACATTTGTATCTATTATATATTTCATTGTAATTCCCATCATTCCTGAGAAAAATGACCCAAGCATTGTTATTGAAATTACTATTCCTATTTTCATATTTTCACTAAACTTGAATACTGTTCCTACACATATTCCAAATGATAACCCTGCAAAGCATCCGTACTAAGGTTAAAAGTATAATTAATTCTAGCTTTTCTCCATAATCTACTTTTAGAACAAATATTGTATAAATAAATAATAGCATTATTCCTACTAGCTGTATTATATAACTTGCCAAGCTACTACTTAGTATAAGTTTTCCTTTTTTTACTGGACTTATTGCAACTCTTTTTCCATTATTGCTCATATTGGCTAATCTTTGATTAATAGCTGTCATGCCAAGTACTCCACCATATAGACATGTCATGGCAATAAGTGTATAAAATTCTATCATTGTGTAACTTAGGTTTGAGCTCGATATATCTTCTATATTTGAATATCCTTCTTTTGCTTTTTCTATAACTTTTGTATACACCTCTGTATATAGTGAATCATAGTTACCTAATTCTCCTGTTAGTGTGTTTTGAACATATTTGCCTATTTCTTGTTTTGCTATATTTTTAATTATTTCTTCTTGTTGCATAATTTCTTCTACTGTGAATTTAATAATGGTTTCATTTATTCCATTTGCTTGTACTATTACTTTGGGCGCTACTTCGCTTAGTACTATATATCCTGAAATTTCATCATTTTTTAGTAGTTCTTTTGCTGCTTCTTCTGTTACATACTTAGTTTCAAATAGTCTTTCTTCGTTTTCTTTATCACTTAAAACTTTAAAAGCCTCTTTAAATACATTATTAGTTTCTATTTCTGCATTATCTACTATTGCTACATCTATTATTTTTAATTTTTCACTATTTTCTATGTTTGAAAATGCCATGTTAAAAAGTGTTCCGAAGTATTATTGGAAAGGCAAGTGTCCAAAATACTAGCATTTTGTCTTTGAGTAACGTTTTTAGTGAATATTTTAGGTTATGTAAAAACATTAGTCTCTTAATCCTTTCCCTGTAAGCTCTAAGAATACATCGTTAAGTGTTGGTCTTTCTGAGAAAATCTTGTTATATTTTATCTCTTCTTTTTTTAGATATTCCATTAGTTCTACTAGATTATTCTTGCCTTTTTTGTATATAACAAGTAATATACTACTTTCATAAGATACAGCTTCTACATTTTCAAGTTTTTTTATTTTTTCTATATAGTTCATATTTAAGTTTGGAACTTCTACAGTAATTTTTTCTTCTATATTAGCCATTTTCTTAAGGTCATCACTTGTTCCACTTGCTATAATCTTTCCTTTATCTAATATAATTATTCTATCACACAATATCTCTACTTCTTCCATGTAATGAGTTGTGTATATTATTGTTGCTCCATTATCTCTTAGTATTTTTATTCCATCTAAAATATTGTTTCTACTTTGTGGATCAACTGCAACAGTTGGTTCGTCTAGAAAAATTAGTTTTGGCTTATGTGCGATTCCGCATGCTATGTTTAGCCTTCTTAGTAGTCCTCCTGATAGCTGTTTTGGATAGTATTTTTTAAAATCTTCTATTCCTACAAGTTTAACTGCTTCTTCTATATATTTCTTTCTTGTTTCTTTGTCTTTAATATATAATCCGCAAAAATAATCAATGTTGTCATATACTGTTAATTCATTAAACACTGCTACTTCTTGGAATATCACTCCTATTTCTCTTTTTATATCATAGGCATTTGGGGTCATGTTTTTTCCAAATATTTTTATTTCGCCTTTATTAAATTTTAGTAGTGATAATATGCAATTAATTGTTGTAGTTTTTCCGACTGCCATTAGGTCCCAGTAAGCCTATTATTTCTCCTGCTTTTACTTCAAAAGATAAGTCGTCTACTGCTTTCATTTGCTTATATTCTTTAGTTAGATTTTTAACTTCTACTATGTTATTCAACTTTTTTCTCCTTTATATATCCATATTAACATCTGAGCCTTGTGGGCACGATTAGTAATTATAGATTTGTAATGCCATTATGTGAAAGGTTTCCGTCTTTGTCTATTTTAAAATTAATAACTTTATTATTGAAATTAAGCTCTCCAACGCCCCATTCAAATCTGTATTCTCCGCTCACCTAATTCTCCATATATTTTTTCCCAGTCCATTATTAATGTAAGTTTCTTATCTGCTGGATTTATTGAATAATAAGTAGGTTCTTCTTCACTTGAGCCTCTTTCTACAAATCTTTTTGGTTCTTCCCATGCAAAACTTGGGTTTTCTGGTCCGCAAATATCCTTGTATTGAATTATCACTTGGTTGTCCTACTAATCTATTTTCGTCAAACTTAGGTTCTTCGTAGTCTACATTCTTTTTTACTAAATTATAACTACTTGGATATTGATATGGTATTTCATTCTCATCTTTTATTGTTAAAGATATTTTTGTCCTTGTTAGTTCGTTTAATGTAATTGAAATCTTATCTTCACTATTATAACAATATCTTAAAAGTTTTTTTGGTATCTCTACATCACTTTTGTCTTTCAATATTTCTATCTTCCCTGCTTTTCCTAGTTGGCATGGATATGTTTCTGCTATTGTTCCATCATAATGTATTAATATTTCTTGTCCTTTTTTAAAGCCTATATCTCCTTCATTTGAATATGAAACCGAACCGAATGCATTATATTGGCTATCTATAAGCATTACCATCATATATTTATCATATTCTCTTACTACTACTGCCTTTGTTTGTACTGCCATATTAGGGTCTACTATTTTATTTTTCTCTTCTTCTGCTTTTTTTCTAGATATTATATTTATTGTTAATGTTGTAACTAATGCTATTATGCAAATAAATATTATCACTATTATTGCTATAAGTGATTTTTTTCCCTTTAATTTTTCCATTTTTTCTCCTTTGTTTTTATATTTTTATTTAATTTATATTTTATCATAAGTTGTTTTTAATTATCAAGCTTTATATTATTTTCTTTTTGTACTAGATAAACATAATTCTTTTATATTTATTACTCTTGCTTTTAAGTCTTTATAAAAGGCTTCTTCATGTGAGACTAATATTATTGTGCCTTTGAACTCTTTTATTGCTTTTTTTAATTCCTCTTTTGTATCTGCATCTAGGTGATTTGTTGGTTCGTCTAGTATTAGTATATTACATGGCTTTAAAATTAGTTTACAAAGTTTTACCTTAGATTGTTCTCCTCCACTTAAAGTTCCTATGGATTGCATTACATGTTCTTTTTTTACTCCGCAATCTGACAGATGTTTTCTTACTTGTTTTTGGGTTAGATTTGGATATTCTCTTGATATAATATCTAGTGGTATATCTTCTGGATTCTCCCATTTTAAGTCTTGCTCATAGTATCCTATGCTTTTTATTGTATCTGAAAATCTATATTCTCCTGCCATAGGCTTTATTTCTCCCATTATAGTTTTAAGTAGTGTAGATTTTCCGATTCCATTGAAACCTGTTATTACTATTTTTTCTTCGTTTCTTATTTCAAATTTCATTTTTGGTAAGAGTGAGTAATAGTAACCGTACTTCTAAATCTTTTACTTCTAAAATGACTTGTGCAGTAGTTTCTAAATTACTAAATCTAAAGTGTGGCTTTGATGTGAAACTTGGTTTTTCTATTACTTCCATTTTCTCTAGCTTTTTCTCTCTACTTTTTGCCATTTTGGCTGTTGATGCTCTTACTTTGTTTTTTGCAATATAGTCTTCTAATTTTTTTATTTCTTTTTGCTGTGATTCGTATTCTTTTATGTATTCTTCTCTTTGAGTTTCTTTTTGTTTTAGGAAACTTGAGTATTTTCCTTTGTATTTTTTTATTTTGTTAAATTCTATATCACATATGCAGGTTGTAACTTTTTCTAAGAACTCAAAGTCATGTGAGACTATGATAAATGCTCCTTCAAATGTTATTAGATAGTCTGATAACCATTCTATATGTTCTTTATCTAGAAAGTTTGTTGGTTCATCTAGTACTATTACTTCTGGTGTTTGTAGGAGTAATTTTGCGAGTATTACTTTTGCTCTTTGTCCTCCACTTAAGTTTGTTAGTTTTGTATCTAGTCCCATAGCTGTTATTCCAAGACCGCTTGCTACTTTTTTTATTTTGCTCTCTATTTCATAAAATCCACTTTTTTCTAATTTTTCTTGATACTTTGTTACTTTGTTTATTATCTCATCTGTGTAATTTTCTGCCATTTGCATATATAATTCGTTTAGTTTATTTTCTATTTCATATAATTTGATAAATGCTGTTTTTAGATATTCAAATATTGTCTGTTCTTCTTTTACTATTGCATATTGGTCTAGGCTTCCTATGGTTACACCATTTTGCCATTTGATAGTTCCTTTATCTGGCAAAATTTCTTTTAGAAGTAGCTTAATAAGGGTACTCTTACCAGTACCATTTTGTCCGAACTATGCCCATGTGTTCTCCTTTATATAATTCAAAAGACGAATCTTTATATAAAACTTTCTCTGCAAATGCATGAGATAAGTTTGTAACTTCTAATAATGCCATTTTTTCTCTCCTATTGAACATAAAAGACGATATATGCATTTGCATATACGCCTTTCTATTACATTTTATTTATTATATATTCTTCTATATCGCTTTGTCAAGCATTTAGCCTAATGCTATGTCTAGTACCATCATGATTACAAAACCTATTGTTACTCCTATTACTCCGAATTGCTGACTTTTGGCCTTCATGCATTTCTGGTATTAATTCTTCTGCTACTACAAATATCATAGCTCCCGCTGCAAATGATAATAAGTATGGTAAGAATGGCACAACTAAGTTTAGTAATAAAACTGTTGCAAATGCCGCAATTGGTTCTACAACACCTGATAGCACTCCTGATGTAAACGCTTTGCCTTTTTGCTCACCTTTCATTTTTAATGGCATAGAAATTATCGCACCTTCTGGAATATTCTGTATTGCTATTCCTAATGCCAATATTATTGCTTCAAATAATGCAATTCCTGCATTTCCAGCCAAGAATCCAGCAAACACTACACCTACTGCCATCCCTTCTGGTTTTGGTTAAAGTAGAATGTGAATAGTGAATTTATATTTAAATTGTAGCTTTAACATATACATATAAGTCAGACTATAAATTCAACAATAATTTAGTTATATTATTGTTGTTTTGCCTTGATTATTTTTTCTTTATAAACATTTAATTTATTTTTATATGTTAAAATGTTTTCTTCTAGTGTCTTAATTTGCGCTTTGTATAGTTTAGCTAGTTCTTCTTTTTCTTCATCTGATAAATCGCTTTCTTTCATTTCTCCATTTTCATATTTCATTTGTATATTTAGTATTTCTTGTTCTTTCCTTAGTATATCTAGTGTTCCTTGCTTTTCTATATAAGTTTTTCTAGAATTTACTGTATTTTGATTTTGTCTTTTATAAAATATCCCTTTGAAAAATCTACTTATTTTTTCAAATAAATTTAATTTTTCTTTTTTCATTAACATCTTCTCTTGCATTATAATACCCTACCTATTTTTCTTCTCCATTAATGTTTTGTCCATCTAAACTTGTATAAGCTTCCAATAGTTTTTGTGCTTCTTGAAGGCTAATTTTTAGTTCATCGGCTATTTGTTGTAGACTTGCCTTTTTTTCTCTTAAAGTTTCTAGCAGTGTTGGTTTAAGTTTAACTGTTTCCGAAATTTCCACTTTTTTACGTTCTCCCCAACGGTTATAGCCTTCTTTATTATAACCATCTTTATCGTAGCCCTTTCTATCATATACTGTGCCTGTTTCTTTATGTATTCCTGCTCTATTAAAGCCTTTTCTGTCATATCCTTCTACATTGTATCCTTCTTCATTATAGCCCTCAATATCATATCCCTCTGGATTAAAATTCGTGCCTGTTTCTTTGTGTATACTAATAATATAAGTTACCTTGTCATAATAATCGTATATTGCCTCATACCTACATGCTGGTTCTTTATATTCATGTTTAATTTTAAATCCGCTTCTTAGATATCCTTCTGCATCATAGCCATGTACATTATATCCATCTAAATCATATATTGTTTTTGTTTCTCTATGTATTCCTTCTTTGTCAAAACCTCTTTCATCATAGCCTTCTCTGTTCACTCCATATTTGTTATAACCTTGCCTATTATATCCATCTTTGTCATAGCCATCTCTATCATAGCCTTCTAAATCATATCCTGTTCCTGTTTCTTTGTGTTCTCCATATATGTCAAACCCTGTTCTATCATAGCCTTCTTTATTTACTCCATACCAGTCATAACCTTCTGGATCAAATTCTGTGCCTGTTTCTTTGTGTATTCTCATTCTATCAAAGCCTTTTCTATCATAGCCTTGCCTATCTTCTCCAATACTATCATAACCTTCTAAATCAAATCCTGTTCCTGTTTCTCTATGTATTCCATATTTATCAAATCCCCTTAGATTATATCCTTCTCTATCCATTTCATCTATGTTATCATATCTCGCCCCAGTTATTTTATGTATTCCATTTCTATTAAAAAGCTTTCTGTCATAGCCTTCTTCATTATAGCCTTTTGCATCATATCCTGCTTCATCATATTGATTACCTGTACGAATACATATGCCTTCTCTATTAAACCCTCTAAAACTTATATTACGCATATCGTATCCATTTAAATCATAATAGTCTCCTGTTTCTTTGTGGATTCCTTCTCTATTAAATCCTGCTCTGTTGTATCCGTCTTTATCTTCTCCGTAACAATCATATCCTTCTAAATCAAATTCGGTTTCTGTTTCTTTATGCATACCTTTTCTATTAAATCCTGCTTTATCATATCCTTGTACATCATATCCTTCTGTGTCATACTGAGTTTTTGTCTTCTCATGTATTCCTTGTCTATTAAATCCATTACTGTTATAACCTCGTGCATCATATCCCTCTAGATCAAAACGAGTTTCTGTTTCTTTGTGTATTCCATATATATCAAATCCTGCTTCTGTGAATCCATCTCTATTATAACCTTTTAGATTATATTCTGTTCCTGTTTCTTTATAAATTCCTACTCTATCATATCCTTTTCTATCATAGCCTTCTTCATCATAGCCTTGTACATCATAACCAGCAGTATCATACTTTGTTCCTGTTTTTCTATGTATTCCGTTTACGTCAAATCCCATTATATCATAGCCTTCTGGGCTAAATTTGGTTCCTGTTTCTTTATGTATCCCTTCTATGTTAAAACCTTCTCTATTATAGCCTTCCCTATTGAATCCCTCATTATTATATCCATTGCTATAATATCCTTCTATGTTATATCTTCTTTCTGTAAGTTTATCCATTCCACTCCTATTGAAACCATTCTTATTATAACCAAATCTACCGTAGCCTTCTTCATCATAACCATCTTTATTATATCCATCTAAGTCAATCAAAGTGCCCGTGTCTTTGTTTATTCCTTCTCTATTAAACCCTTGCTTATTAAATCCTTGTCTATCATAGCCTTCTTCATCATAGCCGTCTTTATTAAAGCCTTCTAAATCAAATATAGTTCCTGTTTCTTTGTGTTTTCTAGACCATTTAAATCCTTGTCTATCATAGCCTTGTATATCTTTCCCATAGACATCATAACCTTCTAAGTCATATTTAGTTCCTGTATCCTTATGTATTGCCCAAATATTAAAGCCTTGTTTGTTAAGTCCTTCTTTGTTAAATCCACTTTTATTAAATCCTTGTCTGTCATAGCCTTCTTCATTGTATCCTTCTATATCATAACCTTCTGGATCATATTGTGTTCCTGTTTCTTTGTGCATTCTATTCCAATCAAAGCCTTGTCTATCATAACCTTCTTTATCATAGCCATTCTTCTTATAGCTTTCTGAATCAAATTCAGTTCCTGTTTCTCTACATATTCTTCTTCTGTTCCATCCATTTTTGTCATATCCACTCCTATCATAGCCTTCTTCATCAAATCTTGTTCCTGTTTTTCTATGTATTCCTCTCATATTAAAGCCATGTCTATCATACCCATTTTTGTTATAGCCCTCTTCATCATAGCCATCTTTGTCATAACCCATTCTATTATAGTAATCGTTTGTATCTTTATGTATTCCATATCTATCAAAGCCATTTATATCGTAACCTTCTTTATTATATTTTTCTCCTGTATCTCTGTAGATTTTTAAAATGTCATTATATCCTTCTCTATTATAACCTGATTTATCGTCGCCATATCTATTATATCCTTCTAAATCATATTCTGTTCCTGTGTCTTTATGTATTCCATGACTATTAAATCCATCTCTGTTATATCCTGTTCTATCATAACCTTTTACATCATAGCCTTCTTTATCATATATAGTTCTTGTATCTTTATGTCTTCCATATATACTAAAACCTCTTACATCATAGCCATCTGGACTGTATGGTGTTCCTGTTTCCTTATGTACGCCTTCTTCATCAAATCCTTCTCTATCATAGCCGAATTTATCATATCCATTTCTGTCATAGCCATCTTTATCATATCCTTGTATATCATATCCTTGTGGGTCAAATCCTTCTTTATCAAATCCTACACTTGTAAAGTCAATTTTACCATTTCTCTTTGCCATATTTTTCTCCTATTATTTACATTTTATAATTTTAGTTAATATACTTATATAAGTATATTATACAACTATTTAGATTGATTATCAAGGATTATCTTAAGATTTATTTATGATACTAAAAAAACGGAACTAATATTTTCTAAGCTCATCCTTCGCTAAGAAAATCTAAGTTTCGCACAACTATCTTCTACGTCAATTACACGCTACGCGCGTATTTTCCTAGAATATAAGAAAAGTGGCTTCGCCACATGCCACTCACTTCGTTCGGGCGAATCAATGTAACTTAACCTTCTTACTCCAGAAATTACTAGCAAAACTAGTAATTTCCTACGTAATAAAAAAGCTTTCAATAGTTTTTTGTTTCTTGAAAGCTTTAGTTTTATAGTATTTTAGTCATTTATATGTCTTTTTAATAATACATACTCATATTTATCTTCTATTAAATCTTTTGCATTCTTTGCATATACATTTTCTTTTGGCTCGAGCTTGTCCACAATATTTTCTATAGCTGTATTCATTGTTTCTGCAGCATATACTGCAAAACATAAAATTGTAAATATAAGCCACTCCATCTTGCTACTTTTATTTAGTATATTAAATATTACAAATAATATTGTTATTCCAAAATATATTTTAATATTTCTTTGCACATTAAACATATTCCCCCAAAAGCATGTTTAATGCTTTCAAAGAAATTCTTTGTTTTATATTTCTGCATTTTTTCCTCTTTTTACAATGAATTTTACAAGTTAGAGTATATCTTAAATAAATATAATTGTCAACAAAATATTCATATCTTCTAATTATCTCTAGCATTTGTGTGTATTCTGCTCTACATAAAAAGAGTGATTTCGTGACTTATAATTGTATGTTACTTCAACTTTTTCTTAAATATACAAAATGGTCTTATATAAGTTATTAGATTTCATTTATCTTATTAAAATTTAAATAAATATCTACTTGTTTATCTTGATGAATTTTTATTTTATTTATAATTATTTTCATTAATTCTGGAGTTGGATTCTCTAGTTTTAGAAGCTCCTTAACTAATTTTGTAATATCTTTACTGTTAGCTTTTTCTAATTCTTTCTTGTTCTTCTTTATTTCTTCATATTGTCCCTGTCTTTCTTTTATCTTCTCATTATATTTATTTAACACTCTTTCATAAATCTCTTCTGTGATTTTGCCTTCTAGTTTATCCATATACATTTTATCAATATTGTTTTTTATTAGTTCTATTTCTTTTTCTATATTTTCCAGTAGCTTTTTGTAATCATGGACTGACTTTTTATCTGTTATATTGAGTTCAATCTTCTTGCTGTCTATTTCTTGAAATAGGTCTTTTATGTGTTTTAAAACTTTATCTTCTAAATATTCATAGTTAAAGCCATGGCAAGTGCATATTCCAAGTTTAGAGTTTCTACGATAGTTATTACATATTGTAAAGAATTTATCCGTTCTTGTTTCTTTTTTTATTCCTATTTTGTGGTCACATTCATAACAATATAGTAGACCATCTAATAGTGTATAATTCTTTTTTTCGCATCTTTCATATTTCTGAACTATACTCATTTTTTGAACTGCCTCAAAAGTTTTCTTGTCAATAATTGGTTCATGTGTATTTTCTATAACATACCACTGTTCTTTTGGATTTTCTCTCATTTTTCTATTTTTGTAGCTTATTCTACTTCTTTTATTTTGAATTGTTGTTCCTATATATATTTCATGTCCCAATATATTTTTTATCGTTTTATTGCTCCAAGAAGTCACTTTATTATATCTTAAACTACTTGCTGTCGGGATTTTATTGTCATTTAGATAGTCTCGTATAACTCCTAACTGTTTTCCTGCTTTTGCCATATTAAATATGGTTCTTACAATCTTTGCTTCTTCTTCACAAATTACTAAATGATTTTTATCTTTTTTGTCTTGCACATAACCTAGTGGGGTCTTTCCTCCTACCCATTTTCCCTGTTTTTGCATAGTATGTAAGGCTGTTCGTATTTTTTTTGATAAATCTTTAGAGTACATGTCGTTTAGTATAGATTTGAATGGTGCTATGTCATTATTTCCGTTATTATCTATGAATGTATCTATACCATCATTTACTGAAACATATCTTATATTTTTCTCTGGGAACCAGTTTTCTATGTACTCTCCTGTCCCTATGTAATCACGACCTAGACGAGATAAATCCTTTGTCACTACCATGTTTATTTTATCTTGTTCAATATCGTTAATCATTCGAGTAAATTCTGGTCTATTGAAATTTGTTCCAGTATAGCCTTGGTCTATATAAATGCCTATTAATTCGTATTCTTCTCCTAGATTTTTTACATATTCTTCTAATAGGATTTTTTGGTTCTTGACACTTTCGCTATCATCATATCCCCTATCCATATCTTCTTTAGATAATCTTATATAAATTGCTACTTTAAAAATTACTTTTTTAGTTCTTTCAAGCACTTAAACCTCCTTTCTATGCTTGAAAAATAACTTGAATTCATACCCTAATTATAACTTTAGAAAGATATATTAGTTAGGTCATGAATTCAAATATAATTTACTTAAGCATTATAATACTTTATTTTCTAATAAGTTCTTTAAGTAAAAAGCAAGTAATTTTTCTATTGTTTCTCCTTCATCATTAAAATAAACATTTATTTTAAAATCACCTTTCATATTGTCTTTCCCCCTGATAAAATATATTAAGAAATATAAAAAAAAGAAGAGATTTTTTTCTTCTCTTCCATACTATTATTATAAATGTTTAATTGATTAAAACAATGTAATGATTTTGAAGTGTTTTTGAATTGCACTCTTATATTATATTTTTTCTCCTTTTTACTTTCCTCAATAATTTGTAAGTTGTCTATTAGACAGTTCTTTTATCTTTCATTCTCTTTATTACTTTCAGTATAACTAAAATAAGTCCATATAGAATCCAAATTATTATATCAATGCATATACTACCAAATATAATTAATGTTCCTAATATTTTTGAACTTATTATTCCTCCTAACTGCACTAATCCAGAAAAATCCGAGCCATCAACATAAATTCTTTCATTAGGAATTACATTTTCTATTTCATTAGAAATATTTAATCCAGATATTATTCCTAAACAAATTATAATAATAGAAATTATAAATAATACTTTTTTTATATTCCTTTTTTTCATTTCAAATCCCCCCACAAATGAATAAGAAATTAAACACTCTAAGTGCAAAGAAATACTCCACTAGACACTCTTAGCAGTCAGAACTTAGTTCGTTTAGTTTAATTACATAAACTGCTAAATTTCTATGAAACTTTTTAACTTTTTATTTCATAAAATTTTTAATTCATATATTTGTACAAAATAGCCATTAACAAAATTACAAATATCCTATTTGTAACTACTTAATGAAACTTATTATAACATTTGTTAACATATTAGTCTACAATTTTTCAAAAGTTTTCTATTTAACGTCCTTAAATTCTTTTTCAACTAACAATACTTTTAAAATTATCACTATTGAAAATAACTCTGGGCTTCATAAGTTTCCAGAGTCTCGATTTACTTATTAATATGTTAATTAAAATGTCTAGGTGGCAACGTACTTAACATACGCTTAGCTACCTTACCTAGGTCTTACTCTATAAATATTTTGCCACACAAAAAACTGTATGTCAAATATTTCATTAATATTATGTATTATGCGTATATTCTAAGCATTTTTGTTCCAATAATTTAAAATCTACAACATTATTTATATATGATACGTCATAATTGTTAATTTTTTGATTATATATAATTCTAGCATATTTTCTAATCATATCTTCATTTTTATCTATAAATTCTAATTCCTTTTCAACTAAAATCTTATAGTTTTTGTTTTGTTCAAATTTAGGTTCATATAATATAAGCTCACTTTCAGGAACTGGTATCATATTACTAATTCTTAATGTTCCTTTCAATACAGGAATTCTATCAACTTCTTCTTGTGAAATCATTCTTACTATAGGAACTATTGATTTTCTTATTTCATTACCTTTATAATCTGACTTTTTAGGCGATGACATTGGAATATAATAGTTAAAATCATTAATTTTTAAAACTATTCCTAAGTATTTTCTTGTTACTTTTCTTATATCTTCTTTGTTATCATATACTCTTTTTTCATATTTTCTTAAATAATTTATATAATTGTCAGTTATTGAATATAACTTCATTTTTCCTCCTACATAAAAATGGTAAAGACCTCAATCTTTACCATCGATTTTACAGCTCCCACTTATTGGTAGGGTTCACCTGATTTAACTGTAAATAGATATTAATATCTATTACTTATTATATTCATTATACAATGTTTTTATGCTATTTGTCAATATTTTTGAATTCAAATTATCTCAAGCATTTATACACTCTACTTTGCCTCAAACCTTCTGGGATATTATGTAGGGTTACTGAGAACATTAGCATGTTTAGTTTTTTTCCATTTTCTTTTGTTTCAAATTTTCCAGCAATTTTGTTTATGATAAGTAAGAATACTACTCCTGAAATCACTCCTATTGCTGCTGGTATCCATGCTATTTTGCCTTGGATTTCTGCCATTTCTACTGATGGAATTATGAGCGACCAAACTGATGCTGCTATCATAACTCCTGCTGCAAATCCTACTATTAGTTTTCTAAACTTTTCATTCATGTCTTTTTTCATAAAGAATACTAAACTACTACCTAAACTTGTGCCTAGAAATGGTATTAGTATTCCTGCTATACTATATAATACGCCTGTCATATTTTCTTTTGCCTCCTATACTTACATAGTATGCACATGTTTTATGTTATGTTAATTCCATTTTGTATAGTCTTTGTATTCTTGGTTCCTTATTGTATGTATCTAAATCTGATACATATTCTCAACCGAATCTTTCATATAAATAAAACTCAAATAGCTATAAGTAACACAACTATTTGAGTTTTATCTATTAAATTCTATATATATTTCAAATACCCCTTTTTTCTTCTTTGCTGTAGTGTTTCCGTTTTAGTAAACCGTATGAATTCTTTGGCTATTGCTAGGCCTAAGCCTGTATTTTCTTTGGTTCTTGATATGTCTGATGTGTAGAATTCATCAAAGATAGCACTTATGTCTAAATTTGGATCTTCTAATTTATTTGTGAATTTTATTGTTATTTTATTTTCTTGGATTTTTGTTTGTACTTTTAAGTTGCTTGTACTATGTTTGTAGGCATTTATTATTATATTATCAAATACTCTTGTGAGTAATGGCTTATTTGTTATTAATTCTATTCTTTCTACATTATTTATAAAGTCTATTTGTCTTCCTTCTTTTGAAAAGTCTTCATAGAAATTTGAAATTGATTTTTCTAGTATTTCTATTATGTTTTCTTTTTCTAAGTTTATCTCTTGATTTCCTGAAATTACTTTTGAAAAGTCAAAAAAGTTTGTTATTAAATATGATAACCTATTTAGTCTTTCTTCTATTGTGTTTATGTATTTTCCTCTTTCTTCTTCTGATATTTCTTTATTTTTTATTAAATCTATATATCCGTATTGCTGAGGTTAGTGGAGTTCTTAGGTCATGGGCTATGTTTGTAATCATTTTTTGTAATCTTTCACTTTTGGTATATACATTTATTTCTCTCTGATTTATTTCTTTTATTAGGGAGTTTATCTCTTTTATTAATTTGTTTATGTTCTTTTCATTTATTTCTTTGTTTATAACTACATTTGACTTTTCTGTTTTTGTATTTCTTATTTCTTTTACAATTCTTTTTATTTCTTTTTTTAATAAAAAAATATATAAAGATAGTATTAGAATTATTAATACTAATATTGTGTATATTATAAATCCCATACTATCCCTCTTTTCTCTATTTTATTTCTGCTTTTTTGAAAGTTAAATAGCCTATTACATTAAATACTATTATATATGCTATTCCTAACAGAATACATTTTATAATATAGTTTGTCTCTGGCATGGATGCTAGATTTGTAAGTGCATATTGAAGTTCATAATTGTAAAATAGTTCTCCTTTTAATCTAAATACACTTATTATTATACTTGATATTATCTGTACTATCATCATAAATGGTATTGCTACTGTATTGAATGTTGATTTTTTTCTAAATATGCTTGCAAAACATACTAATATACTTATCATTCCATATAACATTGGCAATTGCATTAGTGTTATCTTTGTAATTTCTCCAAAGCTACATGCAAACTTTTCTCCATTTATTGCTAGGTTTGTAAAGTATGTGAAGTAATTATTAAATAATATTATAAATGTTCCTAAGCTTAATATCAATATCAATTTTGAAAAATAATACTTTTTTCTACTAATAGCTGATGATAAACTATTTTTAATCGTTTTACTTGAAAAATCTGTACATAACACAATAATGACTACTACTATGAAACAATAATATAGGTTTACATTATTAGCTAGTATTCCTCTATCTATTTCGCCATCTATGTATTTCTTCATTATTTCTCTAAAATCTCCTAAGGATTTTGCTTGTGAAAGTTCTAGTTGAAATTCTGCATCTGTTATTGGCATGTTTGTGCTTGTAGAAATTCCAATCGAGCCTGGAGACATTACTAATATACTCATTAGTTCTAATACTACTATAACTGCAAGTACTATATATATTGCTTTCCCTCTTAGTATTCTATATAAGTCTGATTTTATTATATTTAACATTTTATTTTTCCTCCTTTATGACTGTTTTGAAATATTCTTCTAGCGTTATTCCTGTTTCATATAAACTGATTATTTCAATATCATTTTTAATAAGTGTTTTGTTTACTTTACTACTATTTTCTAAATAATCATATAGGCGGATTTCTGTATCATCTATGATTTTATAGTTTGTTGTTTTTAGTTCTTGCTCTAATATTACTGAGGCTTGCTTTATATCTTTTGTTTTTATTACTACACATTTGCTACATTCTGTATCTAGTTCTTCTTTTGTCATTTCTTTTATTAGTTTTCCTTTTTCTATTATTCCAAATCTATTTGCTACTAGATATAGTTCACTTAATATGTGGCTTGAGATTAAGATTGTGATATTTTTTTCTTCGTTTAGTTTCTTGAATGTATCTCTTAATTCGCTAATTCCTATTGGGTCTAGTCCGTTTATTGGTTCGTCTAGGATTATAAAATCTGGGTTGTCTAGGATTGCAAATGCTATTCCTAATCTTTGTTTCATACCGTAATGAGTATGTTTTAAATTTTTTATTTCTTGCTTCTTCTAGTCCTACTAATTTAATTGCTTCATCGATTTGTTTTGTGTCCACTATGCCTTTTTGTATTGCATAATATTTAAGGTTCTTTTCTGCAGTTAGGTTTGGAAAGAACGCAGGATTTTCTATTAAACTTCCTATTCTTCTTTTTGTACTTGTTAGGTTTTCGTCACTGTTTCCAAATAATGTGAAACTTCCTGAAGTTTTGTTAGAAAGTGTTGTTATAACTTTCATTAGAGTTGTCTTTCCTGCTCCATTTCTTCCGAATTAGTCCATAGATGTCTCCTCTTTGTATGTTTATACATACATTATCTAGTGCTACAAAGTCTTTATATTTTTTGCTCAAATTTTGGGTTTTTAATACTATCTCATTCATGTTTATTCCTCCTATATTTTTATCTTACAATGCATTTCTTAAAAAACCCTTAACAAAACAAAATTATTTTAATTTATATCCTATTTTCCAAATTGTTTCTATATATTCTTCTTCTGAATTAACTATTTTTAGCTTATTTCTCATTCTACTTATATGCACATTCAAGGTGTTCTCATCTGCTGAGTCTTTTGTTCCCCATACTTCGTCAAATAGAATTGACTTTGTTACTATTTGTCCTTTGTTTAGTATCAATATTTTTAAGAGTTCAAATTCGTTTTTTGTAAGATTTAAGTCTTTGCCTTGACATAGAGCTATGTATTTTTCTGTGTCTAGTTTTATGTCCTTGTATTCTATGTTTTTCTCTTTTCCATTATGTCTTAGCGCTAGTTTTATTCTTGCTAAGAGTTCTTTATTTTGGAAAGGTTTCGTAATGTAGTCATCTGCTCCTAAGTCAAATAGATTTACTTTCATGTCTACATCGCTTATGCTACTAACAACAATTATTCCGCAGTTGTTCTTTTCTTTTAGTTTTTTTATTATATCTTTTCCATTTGCTTTTGGTAGCATTAGATCTAGTAGTATTAAGTCTATTGTTTTATTATGTTTGATTAGTGCTTCTTCTGCATCAAATGCTGTGATTGGGTCATATTTGTTTATTCTTAATAAGCTACATACCATTTCACTTATATTTTTATCATCTTCTACTATTAATATTTTGTTCATGTTTAGTTCCTCCAATACATGAATACAATGTTATGTATTTATTGTAACATTTATAGTATGCTTTGTCTAGAGTTGTAACAATGAAGAAAAGTGGATATTTATATTGTAAAAACCTTTAATTTGTTGTATAATGATTGTATTGTTTTCAAAAGGAATGATTTTTATGTACAATTTAGATATTCAGTCTATTTTAAAATCTAATCACAATAGCCCTGTTAAAATTGGAGAATTAACCCAAGATGTAATTGATAAACTAAATTTGAATTGTTCTCCTAGGAGTATATTTTTAACACCTAATAGAATATATCATTGTGAAAATCACAAATATCAATATAGTGATAATGCCTCTTATGAAGAATGTCTTTCAAATATTCCAAGCATAATTGAAAGACCAGATTATATAGGTTTCAACCAAAATCATAATAGTATACAATATGTTAAGAAATTAAGTGATACTATATTAGTTGCTATACGAATTTTTGATAATGGTCCACTAAGGTTAAGAACTATATTTCCAATAACTGAATTTTACTTAAAAAATAAAATCAAGTCAAAAAAACTAATTCCATATAAGTAATAAAGAGTTTACTTGTTGTAGTAAACTCCTTATTAAGACTAGTTATTTGGCAAGTCGGTACTCTTGCATCTCTTTTCAGACCATCTCTGGCGTGATAGCTACCCTTTCTATCCTCAAATAACCTTTATTCTATTATATGTATTTGTCTTTTTGTTATACATAATGATACTATATTTTTTAGTAAAAGTCAAGTAATCGCTGTAAAAAAATTATAAATTTAGTAGTGCGTCTTTGTATGACTTTATTGATTTTCTTATATGAAATTTTTTTGGCTCTGCTTGTAAAATATCTTGTATATGTGATGTCAATAGTATTAAGGAAAAAATAAGAAATTTATAGATTAAATCCTAACTCCTTGATTTTATTTGCTATGGCTTGGTTATTTTTGATTAGTGGTGTGTATTCTTCGTCTACTTCTATTTTTGCTGTGTTTCCTTTTATTCTTAGTCTTGTTTTTGGAATTCCTAGGGATTTTATGTATTCTTCGCCTTGTTCTACTTTTTTTATAGTTCTTTGCTTAAAGTTCTGTTATATTCAAATCTTGTTGCTAAATTTCTTTACTAAAATATACTTTTGCTTTTTCCATAAACTTATTTCCTTTTAATTATTTATATTTATATATACTTTTTCAAATTCATTTAAGAAACTTGCTAAAATTTCTTCTCTATCAAATTCTATTTTGAATTCATTTTTTAGGGAAGTTGCTGTTTCTTTAATGGTTTCTTCAAAATTTGTTTGATTTACATTTAATCCTATTCCTATGATTATACTATTGGTTATTTCACCTTTTGTGAAACTCTCTGTTAAAATACCTCCGTAACTTTCTACCTGATTTTACTATATCATTTGGATATTTTATATCTAAATGATAACCATATTTTTCTTTGATAATTCTAATCATTACTTCTGCAATTGTTATTGTTAGATTCTGTAATTTTTGTATATTACAATTTGGTTTTAATAGGAATGAAAATGTAAGGTTATTACCTTCTTCAGTAAACCATATTCGCCCATTGGTTCCCTTACCTTTAGTTTGTTTTTCTGCAATAACTAATAAACCGCTCTTCTATTTCTTCCTCTAGCTTTGATTTAATAAAGTCTTGTGTTGAACCGTATTTCTTGTAAGCAGATTATTTCTCTACCTAAAATCTTTGTATTTAATTTTGATTTGATTTTCTCTATGTTATCCATGTTTTAGATTATATCATATTATTTTGATAAAAGTCTAGACTTTTGAAATGAAAAACGGAACTAATATTTTCTAAGCTCATTCTTTGCTAAGAAAATCTAAGTTTCGCATAATTATCTTCTAAGTCAATTACACGCTATGCACGTACTTTACTAGAATACAAAAAGCTCACAGTACATGTATACTGCGAGCTTTTGCTTTAGAGATTGATTTTTTTAAGCTTTCTCTAAATGAGGTTAGGGTCAAAGTGCCTAATTTCCAATGGAGCATTGGATGTGCTACCTAATTGTATGAGTGTATTTTTAGGTAGCTGTATTAGCGGTTTTATTGCACAATTGCTTGGGTAGCCATAGCCTGAATTATTACCTTTTCTGTATAGCTGAAAATGTCCATGAAAGAATTTAGTAGTTTTAAGGTTTGCATAATGCATTCCAAATATAACTGTATCTTTTGTTGGAGCATAGCAGTAGCTAGATGCCATCCAAAATATACCAAAACTTTCTTTAAGGAAGGTCGGAAGCAAATCTAGTATGCCTATAGTGCTTTGATGCCAATTTCTACCTTCAGTCTCCAATTCGGAATTTCCATAGAGCATTTGGACTGCTATAATGGCTTCGATACCATTTTCGTATCCCTTTTTACCATACAAAGCAAGTTTTTTTGTAGTTACATCACTTGCTACAAGGTATACAACCTCTTGATGTGATATAGGATCTTGGTAAAGTGCTGGGTAATATGTAAGCCCATATTCAGTTTCAAAGGTTTGAGTTTCACCATAGCCCAAAAGCTCTGCACCGAATGTTACACTGCGATGTTCTGGTTCATATGCAATTCTCTGACTAGAGATATCGTTGTATTTTTCGGGATTTTTCAAAGCCTCGATGAGTGTTACCCATTTTTCCATAAAGTGTTCCTTTCTTGTTGTTTTATAATGGTTTTACTTCTTCTCTAACCTCTCTTTCTTTGTTTTTGCAAATATGCTTTCTACAAATGTTTACACACTTTTTGCCCATTTATTATATATTGTTTTATGTTAATTGTCAATCCTCTAGTATGGAGTTTTCCCCTACTTACGTAGCAAAATTCTTACTATATAAAAATGGAGATACCTTACAAAAGTAACTCCATAATTGAATACGAAACTCGTTTATATGATTTTTTCTATATGTAAAATCTGATTGTTTATTCATGTTGTGATAAAATTTTGTCTGCTTGTTCTTGGGTTAGTATTTTATATTTTATCATTTTTGTCATTACTTGTTTTTGTCTCTGCTTTGCCAATTCTGGATTTTTTGTTGGTGCATATACTGATGGTGCATTTGGTATACCTGCAAGTAAGATTGACTCATAATCTGTCATCTCAATAAGCTCTTTATCAAAATATCCATTGCTTGCTTCTTTTGCTGTATAATATCCATCTCCAAAATAACTTGTATTCAAATATAATTCTAAAATCTCATCCTTCTCATATTCTTTTTCTATCTTCATTGCCATAAAAGCCTCTGCAACTTTTCTAGTTATCTTCTTTTCCTGTGTAAAATAAATATTTTTAGAAAGTTGCTGAGTTATCGTACTGCCACCTTCTACATATTTCATTGCCTTAATATCATTAAACAAAGCTCGTCCTAAAGCAATAAAATCAATACCTCCATGTTCATAGAACCTATGATCCTCAACCGAAATAACTGCATCTTTATACATCTTAGGCATCTCTTCAATCTTAGCATAATTCTCTTTCGCTTGAATACTAGCGACCTTGTCAGTCAAAGGCATCTCTTTCAAAGCATCCTTATACACACAATATCCATTTACAGTAAGAACCAAACCAACTAATACAATTATAATTACTATTCCTAAAACTATTCGTCTAAAAATCTTCATAAATACCACCTCTTTAATTTCAACATTGTGGTTCATCCTATAATTATATTATACAGCTTTTTTACAACATTTACAATCGATTTAACTTACAATATTGTAACCTTAAGATTTTCATAAGAATTAAAAAAAGAAAGACCAAAAAAATTAGTAACAAAAACAATAGAGTAGTGAAAAGAGTAAGCATATATTTTTTAAAATATATGCTTACTCTTTTCACGGCTATCCTCAAGCAATCTTCCCCCCTCCGAAGCACAATATCCCCAACATAAAAAACAGCAGATTGCCCTGGAGTTATCGCCCTTTGCGGTTCAAAAAAATGCACATTAATACAATCCCCATCTTGTACTATCCTAGCTTTAGCAGACTTAGCCGAATATCTAGTCTTAACCTCAACCTCAATTTCCTCCTCAATCCTATCAAAAAGAAGCAAATTAATATCCTCAACTCGTATATCCTGCTTATATAGCTCCTTTTCCTCTCCAACAACAACTTCATTCCTATCCATATTAAACCCAAGCACAAATAAAGGAACCTTATAAGCAATACCTAATCCTTTCCTTTGTCCAATAGTATAATTATAAAGCCCCGTATGAACACCTAAAACCTCTCTATTAGCAAGAACTATATTCCCTGCTTTAGGCTTAATATTAGAATATTTCTCTAAAAACCTCTTATAATTCCCATCAGGAATAAAGCAAATATCCTCACTATCTGGCTTATCCGCAACATCTAATTCATTCTCTCTTGCTATTTTTCTAATCTCCTCTTTATCAACAAAATCTGCAAGAGGGAAAAGAATATATTGTATCAACTCTTTAGGAATACTCCATAAAACATAGCTTTGATCCTTTTTCCCAGCATTAGATTTCTTTAAAACCCATCTTCCAAACTCTTCACTAAATTCTGTTCTTGCATAATGCCCAGTTGCAATATACTCACAGCCAAGCTCCTTAGCCTTCTCATACATAGCTCCAAACTTCATAAACTTATTACATTCAATACAAGGATTAGGTGTTTTACAATTAGCATAACACTCTATAAAATCATCTATAACATACTTTTTAAACTCATTCTCATAATTATATGTAAAATGTGAAATACCAAGCGAAGCACAAACATTCTTAACATCAGTATAAGTATTTTTATTATTTAAACTATTATCAGAAAATAACTCAAGTGTAGTTCCGAACAACTTCATATCCAGCCTGTTTTAGCAAAAGAGCTGAAACACTACTATCAACTCCTCCACTCATTCCTACTAAAACTTTAGCCACTAAACTCACCTCTCATATCTCATTTTTCAATCATTTCATCAAATGTATGCCAAGCAAGCAAAGCACACTTTACCCTAGCAGGCATGTTAGAAACATTTTGAAAAGCAATAGCATCTTCTAGCTTTTTTAATTCTTCTTCATCTACCACTTCTCTTTTAATCATAGCAATAAAAGTCTTAACAATCTCCTTTGCCTCCTCTAAAGTCTTCCCCTTTAAGGTATCAATCATTATCGATGTAGAAGCTTGAGAAATTGCACAGCCATGACCAGAAAATGCCATATCTTCAATAATGTCTCCTTTTAATTTCAATTCGAGAGTTATCTCATCTCCACAATTCGGATTATGTCCCTTATCTTCAAAATCATTTTTATCCAATTTTCTCTTATTATAAGAATTCATACTATGTTCCATTATAAGTTCATTATACATCTCATTAATCTCATTCATTTCCAAACTCCTAACTATTACGCCTCAATATTCAATTTTCACTAATATATTTCTTAAACAGTTGATACGCTTCTTCAAGTGCTTCTGCTAGATTATCTATGTCCTCTTTTGTATTGTAAAAATAAAAACTTGCCCTACAAGTACTGTCTATTCCAAGATATCTCATAAGTGGTTGTGCACAATGATTTCCTGACCTAACACACACGCCCTTGCTATCTAATATACTTGCAACATCATGTGGGTGTACACCTTTAATATTAAAAGAAATAACTCCTGAGTGATTTTCCTCATTTGGTGTAAGATACAGTTCTAAATAATCTAATTTCGATAGTCTCTCTCTTGCGTATCCTAAAATTTCCTTTTCAATACTTTGCATTTTGTCATAACCTAAATCCAATATATAATCAATTGCTGCTCCGAAGCCCTATTACTCCACCTACATTTTGTGTACCTGCTTCAAACTTATTTGGTAGAGGGGCAAAAGTGGTGTCTTGCTCATATACATATTCTATCATATCTCCACCCATGAGAAAAGGATTCATTTCATTTAATAATTCTTTTTTCCCATACAAAACGCCTATACCAAGTGGTGCAAGCATTTTATGTCCTGAAAAAACTAAGAAATCTACGTCAAGTGCTTGTACATCGACTTTTCTATGTGGCACACTTTGTGATGCATCCACTATAACAATTGCGCCTTTTTTATGTGCAGTTTTAATAATCTTTTCAATATTATTAATTGTACCCAAAACATTTGAAATATGTGTAATTGCAACAATTTTCGTTTTATCTGTAATCTTCTTTTCTATTTCTTCATCTGGTATCTCATAACTTTCGTTTATATACATATATTCTAATTTACTACCAGTGATTTTTGAAACTTTTTGCCATGGAACCAAATTAGAGTGGTGTTCCATTATAGAAAGTACAACCTCATCTCCTTGTTTTAGATTTTCTAGCCCATATGAATGTGCAATAAGATTTAAACTCTCAGTAGCATTTTTTGAAAATATTATCTCTTCTCTATGTTTAGCATTTATAAACTTCTGAACTTTATCTCTACTACCCTCATACACCTCTGTTGCCTCAACACTTAAAGCATATGCTCCCCTATGTGGGTTAGCATTATATTTTTCATAGAATTCATTTACAGCATTTATTACTTTACTTGGTTTTTGTGCAGTAGCACCACTATCTAAATATGTTATATCTCTATTTTTTAATAATGGAAATTCATTTTTAAAATCGTTCATTTTTAATCCTTTCTGACTACTCTAGTTTAATCTTGTATCAATTTCATTTAAGATTTCTTCTTTAAGTTCTGCATTATCTATCTTTTCTATAATACTATTAAACTTGGCTCTAACCATAAGTTTCATAGCATCTGTTTTGCTAAAACCACGACTTTGAATGTAAAATAATTCTTTATTATCAATTTTTCCAGCTGATGTGCTGTGATTTCCTTCTACATCCTCTTCACTACATAAAAGCATCGGAAGAGCAATAGACCTTGCTGTATCTGACAAAAGCATACAAAATTCATTTTCATCCCCTTTAGCTCTCTTACTTCCTTTTCTAAAATTAATAGTGCCTTTAAAATGTTTTTTAGCAAAATCCTTCAAAGCTCCTTGTACCTCAATATTAGTCTCTGCCTTTTTTCCTCTAAGTTCTGCAATATAATTTAAGTCAAAAACTTGTGTCTCTTTTCCTAGATAAATCGCATTAATATTATTCTTTGCAGAATCTCCGAGACAAATTAGAATAATAATTTGTTATACTATGCTTTCCTCCAAAATCAACAATATTATAATTCACACTTGCACTTTCATCTAATACATTCTCAATACTTATAAAGTTATTTGAATTTGTATTTAGCAAATTAACTATTGTAATATTTACATTCGAATTAGCCTTCGCCTTTATCCTTATCACTCCATTATGATAAAAATACCCATCATCTCTTGACTTATACTTAATAATCACATTCGCTCTTATCCCCTCATTTGCAATTATCTCAATATTATCAATTAAATCCATATTATCACTATCAAAATCATTTATTATCTTAACATCTTCGCCATCTTGAACATAAATCTGTATTATCTGATTTGCATTCTTCCTAACTTCATTTTCAATATCTTTGCCCACACCATAAGCTAGCTCAAAATCAGACACAACATTCTTCACTTTACCTGCACCAATTACCTCAGTTCCGCTAAAAACATTTGAAGCTTTATTAATCTCAACCTCTTTAATCCTTATATTATTAATATTAAAATTCCTAGACGTCCTAACAGGCGTCTCATTCAATTTCAATTCCATACTTACTCTCTCTTTCTATTAAATATGTACTAAACTAGTGGACGTTTGGATAATGTTTTTTAAAATTTGCCAGCCGACAGCCCATTGAGGCGGGGGAAGACCAGCGCAGGCCTTGGAGGTTGTAAATTTTAAAAAACATTATCCAAAGCAAATCCACGGAAACCCATAGCACAAACTACCCAATAGCCCCCTCAAGCTCAAGATTGATAAGATTATTCATCTCTACTGCATATTCCATAGGGAGTTCTTTAGATATTGGATATGCAAACCCTCTAACAATCATAGCCTTAGCATCCTCCTCAGAAAGCCCACGACTCATAAGGTAAAAAATTGCCTTATCACTAATCTTTCCAATCTTAGCCTCATGCGAAAACTCTACTTCATCTGTTCTAACATCAGCAGTTGGAATAGTATCAGAAATAGATATATCATCAAGCATAAGAGATTCACAAGACACTGAGCATTTAGAATTCTTAGCGTTTTCATTAATCCTAATAAGTGACCTATAAGTACACTTACCTCCATTCTTAGAAATAGATTTAGCATTAACTAAACTTGAAGTATTAGGTGCATTATGCACAGCTTTAAAACCATTATCTAAGTTTTGTCCACTACCTGCAAAAGATATTCCTGTAAATTCCGTTTTAGCACCTTCGCCATTTAATATACTCATTGGATACAGCATCGATATTTTTGAGCCAAATGAACCTGATACCCAATCTACTTGTGCATTTTTTCCTACTATTGCCTTTTTTGTATTTAAATTTAGCATATTTTTTGACCAATTCTCTATTGTAGAATATCTTAAATAAGCATTGTCTTTTACATATAACTCTACACAACCTGCATGAAGGTTAACTTTATTGTACTTTGGTGCAGAACATCCTTCTATAAAATGAAGACTTGCCCCTTCTTCTACTATTATTAATGTATGTTCAAATTGCCCAGATTCTGGTGAATTTAGTCTAAAGTAGGATTGCAAAGGTATATCTACCTTCACTCCTTTAGGTACATATACGAATGACCCTCCTGACCAAACGGCTCCATGTAGCGCGACAAATTTATGGTCATTGACTGGAACACATTTCATAAAGTGGTCTTTTACTAAATCCTCATATTCTCTTAAAGCAGTTTCCATGTCTGTGTAAACTACCCCTTGTTTAATTAATTCCTCTTTCATACTATGATATACAACTTCAGAATCATATTGTGCTCCAACTCCTGCAAGGGAGTTTTTTTCTGCTTCCGGAATTCCGAAGTTTATCGAAAGTATTCTTTATATCCTCTGGCACATCTTCCCAAGAATTATTTAGCTTTGTTTTTGGTCTTACATATGTCGCAATTTCATTCATATCTAGCTCTGATAAATCTGGCCCCCATGTTGGGAGGCTTAGATTGTTATATACTTCTAAAGCTTTTAGTCTAAATTCTCTCATCCAATTTGGGTCGCCTTTTTGAGTTGAGATTTCTTCTAGAATGTCTGGCGTTAGACCTTTTGCTATTTTGAAATCATAATTGTCTTTGTTTTTTATGTCATATATATTTCTGTTTATTTCTTCTAGCTTTGTTTTGCTCATTTTATTTTCCTTTCGAAATTATGGTTATTTGCATTTTATGTTTAATTATGATATAATTATGTTATCTTATATAAGGAGGACTTCCTGTGACTAAATATAAGTGTGGGTTGTTTATGCTTATTTTGGCAGTTATTTTCTTCGTTTTTCATTTAAACGGTGTTATAACTACTATTATAGCATGTCATGGTTTATCATTATTTGCTACTGGCATTGATGATGTACTTAGCAAACCAGATGACAAGCCTAATGACAAAGCAGATAAGTAAGCCAACTTGGGAGGCAACTGTTTATTGGTTGCCTACCTTTTATATTTACTATATCCATTTTCCTCTATTTCTCTTGCAAGTTCTTCTCCTCCTGTTGTTACTATCTTTCCATTGACTAAAACATGTACATAGTCTACTTTTAGGCTGTGTAATATTTTTGTATTATGAGTTATAATTAAGACTGCATTTTCATTTGTTTTGAACATTTCTATTCCTTTTGACACTGTTTTTATTGCATCTACATCTAGTCCAGAATCTGTTTCATCTAGGATTGCTAATTTGGGATTTAGTACTAATAGTTGTAAGATTTCATTTTTCTTTTTTTCTCCACCTGAAAAACCTACATTTAAGCTTCTTTCTATATTCTTTGGATTCATATTTAGTTCTTCAGTATATTTTTTTAGTTCTTCTTTGAATTCGAATATTTTTACTGGTTTGCCTGTAACTTTATTTTTTGCATATTTTAAGAAATTAGAAACAGTTATTCCGCGGAATTTCTTCTGGCAATTGAAAAGACATAAATACTCCTTTTCTTGCTATTTCATCTGTTTTTAGATTTGTTATATCTTCTCCATCAAAAATAATATTTCCCTTTTGTTTTGTGTATTCTGGATTATTTAATATTGCATTCGCTGTTGTTGTTTTACCTGAACCATTTGGTCCCATGATTACATGTATTTCGCCTTTATTTATGCTTAGATTTATACCTTTTAAAATTTCCTTTTCATTTGCATTTACATATAAATCTTTTATCTCTAATATCTTGTTACTCATTATAATTTTCTTTCCTTTCTGTACGCCTTTTGCAACTTCTGCATTTTTCTTTACTTACATCATAATCACAGTTTAAATCATTTAGTTCTAATACTTTATGTACATACTTTGCAAGTTTGTTTACAGTATTATCATTCATAGCTAGCTTTATTCTTTCTGCTTCACTTGCCGATTCTTCTTCACTTAGGTTTAATACATCTTTCAAAAATAGATAGACAATATCATAGGTTTCTAAAATTTTCTTAGCAAGATTTTCTCCGTTTTTCTGTGAGTTCTATTGTTCCATAAGACTCATAGTTTAAAAGTCCATTATCTTTTAAATTGTATATTGCCTTATTAACACTAGGCTTTGTACAATTCATTTTATTAGCAATATCTGTAACTCTAATATTGTCAGTTTGTTTTTTTAATATATACATGGTTTTTAGGTATTCTTCTAAAGATTTTGATATCATTTATTTATTCCCCTTTTTGAAAATGTTATCCAAAGTTAACAAAATTATTATATACCCACAGCAAATGTTTGTCAAGGCTAACTTTGATTTTTAATGCGGGTGATGTCCTAAAACTAAGACATCACCCTAGATAATCTTTATTTTTCGGTTATTTACGTATTGTTCTCCTTCTTTTAGCAGCTTGTCTTCTCTCTGCATAATCAATGCAGACACCTTGTCCTTCTGTGCTGATGAAAAAACCTCCATGTTGAATTAAGGATGGTTGCTTGTCTATTAATTTTTGGACATATCTAGGTTTGCCTTTGGATGATGCTTCGTTTGTTTTACGCCAAAGTGCCATGATGTGTTCTCCTTTCTTAATAAATCATTGGAGTTGCAATAAAGATTATCCTCCCTTCTAATAGAATTGAGTATTATTTTATCATATTTTATTAATATTTTCAAATTTGATATTTTTATAGATATTTTTTATTAAATATACGTTTTAAAATTAAATTATTATAAATATAAATTAAACTTATTTTTTGAAATGTATGATTTGTAAAATGAATTAAAATCTCTTTTACAATGAATAACGAAAAGTATATGTACTGTATCAGTTTCTTCGGAGACTTTGTAGACTATTCTATAGCTTTTGTAAACAATTTCTCGAAGCTTTGAGTAAGGGATTTCTACTATATGTCTTCCTAAATACGGAGAATCTGCTAATCTGTAAATATTCGAATATATCTTGTCCATAGTTTCAAAAGCATATCGCTTAGAATCTCTTGCTATATAATTTCCTATTTCATGAATTTCATCACTTACTTCTTTGTGTATGTGTAGCTTCATATTTTGCCTCCCATTCATCAATAGACTTTTTTAATTCCTCAAGAGTTATATACTCTCCTCTTTCAATTGCCTCTTCTGCTCTTTGTGCTCTTTCTAGCAAATACTCTGCATAAAGTTTGTTGATGTTAGGAATATTTTCTTCTGTAATGATTTGTTCCTTCGTTTTTATCATAATGTTCACTCTCTTTCTTTTTTTGTTTTATAATAGTATAACACTTATTTTGTTAAATTACTAGTAAAATTTGAAATTTTTAATAGATTATACTTGTTTTTTAGGAAATACTTTTTTATTAAATATGAGCTTTTAAAAAATTGTTATAAATTAAAATTATTTTCTGAAATGTATGATTTGTAAAATTCGGTATTTCTAGCCACATATTCTGCCTCCAATCCATCTATAAATTCTTTTAGTTCTTCTATTGTTATTACTTCACCATTTGCTATTTGTTCTTCTGCTATTTTCACTTTTTTTAGCAAATGTTCTGCATAAAGTTTGTTGATATTAGAAGTATCTTCTTTTGTTCTTGTTTGACTTTTTTCTGTTATCATAATATTCACTCGCTTTCTTTTTTATTTTATAATAGTATAACACTTATTTTGTTAAATTACTAGGTAAAATTTGAATTTTCGGAAATTTTTCACTGTTTATTATTTAGTGATATAAGAGGGGTATTCTTCATAAACGAATCCCCTCTTACATCTAATTATATTTAATTTAAAAATTTTTTATTTTTCCTACATAATATAGTAAAATTTGTCTTGCGTCTTTGGTATCTACTTTTCCATCTTTGTTTACATCTGCTAATTCTATTTGCTCAGTTGTGAGTTTTTGTTTGCCTACATATGCTAATAATGCTAATCTTGCATCTTTTGTATCTATTTTACCATCTCCATTTATATCTCCAAGTTCCATCTCTTGGTTTCCATTTGTTATTGGATTACTTGGTTTATTATCTGGATTAGGTTTTGGTTCATCTGGGTTTGGTACTACTGGTATATCTACAAATTCTTGTTCTTTACATTTTTCACATTTATCATAATATTTTGCTGTATTATAGTCTATCTTGTATGTTCCACATGAGCAAATATATTGGTCATAATGCGGATGGCTCGCTAAAAAATATTGATATTTGTAATTATGATTATGAGCACTTGGCACTGATTCTAACACCCAAATCTGAGATGAATATCCAGTTCTATTTTGCACAACAGCATTTGTTCCAGAATTAGCTAAGCATAGATTTTCATCATATGCAAGGTGTATAATATAAGTATTCTCTGAATATTTTTCAAATCTCCAATATTGCGAACTTGCATTGCTAGAGTCAAAATGATATAAATTTACATTAGCTCCATTAGTTGGATTATTTCCCCAAGCATTTATTAGTCTTGATGTACATGTTGGAACTAGTTTATGATTATTTCCGCCTACATTAGTTATCGTAATTTTTTGTTTTTGTGATGAATATTCAGCAGTAGAAAGATTTGCCTTATCAGCATCTGCAAATCCATCAACTGTTAAGTATTTATTATTATTTAAATTTTTTAAATAGTATGTTCCTGATATGTTTGTATATGTATAAGCAGGTTTAGCTGTTCCCGTTCCTGTAAGGTTGTTTCCAGATAAATGCTGTTTATAATAAAATTTACTCTTAAGTTCTGTATAACTCATTGTTGCTCCCCACTGCACTTGGCAATGACCTGTATAGTTGCAATCTGCATAATAAATTTTATTTCCATCAACTTTATAAACAAAAATAGAATGTGTATCTTTATTTATCCTTAATACATCTCCTGCATGAACAGTTCCTAAATCCCAACTCTTTTCCCATGAATTGGAATATCTAGATATTCCAAAGCATTCATTAGCCATTTTCCAAGCAAATCCCATACATTGCCATGAATTTTCACATTCTCCACAGATATTTTTATCAAAATCCCATACAGATGCAAGACCACATGTGATTTTTCCTGTTTTTGAAAAATCAGCTGAATTTCTTTTATTCCAATATTCTCCATGCTTAAATCTTTCTTGTAACTCTTTTATTTTTGAAACAAATGCACTTTCACTCGGTATACTAACTGCTTTAACTTGCACTGGTGTTATACATAGACTTCCTAATATAATACAAAGCATAAGTATTACAGATAAAATTTTTCTTTTCATTTTATTAATTTCCTTTCTTTTTTATTTATATAATTATATTAAAATTTCTTTATTTTTCCTACATAATATAGTAAAATTTGTCTTGCATCTTTTGTATCTACTTTTCCATCTTTGTTTACATCCGCTAATATTTTTTGCTCTAGTGTTAGGTTTTGTTTACCTACATAGGCAAGTAGTGCTAGCCTAGCATCTTTTGTGTCTATCTTTCCGTTTTCATCTATATCTCCTAGTGTAGTTCCACCTGTTGCTTTGCGTAAATCTTTTGTATTAATAGTTATACTATGACTGCTTCCAAGTAGTATTACTCTATCTTTAAATGCAATTGTATCCACTGCATCAATTGGTAATGTCATCTTATATAATGTGTTGTATTTATCTGCTGTAAGTAATAAGCCTTCTCCATATGTTGTACCAATTAATCCATTGTTAGTATGAAATGTAGTTCCGATTGTAAGAGTATAAATGTCTTCAAGTAAATATTCTTTGTAATTATTACTTTTATAGTTGTCCCATACTCTGAGCAGAGCCTCTCCATTAGAACCTACATGTGTATATATGCAAATAGGCCAATTATCACTCCAAGTCCCATCTTTTTCTGCTCCTTGTATAACCAATGTGTATCTTTCATGTCCTCTTATAGTGCACAATTTTCTATATTTAGCTGGATATGGAGATGATATATATATATCTGAACCTCTATTGGCTAAAATATCATTATATTCTCCTGTTGGATAGTCTGCTTTATATACATTTATTATCGAATAAGGCTGATTAGCTGAAAATGCTTCATTTCTATACTTTTTGTCTCCAATTTCTCCTATTCTTGAATCGTCTTTTAGGTCTGATATATTAACACTATCTGCAATCACATTATCTTCATTTACACTCTTATACTGTTCAAAGTCAGTTGTTAGTACTATATTATCCATATCATTTATTCCGCGTATATCTTCTGAAACTTACTCCAGCCATTGTTATACTTAGTAACCCATCAACATAATCATCATATTCCCATGGTTCTTTAATTATTCGTTTTGTCCAATTTTTTAAATCAGTTGATGTATAATAATAATAGTAATGGTTTTTTTCTTGACTATAATCATGTGCTCCTGCTATTATATATGTGCCTTTATATTGATATATTTTGATTATATCATTTGTTGTAGTTGTAATTAGTGGAATATTTAATTTTTCAAAGTTTTTTCCATCTACTGTTTTTAATAAAATTGTTCTATATTTCCACAAATATTCTGCTGTTCCTTTTTCTTTTATTAATCCGCATAAATAAAATGTGTTATCTTTCCTTTCCATACTATTGACATCTATTATGCTGTCTTTGCCTAGCGAATACATTTTTCTTATTATTGCTTCTAAATCTGTATTTCCAAAGGTTATCCCATCATTTGTATAATATAATTTGTTGTGTGATATTTTGTAATAATTTCCAAATTCTGTTGCATATTCTTTGTCAAAAATTCTGTCTGGGCTATCTGTTACAAATAACATTAGATTATCTGTTCTAGAACAACAACTAATTCCTTCTCCTGATACATTTGATAATACTTTATAATTTGGTATATTTATGTATTTTGTTTCTAGCTTTGTTGTTGCCTTACTAATAGATAGATTGCATAAAATAAGTATTGCTACTACACTACTTATAATTAATTTTTTATAATTTTTACAAAACATATTATCCCCTTTCTAAAAATATTTTGTTTTATTTTTTATTCATTCTATCACTTCATTCTATATATTTCAATAGTTTTGGTAAAAATTGTTGTTTACAATCCCCATATTTTTTTTATTTTTTTGTTATATTATATATAGTTTTAAATTTAATGGAGATTGAAATGTATTTATCTACTGCTGTAAAGTTTAGAATAAAAAAATTAATGAAAGATAATCATATTAATGGCAATAAGTTAGCTTTAACTGCTGGAATTGACCGTTCTACTATAAATAGATTTTTACGCAGTAAGAATAAGTCAATTACACTTGAATCCATTACTTTGATTTGTCAAGCTTTAAATATTACTTTAAAAGATTTTTTCGATGATACACTTTTTGATAATGTTGATATAAATGATTAGAATATTTTAAAGGGGAGCCACAGGCTCCCTTTTTAGGTTTGTTAATAGATGCGGAGTTCGGCTCCTCTTGTTACTCTTCTGAATTCATCTCTTGCTTTCTCTGTTGTATAAGGGTCAGGCAAGTCGTATGGCATACTTACTTGTGCGCCTACTCCTTGATTGCCTCCCACAGAGACTGCAATAATTCCGAAGAAGATTTCTTGAGGTAAGCCATGCTTTTTGAGAATACGTGTTGCCGTTTTCTCAAGCTGTTTAGGTGACATGATTAACTACCTCCATACAAATTTTCCAGTACACTGGAATTTATACTTAACATAATTATACCATATATCAAAAAAAAATGCAAAGCCCACTCCTAAACTACCATATATTAACAATAGAGTAGTTTAAATTTGGTCGCATAAATAATTTAAATAGTCACGAATGTAGGAGTGATGACATAAGGGCTCTTAGTAGTTTTTATGGAAATAGTTCGCACACCTGTGAAAGGGTGCCATAAAAAATGCTTAGAGCCCTTAGAAAGAACAACGCCTCGAGTGACTATTTAAATTATTTATGCGACCAAATTTAAACGGCTACCCTTTAAAATACTTAATCACAAATATAGTACCTATCCCCATTTCACTTTCAACATTCACATACCCATTATTCTCTTCAATAATAGACTTAGCCAGTGCAAGCCCAATACCCACACTATCATTTGCAGAATTCTTACCCTTGTAAAATCTCTCAAATATATGAGGTAAATCTTCTTCATCTATTCCGCTTCCATTATCAACTATTCTAATCATTGTATATACATTATTTTCTTCATAACTTATATCAATTTTTGTTCCTTCTTCCGAATGTTCTATACAGTTTTTTAAGATATTAGTTATAGCCTCAACTTGCCACTTAGAATCACAATAAACACTATCCTCTTCATTTCCTCTATCAGAAATCTCTACATTCTTTAAATCGCATAATCCTGCCACTTTTTGTATTGCAGATTCAACAATGTTTTTTACATATTCATCTTTATTTATGAACTTAATGGTATTTGCATCAAATTTAGATAATTTTAAAAGTGCATTTACTAAAAAACTAAGATTAGTGACCTCCCTTTTAATATCTTTTATAAATTCTATTCTAGTTTTTTCTTCCATATCTTTATTATCTAACATATTATCTAAACTTATTGTTATAGATGTAAGTGGCGTTTTCAATTGATGTGATATATCTGATAAACTATCTTTTAACTTTATCTTATCTTCTTTTGAATTTTCAGCTACCTCTTTTAGCATTATAGTAGTTTTGTAAATTTCATTCTTTAAAATTGAAAGTTCATCCTCTGTATTATCTGCTATATCTAACTTATAGTTTCTTTTATTTATCTCTTCTATGCATCTTGTAATTTCTTTCAAGGTTTTATCTTTTTTATTATTGTAAAGTAAGAAAATTGCGCTAAGAGATATGAATAATATGCAAACTACTGCTAACTCTAGTATCAAATGTTTTGCAAATTGCTTATCATTTTCTAATATTGCTGTATCTTTGCTTAAGTCTATACCATAATCTTTAAGTAGGCTTTTTGTATCTGTTTCTTCTTGCTCTAGCATTTCTATGATTTCATTTATTTTTACTTCTGGATATTTTTGTTTTATCTCTCCTATAATTATATCTATTTTTGTGTTAAACACTTCTGTGTATTTTTTGTATTCTAAATGCTTAAGTATTAAAAATACTATACTTAATATTATAAAAATGATTATGCTTATTAGAATTGCTTTTTTTAATTCTACTTTATTTTTCATCAATTCTATATCCTATCCCCTTTATAGTTATTATAATGTCTACATCTAATTTTTCTCTAATCCTTTTCATATAAACTGTAACTGTATTGTTATTTACATCATTTCCTGTCCAGTCCCATATTTTTTCTATAATATCATCTCTTGTAACTACTTTATTTAAATTTAGAAATAATAACTGCAAAATTTTTAATTCTATGTTACTTAGTTCTATTTTTTCTTTGTCTTTGTAAACCTCCATTTTATCCATGTCAAATTCTATGTTCTGTACAGTTATTTTTTCATTTTTGCCTCTTAGCAGAATTTTGTTTATCCTTGCAATTAATTCTTTTGTAGAGAATGGCTTTGTTATATAGTCTTCTGCTCCTAGTTCTAAACCTTTTACGATATCGTCTTCTTCATCTCTTGCTGTCAAAAATATAGTTGGAATTTTTCTTTTTTTAATTTCCTTTTCATATAGTCTAAAACCATCTCCATCTGGAAGAGATATATCAAGTATTATTAAATCTATTTTTTTACTTTCTAGAGCTAATATTGTTCGTTCTATAGTGTCTGTATGTGATACTTTATACTCCTTTTGTTCTAGTGAGTATATTAATCCTTTTGCTATACTTATATTATCTTCTACTAATAGTATTTGCATCATTTCACCTCTTTTTTTATATAGTAGGAATTTTCGCTACGTAAGTAGTGAAAAGCTCCATACTAGATAATTATGCGAAACTTAGATTTTCTTAGCGAAGGATGAGCTTAGAAAATATTAGTTCCGTTTTTTTATATTAGCATATATTGGGAGAGAATTCAAGAAAAGCTTGACATAAATGTGATAAATATTGTATAATTGATAATACTATATAAGGAGGTAAAACTTATGACAATTATCAATCCTACTATGCAACTTAAAAAAAAGCATAGTTTTAGTCCAAAGAAATATTTTAGAGCAAAAGAGTCTTACACGATTTTATCAAAAGATGTAATTGAAAAAATTGAAATTGCCTTGGCTCAAGTTGATGCCGGACTTGGACGTCCTGTAGAAGAACTTTTCGCAGAAATGGAGGCGAAATACGGTTTTCATGGATAAGTACTTTATAATTCACTCTCCGCAGTTTCGAGAAGAGTTAGCCCGAATTATAGATTATTTTATTTATTCGTACCAATCTCCTCAAACCGCAATTAGATTTTATGACAAAGTTAAGTCTACTATTTCAAAATTAGATTTATTCCCTGAAGGTTATTCCAAAATTTATGGTTCTAAACAACTTCAAAATCGTAATTTAAGAAAAATTCCTGTTGGAAATTATATTATAATATATGAAACCGATAACTATAATCATGTAGTTACACTTCTACATATTTTCCATGGTAGTCAAGATTATTTGCATAAAATATAACTAAATATTATCTTTTCTTATAGTTTCAATGGTATTTTGTTTGTTTATTTTTCTTACACTGTATTTCATTATTATAAATATTAATATAAATACTGATACTGATGCTAGCACTGTCGCTATTATTGGCCATTGGAATTCTTTTAGATTGTCTTTTATTGCATTATATAGTAGTAGAGTTCCTCCTGTGCCTAGGATTATTCCGTAAAGTAGTGATTTTGTTCCATAAAATACAGTTTCTAGATTTATCATTCTGCTAAATTCTTTTTTTGTCATTCCTATGCTTTTTAGCATTGCAAATTCTTTTTGCCTTAATTCCATGTTAGAAGTTATTGTGTTAAATATATTTGTTACTCCTATTAATGTTATTACTCCTATGAATCCATAAAGGAATATTTCTATTACAAGTAACATAGATTTGTTTTCTTTTGCTTCTCTTTCTAAATTTCTTACATATGCATTGTTATTTGTTGCTACTATTTTTTGCTCTAGTAAATCTGGGTTATCTGATTGTATTGATACATATTCTAGTTTGAAATTTACTGTTTGACATCTATCTACATTTAGTACTATATATCCTCCATAATAATAACTATTTTCTCTTCCATAAGGTTTTGTATCTGTTATTTTTCCTATTTTGAAACTTATTTCTTTATCATTTTGGAAAATTTCCACTGGTTTATCATCCACCATTTTTGTGCCTGAATTGCCATATCTTCCTTTTATTTCTTCTCCTTCTTTGTAGTTATATATTCTTCTAGTTTCTGCTATTACTTTATCCCCTACTCTTTCCATGTATTCATAATCATCTATAAGGATTACTTGGTCTTTGAGTTTTTCATAGTCTCCACCAATTTTCTTTACATAGCTTTTAAAAGTTTCATCATCTAACCCTACAAATTCTATCCCTACATATTCTCCTTCAAAGTATTCTTCATATGGATTGTTTGGTTCTAATTTTGTTTTATCATATATTCTGAAATAATTAGAGTGTTCTTCTTGATATTGTAAGAAAGACTTTTCTATTCCATCAAGTGTTAAGAATTGTTTTAGGTCCACTTCTTCTCTTCCACTTGATATTCTTATGTTGTAATCTTGGTCTTTATAGTATTTTGAGCTTATATCAAACATATTTGTTATATATGTGTTCATTGTAATAAATATACACACACTTACTGCTATTGAAATCACTGTTGTTCTGTATTTCTTTTTGCTTCTTTTTAAGTTTTTGTATGCTAGTATTCCTCCTGTTTTGAATAGTTTTGCAATTATTTTTGGTACTTTTAGTTTATTAGGCTTTATTTTTATTTCTGCTGAATTTCTAAGTAATTCTATAGGATTTACTTTACTTGCTCTTTTTGCTGATATAAATGCTGATAGGTATATTGTTACAAATCCTAATACTATTGATATTATAATTGCCCATATATTTGCTGAGAATAGTATTCCATCTATTCCTTCAAATAGGAATTCTCCAAGCAATGCTCCTACTATTTTAAGTAGGATGTATATAGCTCCTAAGCCTGATATTATTCCGTATAGGAACACTAATTATTCCTAGTGCCATTCCTTCAAAAATTACACTTTTTCTAATTTGTTTTTTCGTTGCTCCTACTGATGCTAGCTCTCCATACATTTTCATTTTTTCTGTTATTGATATTGCAAATGAGTTTCTTATGCAATATACGCTTGTGAAAATTATTACTCCAATTATTACTCCTGCTGTATTAAATAGCATACCTATTGTGCTATCTGAAAAGGCAAACGCTTCCCATCTTAGTAATTCATTGTTCAAATCATATTGATATTTTGCTTCTCCCTCGTGGCTTTTTACTTGATTATAACTTTGCAATCCGAAGTAATTCTGGAATTGAAGTACTGTAATCTTGTGGTTTTTCTAAGGCTAGATATATATTTTTTGAATATCCTCTATTATTTGTTGTTATGACTGTGTAACCTGGGTCAGAGTATTCTTCAAATGAATATTCTGGTCTTTCTATTATTCCGTACTATTTTGAATTCTTGTTTCTTTGTATTTACTAATTTTTCGTCGCCATTCTCTGCTATATATGGGTTATTTCCGATTTAGTCTGTAACCATCCTCTGTCTGTCTTTCTCCTATATCTAATAATAGTGTATCTCCTATATCTAAGTTAACTCCTCCATTGATTATCATATGTTTCGATATTACTATTTCATTTTCATTTTGTGCAATTCTACCGTTCAGTTAATTTGAAATTTAAGTATTTAAAAGTACTTTCTGAGATTGATAATACCTTTACATATGGCTTATCTTCGTTTTTACATTCTGGCAAAATGGCATATCCTACTTCTTCTGTTTCTACTATGTTTTTTATGTCTCTATTAGCTTTTATGTCTTTTAGTTCATCTTCTGTTATATCGGCTAACTGTATATGATAGTATCCTGTTTCATTTATTGCATTTTGTATTAATGTTTTTTGAAAACTTGTAACTAATGTAGCTGTTCCACATATAAGGGCTGTTGATAATATGATACCTATTGCTGTGCTTATTGTTCTCTTTTTGTTCTTTTTTAGGTTTTTTACCGCTAAACGTTTTAGAACATTCATTGTTTTTCCCCTTTCTATTTTATTTTTCCGTCTTCTAGTCTTATGATTCTATCTGCCTGTTTTGCTATTTCCATATTGTGGGTTATCATGATTATTGTTTGTTTATAGTCTCTGTTTGACCTTTTTAGAAGTGCTACGATTTCATCACTTGATTTGGTATCTAGATTTCCTGTTGGTTCGTCTGCTAGGATTATGCTTGGGTTTGTTATCATTGCTCTTCCTATTGATGTTCTTTGTTGTTGCCCTCCGTGATAGTTCACTTGGCAGATGATGTCTTCTTTCTTTTAGTCCTAGAAGTGTTATTAAATCTTCTAGTGTTTTTTTATTTACATCTCTATTATCTAAGTCTAGTGGTAACAATATGTTTTCTTCTACATTTAGTATTGGAATTAAGTTGTAAAATTGATAAATAAGTCCTACTTGCCTTCTTCTAAATATTGCTAATTCATCATCTGAAAACTTATAGATATCTTTTCCATCTATATATACTTTGCCTGAAGTTGGTCTATCTACTCCTCCTATTAAGTGTAAAAGTGTAGATTTTCCACTCCCTGATGCTCCAACTATTGCAACAAATTCTCCTTTGTTTACTGCAAATGAAATATTGTCTAGTGCAACTACTTTGGTTCCTCCTTCCCCATATATTTTGCTTAAATTCTCTACTTTTAAGATTTCCATAAAAACCTCCTATTTTTTATATAGTAGGAATTTTCATCGTGTAAACGATGGAAAGTTCCGTTTATTTCTTTATCTTTATTATACAACTTGCAAAGTGACAAGTAAGTGACATTAAGGATTTTTTAATATTTTTTTATATAAATAATATAAGAAAACAAAAAACCTCACAGCATAAGTACTGTGAAGTTTCTTACTTTCTATTATTTCTTCGTTATAGTGGTATTTAGGTTTTATTTGAAGTTGACTTTTATACTACCTATTCCACCTTCTATTTTTATTATGTCTTTGCTATCACCTTGTGAAGTTTCTCCTGATTGTTCTTTTCCATCTATTTTTAGGCTTCCTATTCCTTTTTCGGCTATTATTTTGTATTTGTCTTTTTCTCTTACTAGATTTACTACTGTCTCACCCATGCCACATTCTATTTTACTGTTTCCTGTAATGTCTCCATTTATTTCAACTCTTCCGTACTCCTGCTTCTAGTTTTAAGTCGTTTAGTACTGAAGTTTTTATGCTTGTTTCTCCTACACCTGTGCTTACTTTTGTTTTTTGGAATTTAGAGTTTGTTATTTCCAATTTTCCTGCTCCATGTGCTAGTTTTAGTTCTTCTGCATTTACTCCATCTATGGTTACTTTTCCTGCACCTGTGTCTATGTCTAGTTCACTTAGGGAAATTCCTTTTGGTATTTTTACATTAACTACTCCTTCTACTTTTGTTTTCCATAACCAATTGTCTGTTTCCTTTATTTTTAGCTTTCTATTTCGTAGTATTACTTCTGTATTATAAGTTACTTTATTTGTTTGTACTAATAGTTCTTCTGCACCTGTTACAATATTGAGTTCTGAATATGGTATCTCAATTTCTATCTCATTTAGTCCATTATATTCTTCAAATGAATATCTATATTCTTTCATATCTTCTAGTTGTTCGCCTTGTAATTCGTTATCTCCGTCTACTATATTTACAAAAAGTGATATTCCAAATATCATCCATCCGAATATATTTATGATTATTATCACTGCAAAACATATTGCTAATATTTTTATTGCTTTTTGAATTCCATTCATTTTATATCTACACCCCCAAACATACAGAAGGCATCTATATATATTGTTTTTTCATTTTCTTTCTTGTTGATTACTTTATTTGAAACTCCTCCGAATATTGGTGTTCCTTTCACTTTTAGATTTATATTTGAAGGGACAAATATTTCTACTCCTCCAAATATTGCACTTGCTTTTATAACTGCTTCTTTTTCTATATTTGCTTGTCTTAGGTCTAGTGTTACTCCTCCAAATACACTGTCTAGGTTTGCTCCTTTGAAATTTTCTCCATCTTTATTTACTTTTTGTGATGCAAATGTTGCTGTAATGTTTTCTAGTCCATCTTTTGATGCTTCTTTTACTTTGTTTGTTACTTTTGCTTTTATTGTTTCATTAAATATCATTGAAAGTCCTATTGCTACAAGTATTATTGGTATTAGTAGTTTCCAAATTAGTGAAAAACTTATTATATCTCTTACTGCAAGCAATAAAGCAACTCCTACAACTACTCCTATTAGGTCTCCTGTTTTTCCTGATTCTTTTGTATTAAATAAATTTATTAAGCATGGAATTATTATGATTAAAGTCCACCATCCCTTAAATAAGAGATTTATGCTTGTTATGTTTAGTGCATTTAGTCCTATTACTATTCCTAAAGCTATTAAGACTATTCCCCATAGTATTTTGCTAAAATTATTCATGAGTTCCTCCTTTTAGTTTTATATTTTTAATATATTTTCCGCTAAAAATTCTAATTCTTTTTTAGTATCTTCTTTTAATGTTGATTTTATTGTTACCATTGGTTCACAAATTTGTATATCTTTCATTGTTTCTAATGCTTCTTTAATACATTTTCCTGCACTTGGTGCCCAAGTTCCATTTTCTATGATTCCCATTTTTCTGTTTTGATAGTTTTTACCTTTTAGTTCATTTAGAAAATGTTCCATTGGCGTGAATACCCCAAAGTTATAACTTGAAGCTGCTAAAATTATTTTGTCATATTTGAATGCATCTTCTATTGCTTCTGCTATATCACATCTTGCTAAATCCATAATTGATACTTTTTTTGCTCCTTTTTCTTCAAGGATTTTTGCTAAATATTTGCTTGCTTCTGCTGTGTTTCCATGAATTGATGCATATGCTATAAATACTCCATCTGCTTCTGGTTTGTAGCTACTCCATATATCGTATTTCTCTATGTAATATTCTAAATTTTCTTTTAGAATTGGTCCATGGAGTGGGCATATCGTTTTTATTTCTAAATTTTGTGCCTTTTTAAGAAGGGCTTGTACTTGCATTCCATATTTTCCGAACTATGTTGAAATAGTATCTTCTAGCTTCACATGCCCAGTCCTCATCTATGTCTAATGCTCCAAACTTTCCAAAACCATCTGCTGAAAATAGAATTTTTTCTGTTTTTTCATATGTAACCATAACCTCTGGCCAATGAACCATTGGAGCCATTATGAATTTTAAAATATGCTTTCCAAGACTGATTTCTTCTCCTTCTTTTACTTCTATTTTTCTTTCTTCTAAGTTTGGTATATCGAAAAATTGTGGTAAAAATGCAAAGGTCTTGTTGTTTCCTATTAGCTTCATTTCTGGATATTTTTTAGATAATAATTCAATATTGTAAGCATGATCTGGCTCTAAGTGTGATATTACTAGATAATATGGTTTGTTTCCTTTTAATTCTCTTTCTAGATTTTCTAGCCACTCGTCTGTTTTTCTTTTATCTATTGTGTCCATTATAGTTATTTTTTCATCGTTTATTAGATATGAATTATATGATATACCATTTGGCACAATGTATTGACTTTCAAATAAGTCTATATCTTTGTCATTTGCTCCTATATATTTTATATCGTTTGTAATAAATATATCTCTCATCTTTTTCTCCTTTTATGCTCTTTTAAAAGTTTCTGCTGTGCTACAGCATTTGTCTATTATACATATAACTTTTGCTTCTGTAGTTTTTGGGAATTTAGTAAGTGTTAATGGCCACATATGTGATTCTATAATTTGTTTTTCTGTTTCATTTATGTGATAAAACTTTTCTGCGTTTCTGCTTGCTATTTGTGGATGTCTAAATCCGTGAAGTCTTGGTCTTCCTTCTGTTTTATGCCAATCGTATAAAAAGAAATCATGGAACATGGCACTTACTGTTAAAATCTCGTAATTTATCCTTGCACCTAGTCTTGTTTCTAAAAATTTAGCGAATAAAAAACTATAATATGCAACATTACGTGAATGTGTGTATACTGTAGTATTGCCATGTTGTATATATTTACTAAGCATATTTTTTATTTTTATATGATGTTTTATTTTCATTAGGTAAAGCAAAAATTCTCTTTTTTCTTTAATTCTTTTTATAGAATTATCTTTTACTCTGACTATCATAGATTTATCCTCTCTATTCTTTATTATACGATAAATTTTTTAAAAAGCCAATGTTTTTTTATTAATTTTTTATTAAATATTGAATTTGATTAAATAACATAGTATAATTAATCTATTGACTTTAGGGACTAGTCCCTTGTCAAATAACAGTATGACTTAGCTTTCGCACAATTTATGAAATTTGGAGGTTTTATGACACCGTGGCAGTATTCACTTTAAATTTTTCAACGCGAAACCACAATCCAGCAGGTCTCTCTGGTTTGCTTTCTCGGGGTGATTACATTGAGCAGATTTTCTCTCAAGCTCAAAGTGTAGCAACTCAAAACGAGCCTTCTTTGGTAAGAGGCTATGCTTTTAGCTCTGATATCACTCAGATTAGGAAGCTTACCGGGCTTTCTCCCGTAGAATTTGCTCCTACTCTTTCTGGTAAGACTGGACTGTTCTATGTTAGGTATATTGTTACTAATCCTAATATAAGGGAGTAAAATACCTATTAGCATCAGAAGCATACTTTTGTCAAAGTGCGGATTAATAAGTCATACTAGAGCTACGAAGCCTAACTCATAGCGAATTTTAAGTAAAACATGTAATGTTTGTTTTTCAAATGTTACATGTTTTACTTTTCAAGAATTATTGTTACTGGTCCATCGTTTATTAACTCTACCTGCATATTTGCTCCGAATTCTCCGTTTTCTACTTTTATCCCTGTTTTCTTGCATTCTTCTTTGAAGTATTCATATAGCTTATTCGCTCTTTCTGGTTTTGCAGCATTTGTGAAACTTGGTCTATTTCCGTGAGCTAGTATCTGCATATAGTGTAAATTGTGATACTACTAGTAGCTCTCCTCCTATATCTTTTACAGATAAATTCATTTTATCCTGTTCATCTTTGAATATTCTTAAATTTAATATTTTTTTTACTAGATAATCTACATTTTCTTCAGTGTCTTCATGTGTTACTCCTAGTAATACTAATAATCCCTCGTCTATACTACCGATTTGCTCTTTATTAACTGTTACGCTCGCTCTCTTCACTCTCTGAACTACTGCTTTCATTTTTTTCCCCTTTTTGTTTTAGTTTTACTTTATCTTTTAAAAATAAATTTATTGTTCTTTTGATTTTGTCTGTACGCTTAAATTGCAACTTCATATATGCGTTTATATGTTTTTCTATTGTTTTTACATTATTACTTATTGCAAATATAAATGAGTACTTTTCTTTATTTTTAAGTGCTTGTTGTAATATACTTGATTTGAATTCTTCATATTTTACAACTAATCCATTTTCTATTGCAAATTTACGTATTTTTACTATTAGATTTGTACTATATATTGTATCTATAATTATTACGCCAAAGAAAAAACCTATGAAGAAACTAAAAGCAAGGTTGTCCGCAAGCCATGATAAAGATGTTAGTACATATGGGCTTACAAAATAGTAATAAATAGTTGCAAGTATACCCCAAAATAATGTATATAGTGGACATATTAGTCCATCTACATTCCCCCAATTGTTTGAGTAGTCCCACAATTTTACTCCCATACCTTTTATAAATATTAATCCTGCAATGTATTCTATACCTGTAACTGTGGCTGTCATTATTAGTAATATTATTACACTATCATCTATTTTTATTTGTGATAATAGGTAAAATATGCATAGTCCAAAACCATATAGTGGTAAATATGGTCCAACTAAAAATCCTGGGTTTATCCATTCTCCTTTTGAGATTATTCTTCTAAAAAATAATTCTAATATCCAACCCATTATGCTTCCTATAAAAAATAAAAAAGCTAGTGTAAGAAAGACATTCATCTATTTCGCCCCTTTTATGTGAATATTGTTTTAACTTTTTTATTTTAGCATAAATTATGAAAAAAAGCAAATTTGACATTTACGCTCAAATTTACTTTTTAATTTTTTCTATTAATTATTCTGTTCTAAGTGCTTCTACTGGGTCTTTTTTGGCTGCTAGTTTTGCTGGGATTAGTCCTGCTATTACTGTTAGGATTATGCTTATTGCAATTAGGATTAGGCCTCCGATTATTGGAAGTGATGCTATATTTGATACTCCTGCTACACTTTTTATTATTATATTTGCTGGTATGCAGATTATCATAGTTATACCTATTCCAAGTACCCCTGCAACTAAACCTACTATTAGAGTTTCTGCGTTAAATACTCTTGATATATCTTTCTTTGATGCTCCTATACTTCTTAGTATTCCTATTTCTTTTATTCTTTCTAGTACTGAAATATAAGTTATTATTCCTATCATTATTGATGATACTACTAGTGATACGCTTACAAATGCTATTAGTACATAGCTTATTACGTCTATTATTGCTGTTACTGAATTCATCATTGTACCTACTAAGTCCGAGTATGTGATTACGTTTTCTTCTTTGCCTTCGTCTCTTTGTTTTTGGTTATATTGTTCAATTATATCTGCTATTTTTTCTTTTGACTCGAAGTTGATTGGGTATAGGTTTATTCCACTTGGTTCTTCTTCGTTTACTACCCCAAGCTTTGTTAGATTTGTTTCATAGGTTGCTTCATTATTTTCTGCATATGTTTTCATTAGTTCTGCTAGTTCCGCTTGGCTTAAGCGTGATATATATGCCTTTTCTTCGTTTGATAAGCTGTTATAATCAAATTCTTTTTGTTTTTCATTAAATTCTAATCCTGTAAATACATTTATTTTTTCATTTTGTTTTTGCTCTTTAGCTATTTCACTTTCATTTACTTTGTTTATTACATATTCTTTTAGTTCTGGTTTATAACCTATTCCTCCTGTTACTGCTGCTATTAAACTTTCTTCATTCTTTTTGATTATCCCTATTACTTTTAGTTCTTCTGCTTCTTCTAGTAGCTTTTTCATATATTCTTCGTCTTCTGACATATCTTTCCAATACTTGCCATCTTTCACATAGTAGTCTGTATTTAAAACTAATTTAAACTTTAAGTTCAATAGTTCATCATATGTGTAAGTTTGTTTTGGTATTTCTTCTACTTTTTCGCCTTTCATAACAGCTTTGTATTTTTCTGTTAGTTCTTCTGGGTCTAGCAATCCTAGTGAATACAGTGTATAGTCACTTAGCTTTGTATCTTCATCTACTATTAGTACTACTTCATTGAATTCTTTTGGCCATTCTCCTGCTAGTAGGTCATACTGGGTTTTTAGCAATTCTTCATTGTCTAGCATTTCTTCCCATATTTCATATGAGCCAAATGTATTACCATACATTTTAGTTTGCATTTCTTGCATTTGCTCCATGCCTAAATTTTTAAGTATTTGATTTGGAGATGTTTTAACATATTTTTCACTATTTGCATTGTTATTATATATGTTTAAGTCTAGGTTGTATTTGTATTGTACAGCGTTTGTGTGGTCTCCTATGTTTAAGCCATTTTCTTCTATGAATTTTTTGAATTCTTCTAGGTTATTGCTGTTTGTTTGTGCTGATAGCATTTTTATTAGGTTGTTTATCATTGGACTTGATTCTATTTTGCCGTTCTCCTACTGTTTCTTCTTTTTCTTCAGCCATGCCTGAGATTGATTTCATCATATCTCCCATGTCTATTGTTGTTTCTTCTAAGCTTATTGGATATGAAGATAGGGTGTCTTCTTCTACTTTTGATATATATTTTTGTACTCCATTTGATAGAGACATTATTGTTGCTATTCCTATTATTCCTATGCTTCCTGCAAATGCTGTTAGGAAGGTTCTTCCTTTTTTTGTCATTAGGTTGTTTAGGCTTAGTGATAAAGCTGTTGGGAATGACATTGATGTTTTTTTGGTGTTTACTTCTTTCTTTTTTTCTTCTCCTTCTTTATATGGATTCGAATCGCCTATTACATTTCCATCTAGTAATTTTATTATTCTTGTTGAGTATTTGTCTGCTAATTCTGGGTTGTGAGTTACCATTATTACTAGTTTATCTTTTGCAATTTCTTTTAATAAATCCATTATTTGCACTGATGTTGCAGAGTCTAATGCTCCTGTTGGTTCATCTGCTAAAAGAATGTCTGGGTTTCCTACTAAGGCTCTTGCAATTGCAACTCTTTGCATTTGTCCGCCTGACATTTGATTAGGCTTTTTGTTTAGTTGGTCTGCTAGACCTACTTTTTCTAAAGCTTCTTTTGCCCTTTTCCTTCTCTCAGTTTTTGATACTCCTGATATAGTTAATGCTAGTTCTACATTTGATAGGACTGTTTGGTGTGGGATTAGGTTATAGTTTTGGAATACAAAACCTACTGAGTGGTTTCGGTATGTGTCCCAGTCTCTGTCTTTGTAATCTTTAGTTGATTTTCCATTGATTACTAGGTCTCCACTTGTATATTGATCTAGTCCTCCAATAATATTTAAAAGAGTAGTCTTTCCACAACCTGATTGACCTAGAATTGATACAAATTCGTTTTCTCTAAATTCTATATCTATTCCTTTTAATGCTTTGACTACTTCATCACCTGTTTTATATTCTTTGGTTATATTTTTTAATTTTAACATTACTTCACCTTTTTTCTATATAAAATAAAGCTCATAGTAAGTATAGTATTGTAAATTTTATTTTATTCTGTATCTGCCAAAAAGTCAAGCTTGTTTTCGTGAATTTTGTGTGAATATGAAAGAAATGTGATAATGTCTTAAGTAATGAAATGAAAAAATGTCCCAACTAAAAAATATATGTTCTCTTAAATGATATAATAAAAATATTATTTAAATCTAAGGAGGACATTATGAGAAAGGTGGAACTCTCATTGA
>JAAVZW010000003.1 GCA_022791835.1 Clostridia bacterium | reverse complement strand
TCATTTTTAATTCTACCTTTCTCATTTGTTCCTCCGTTTAAATTTAATGATTATTAATTATACCATTATGGAGAACAATTATTTCTTTGTTAAGACATTTTCTCAATTGAATTATTAAGATATTATCATAAATGAATCATAATATAAAATTTATTAGAAAAAACAACTTGACAAACACAAAAATACACTCTATAATAGAAATATGGGAAAAGAGAAATGGGGGCACTCTAATTTATTAGGGTAGCCTTCATGTTTTTTATATAAATTCCCAAAAGTACTTGACACTTATTTTACTAAATGGTAAAATAAGTACATACAAATAAAAAAGAAAGGAGGAGAAAATATGGAGGAAGCAGAAGAAACCAAAACAGACAAAATGTTAAGTGCTATATTAACATTACAAGGACAAATGACAATAATGCAAAATCAAATGGGAACAACGCAAGATAAAATGAGTATAATGCAAAACCAAATGGTAACAATGCAAGATAAAATGACAATAATGCAAAACCAAATGGGAACAATGCAAGATAAAATGAGTATAATGCAAAACCAAATGGAAATAATGCAAGAGAATATGGGTACAATGCAAAAACAAATGAATACGATGCAAGGACAAATGGCCACAAAAGAAGATTTAAAAGAATTAGAAGAGAGAATGGACAAAAGAATAGACGAAAAATTAGACAAGAGATTTACAGAATTTAAAAAAGAACTAGGGCAATTATTGGCAGAGACCTTTCAAGAAACAGAAGACTTAATAGACAAGAATAAAGACGATATACAAGAGCTAAAAAAAGTACCATGCTTTAGTATAAAAACAAAATTAAAAAAGTTATGTCAAAAATAAGTTAGTTCAAAAAAGTTTTTAAAATCTCAATATAGATATATAACAATAATTGGAGATAAAAGAGGTCTTACAAATAAGCATTAACCCAAGTGCTCATTTATAAGGCCTCTTAAAATTAAAAAATTAATAAAACTACTAGTATTTTACATAAAACTATGATATAATTAAAATCAATTTGAGCAAAACTCAAAGCAAAAATTCTCCTGTGTTTACAGGTTAATATATATGGCAGTTTCAATAAAAATATTTTTGAGGAGGAAGATATATGAAAAATAAGGGCTATTTTTGCGACTGGTATGATAAACACCAAAGATTGCTAATACTTATTATTGCTGTTGTGCTTTTCGTGATTTTTGTTGGCGTAGCAAGCCTAGTAGTAGGGAAAGAATACAAAAGTAAGCTAGAGACAGGATGCTATGTTTACGACGTAGAAACCTATGAGCAGTTAGAAGAGGTAATCGACAATTGCGTTTATGAAGACGGAATGATTGACATCCAGACACTATTGCAAGCTACAGATACTGAAATCAATTTCTATGAAGAAACGTTCCAAATAGTTTGTAGTTCTAAGGAAAAAAGTATCGAAGAATACGATTATATTCCAGAGGTAACTGTTACTATATCAAATGATTTTAGCACTTTTTCTAGAAAAAGAATGCATCCTACAGAGGAAGCCTATTTAGAAGGCATCAAAATATCAATATATCTTAATACATTTGTGATGTTTGTAGCTATTTATATTGTTGCGCTTCTTATTATGGGAGCTACAATAGAGTGTGCATGTGCGGTGTCAAAGATAAAAAAACGTAAAAATTTTCTATAAATTATTTTTCATAGTCAGTGAAGCCAGCTATAATAGCTGGCTTCACTGACACATAAAGATTATACAAAAAATACTTGCAATAATTCAAAAAAGGAAATATAATAATAACATAAATTTAAGCAAAGAAAGGAACACAAAATGAAAATAGGAATAGTAGGACTTCCAAATGTAGGAAAAAGCACAATGTTTAATGCAATAACAAATGCAGGAGCAGAGTGTGCAAATTATCCATTTTGTACAATAGAACCAAATGTAGGAATGGTAGCAGTACCAGACGAGAGATTAGATGAACTTGCTAAAATCTATGAGCCAGAAAAAACAACACATGCAGTAGTAGAATTTGTAGACATAGCAGGACTAGTAAAAGGAGCAAGTAAAGGCGAAGGACTTCGGAAACAAATTTTTATCACATATCCGTGAAGTAGATAGCATATGTGAAGTAGTAAGATGCTTTGAAGACAGCAACGTAGTTCATGTAGACGGAGGAATAGCGCCACTTAGAGACATAGAAACGATAAACCTAGAACTAATCCTTGCAGATATAGAAACAATAGACAAAAAAATAGAAAAAGCAAAAAAAATGCTTAAAGCAGACAAAAAATATGCATTTGAAGTAGAAGTATTAGAAAAAATAAAAAAAGTATTAGAAGAACGGAAAATCAGCTAGAACAATAGAATTTACAGAAGAAGAAATGGAAATAGTAAAAGATGCATATTTGCTTACAATTAAGCCTATACTATACATTGCAAATATAAACGAAAATCAAATTTTATCAGCAGACACAGACCCAAAAGTAAAAGAAGTAAGAGAATATGCAAAAACAGAAAATGCAAAAGTAATTCCACTATGTGTAAAAATAGAAGAAGAACTATCAACCCTAGAAGGGGAAGATAAAAAAGAAATGCTAGAAGCACTAGGACTAGAAGAAAGTGGACTAGACAAAGTAATAAAAGCAAGTTATGACCTACTTCGGACTAATGTCATTTCTAACAGCTGGAAAACCAGAAGTAAGAGCATGGACAATAAAAAAAGGTACAAAAGCACCAGAAGCGGCAGGGAAAATTCACTCAGACATACAAAGAGGTTTTATAAAAGCCGAAATAGTATCATACGATGACCTAATAAAAGAAGAAGGCTCAATGAATGCAGTAAAAGAAAAGGGACTTTTACGTCAAGAAGGTAAAGACTACATTATGCAAGATGGAGATATAGTCTTATTCAGATTCAATGTTTAATACAGCTCTACTTATTAAACATTGACAAAAAAATTAAAGGAGGAAAAACAATGGAAAAATCAGAAGCAAAGGAATTAGAGGAGAAACTCTTCAACACAAAATCTTCAGGCTGGGAAACAGTAACTTCAGAAGAAAAAAATACAATATTCAAATTTTCAGACGAATATATATGGTTTTTAAATAGAGCAAAAACAGAAAGAGAATTTGTAGAAGGAGCAGTAAAAATCTTAGCAGAAAATAATTTTAAAGATATAGCCACAGTAGATAGCATAAAAGCAGGAGATAAAGTATACTTCAATAACAGAGGTAAAAGCCTATACATTGCAGTAATAGGAAACAAAAAACTAGAAGAAGGGCTAAACCTAGTAGGAGCCCATATAGACTCTCCAAGGCTAGACCTAAAACCAAACCCACTATATGAAGATACAGAATTTGCATATTTTAACACACATTATTATGGAGGAATAAAAAAATACCAATGGACAGCAATTCCTCTTGCAATTCATGGAGTAATAGTAAAACCAAATGGAGAAAAAATTACAGTAAAAATAGGCGAAGATGAAGAAGACCCAATTTTTACAATCACAGACCTATTACCACACCTTGCAAAAGAACAGCTACAAAGAAAATTAGACGAAGGAATTAATGGAGAAGATTTAAATCTTCTAATTGGTAACATGCCATATGAAGGAGAAGGTGTCAAAGATAGAGTAAAACTAAATGTACTAAAATTATTGAATGAAAAATATGGAATAGTAGAAGCAGACTTCTTAAGCTCAGAACTTGAATTAGTACCAGCTTTTAATGCAAAAAGCCTTGGTTTTGATAAAAGTATGGTAGCAGGCTATGGACATGACGATAAAATATGTGCATATACATCACTAAGAGCAATTTTAGAAGCTCAAAATATAGAAAAAACAGCAATATGCATATTATCAGATAAAGAAGAAGTAGGAAGTATGGGAAATACAGGTATGGAATCTCAAACTTTTGATTACTTTATATCAGAGTTACTAAATAAATCAGGAGAAAACAGACCAAATCTATTAAATAAAGTATTTTGCAATTCAAGCATGTTATCAGCAGATGTAGGAGTAACATATGATCCAATTTATGGAGCAGTATCAGATAGAACAAACTGTGCATATTCAGCATATGGAATATCTTTTGATAAATATACAGGTTCTAGGGGAAAAGCTGGAGGATCAGATGCGAACGCAGAATTTATTGCAAAACTAAGAGGAATATTAGAAAAAAATGATATTAAATATCAAATATCAGAACTAGGCAGAGTAGATGTAGGCGGAGGAGGCACAATAGCTTATATTCTTGCGAACAAAGGAGTAGAGGTAATAGATTGCGGAGTTCCTGTCTTATCAATGCACTCTCCTTATGAAGTTGCAAGTAAGTATGATATTTATAGTGCATATAGAACCTATAAAGCTTTTTATGAGGAAGCTTAGTTAACTTTACAAAAAATATAATGATATGTAACCTGTGAGATGAAAAACTTGTAGGTTACATATTTTTTAGAAAAAATGTAATATGAAGATAGCATTTTGCATAAAACCATGATATAATTAAAATGTATTTGAGTAAGACTCAAAGTAAAAATTCTCCTGTGTTTACAGGTTAATATATAGTACGGTTTCAATAAAAACATTTTTGAGGAGGAAAACATATGAAAAATAAAAGATACTTTTGCGATTTCTATGAAAAGTATCAATTGATACTTTCGATAATTATCGTAATTATAACTGCAGTGCTCTTGAGTGAAGGAACAAAGTGGGTTTCCAATAGAGAATACATGGAGTATGAAAGCAATTTGATAGATGAAAAATATGTCTATAATGAAGATGGATATAGAATGCTAGAAACAGCAATTGATGAATACATACACCAAGATGGGACTATTGATATAATGAAATTAAGGGAGCTTACAAATGGCAAGTGTTTAATCACTCAGGGGGAAGATAGTTTCGCAATTCTCTGTAGCATTGATAATGAAACTAGATTGAAAGCAACTGTATCAAATGATTTTAAAACTGTGGTAAAAGAGAGAATGCAAACTACAAGACAAGAACAGCTAGAAGAGAAATACAAAGAAATTTCTTGGGATAATTCTAACAAAATGATTTTGGTGTGGTGTGGTTCAATGGTAGCCATTTTTGCTACATTAGGAATTGCACAACATATTTCAAGTTCAAGAAAGAAAAAGGCAGAAAAATCACAGTAATTTATTTTCGCAACAAATAGAGCTAGCTATCGTAGCTAGCTCTATTTGTGTATAAATTTTACTTATTTTTTTCGTATTCTTTTAAAAGGGGCTGTATTTGTTTCCCTTCTAGAGCTTCTTCAATTGTTGGAATGACTAGGTCAAAATGTGCAACTAAAGAATTTGGCTTTTTTACATAGTCATCTTGCCCAAAAGGTACGAAATATACGTATTTTAAATTCATTAATGTCATTATGTTTTGCCCACTTAAGCCTAAACCATCATTGGTTGACACTGCTACTATAATAGGGCTTTGATTTCTAAGGGTTGCTTTTACAGCTAAGTTTGCAGCATTGTCAGTTATGCTATTAGCCATTTTAGCCATAAAATCACCGAGTAGCAGGAAGTACTATCATGGCGTCCATTTTATACATAGGACCAAATTTTTCGGCTTCTACTATGTCCTTTACAATTTGCCTTTCGCAAATGCTTTCTACTTCATGTACAAAATCTTCCGCTTTTCCAAATCTTGTATCATAGTCTACTACTTTGTTAGAAAGTACAGGATATAGCTCATATCCTTCAGCTTTTAATTCTCTTAACACAACTAATACTTTTTTTAAAGTACAAAAAGATGCTGTTATTACTACACCAAGTTTCATTTTACATCAATCACTTTCTTTATTGTTGTAAGTAAAATTTCAGATGCTTCTTTAGGAGCATATTTGCTAGGAATTCCAAGATATAGATTATATTTTATATTTTCTTTGTATTTTTTTATAATTTCTTCATTTATACCATAAGGGTATGAAGCAATGTCCAAAATATATGGCACATATTCACACGAGATTGCTTCCTCAGGGATTATATTATATGGAACAGTATTGATGACTATATCGCATACTTTAAATACTTGTAAGATATTCTGGTCGTTTAGGGGGTAATAATTCATAACTTTATCTTGATAAATAAGTTCTTTGGGTCTAGAAATAACAAAAGTTATAATACCAGCATCATGTAATCTCCAATAAAGTTCTTTACCAAGAGTACCATAACCAATAACACAGACAGTATCATTTTTTCTATCCCTAATATCAGCAAGAGTACCTTGTACAGTAAGTTCATTATTAATACTTTCTACTTCTTCAAAATCTAGAAAACTAATAATTTGAGACTTAGGAATAAGCTCTAAAATTTTATCAGTCTTAAGACCAGTAAAAAATAAAGTATTAGTATTTAAGTGAGAAAACATATCATAAGTAAGTTTAATATTTCCGAATCTCAGTTTTAATTTCCATATTATCATTAATACCACTAATAGGAAGTAAAATAACATCAAACAAATTTAAATCAACCTCATTTATATTGAGTATATCAGCATCAAAAGATAGATTATTAAAACCAACACAAAAAATATTATGCTCATTAGATAAGTCTTTCATCAAATATCTATATCTTTTATCTCCACCTAAAAATAAAAATTTCATAACATCCTCCATTTCAATATATATCATATTACCTTTAACCAAAAAAGTTACCTTGCATATTATAAATAAAGAAAAAGGAGGAGATATAATATGTGTGCTATATGTGGGTGGCTTAATCATAAAGAAAGCTTAAATGAAAATCAAAACAAATTTAAAGAAATGTTAGACTTAATGTCTTGCAGAGGGAAGGATAATACAGGATATTATTTTGAGCAAAATATAATGTTAGGACATAAAAGATTAGCAATAGTAGATTTAGAGAATCGGAAATCAACCTATGTACTACAAAGAATATATAATTACATATAACGGAGAACTATACAATACAGAAGAATTAAAAGAAGACTTAAGAGAAAAAGGCTATATATTTGATACAACATCAGATACAGAAGTAATCTTAAAAGGATATGCAGAATACAAAGAAAAAGTATTAAACAAGATGGAAGGTATATTTGCATTTGGAGTATATGATAAAAAGAAGAAAGAACTATTTCTAGCAAGAGACAGATTTGGAATTAAACCTTTATATTATTGTAAAAAAGGAGAAGATATAGTATTTGCCTCAATGCTAAGAGCAATATTAAAGTCAGGAATAATAAAGCCGCATTTGAGCAAAAAATCTCTTCGGAGAGATATTAGCACTAGGGCCTTCGAAAAAACTTCGGAAGCGGAATTTTCACAGGAATAGACGAAGTAAGACCAGCGCATTATATGAAAATAAAAGAAAATGGAGAAACTGAAATAAAAAGATATTGGAATGTAGAGACAAAACCAAATACAGATACCTTTGAAGAAGCAAAAGAAAAAGTTAAATATTTGCTTACAGATTCTATAAAAAGACAGATGGTATCAGATGTGCCAATAGCAACATTGCTAAGTGGAGGTCTAGACTCAAGCTTAATAACAGCAATAGTTGCGAATAATAAAGAAAACACACTTACAACATACTCAATAGACTATGAAGGTAATGACAAATACTTTAAAAAAACCGATTTCACAGTTTCACTTGATGAACACTATATAGAAGAAATGAGCAAAGCATTTAAAACAAATCACAAATACAAGACAATAAGTCAAGAAGATGTAGTTGAGTACTTAAAAAAGAGCCTATATGCAAGAGACTATCCAGGAATGACTGATATAGAGGCATCACTTTTGTGGTTTTCAGAAGAAATTGCAAAAGATTATAAAGTAATATTAAGTGGAGAATGTGCAGACGAATTTTTTGGAGGATATCCTTGGTTTTATAGAAAAGACCTAAATGATAGAGAACTATTCCCATGGATAAATAACTTAGAATATAGGCAAAACCTTTTAAATGATAATCTAAAAGGAGAAATAAATTTAAAGAAGATAGTAGAAGAGGAATACCAAAATACTATAAATGAGTTACCAGAAGCGGATAGAGAGAAAAAAGACAAAAGACTATTTTATATCAATATGACTCATTTTATGCAATGTTTGCTAGATAGAAAAGACAGAATGACAATGTATGCAACCCTAGAAGCAAGAGTACCATTTGCAGATACAAAACTTGTAGAATACTTATGGAACTTGCCATTTGACTATAAATACAACAAAGATACAGAAAAATATTTATTAAGAGAGGCTTTTAGAGGTGAAATACCAGACGAAGTGCTAGATAGAAAGAAAAATCCATATCCAAAGACACATAATCCAAAATTTAAAGAAGAAGTAAGTAAACTTCTAAAAGAAAGACTAAAAAATCCAAATAGTAAAATGCATAAGATATTTAATATAGACGAAATCAATAAACTTTTAGATGAAGAGGATCAAAATGATATATTACCATGGTATGGTCAGCTAATGACAAAACCACAACTTATAGCATATTTGTACGAATTTGATGTATGGCTAGAAGAATATCAGATTGAATTAGAAGGCATTTAAAATATTTTTTTGTTTTATTCTAAATATATTGAAATTTGGTAAATATAATAATATAATTAAGAATATATTAAATAAAAAAAGGAAAAAAGATAAATGCAGGAAAACTCAGAAATTAGGAAAAAGAAAGGGAAGTCTGAGGGGTTCATGAAGAGTGTGCTCATTCTCATGATATCCCAAGTCTTTATAAAGCTTCTGGGATTTGTATATAGAGTATATCTAACCAATAGAGAAGGCTTTGGAGATGAAGGAAATGCCATATATAGTGGTGGATATCAAATATATGCAATACTCCTTACAATATCCTCAATAGGAGTACCAAATGCCATATCAAAACTAGTATCAGAAAAAGTTGCAGTAGGAGACAAGAGACGGAGCGGATAGAATTTTAAAAATAGGACTAATGACCTTTGGAGCAATAGGACTAGTACGGAACACTATTATTATTTTTCGGAGCAGGATATATTGCAAATGCAATATTACAAATACCAGATACAGAACTAACACTAGTCGCACTATCTCCAGCAATATTTTTCGTTAGTATAGCATCAGTAATGAGAGGGTATTTCAATGGAAGAGACAGAATATCAGCAACAGCAAAATCACAAACATTAGAGCAAATCTTTAAAACAGCATTAACAGTAGTAGTAGTAGAAATAGTAGTAATGATGTATGGAACAAATGTAAAAATAATGGCAGCAGGAGCAAATTTGGCAACAACATTATCAGTTCTATTAAGCTTTGGCTATTTAGCATTATACTATAAACTATATAAAAGAAAACCAAAAAAGCCACTTAGAAGAATAAAACAAGAAAGTGCAATAAGCATAGTAAAAAAAATAATTTGGGTATCATTCCCAATAGCAATAAGTGCGATAATGTCAACACTTAACAAAAATGTAGATTCAATGACTGTAATAAGAATTCTAAAAGAAGCATTCAATATGCCAGAAAATCAAGCAATATTACAATATGGTATACTTAGTGGAAAAGTGGATACACTTATAACATTACCATTATCCTTCAACGTAGCATTTTCAACAGCACTAGTTCCAACAATCTCAGCAGCAATAGCAGTAGGAGATAAAAAAGGAGCATCAAGGAGAATATCATTTTCAATGTTACTTACAATGATAATAGGATTGCCCTTTACATTTGGAATGGCAGTATTTGCACAGCCAATATTAAATCTAGTATTTCCAAACGCAACTTCAGGAGCAGTATTACTACAGTTAAGTGCATTTACAATAGTATTTTCAGTACTTGCACAAACAGCAAATGGAGCGTTGCAAGGAATGGGAAGAATAATGGTGCCAGCAGTATCAGGTTTTGTAGGATTAGTAGTAAAGATAATCTCAAACATAGCACTAATACCAATAATAGGAGTAAACGGAGCAGCAATAGGCTCAAGTTTAAACAACGTAGTAGTATTTCTAGTTAGTTACATGGTACTTAAAAAAACATTAAAACTAAATTTAAAAACCAAGAAATTCATAATCAAGCCAGTAATAGCAACATTCATTATGAGTGTATCATCATATGTGTTATATACAATACTTACAGGAATGATAGCAGAAAAAATATCTACAATAATAGCAATACTATTTGCTGTTATAATATATATATTAGCAGTAATAGCTTTAAAAATATTTACAAAAGAAGAAATGCTTATGATTCCATATGGCTCAAAACTATGCAAAATGCTTGAAAGGCTTGGAATATATTGATTACAGACTGAGAACAGTATACGGATGTATATACAAAAAAAGGAAAAAATGACACACCTCTAAGGATTCAGAATAAAAAATAAGTGAAAAAAAGAAGGATTTTAAATAAATTTGACGAATAATCATAATAGTAGATACTTATACAATCTACATAAACGAAACTTTATAGGAGGTAATGTATAATGAACAAATCTGATTTAATCGCAGCTATAGCTGCTAAAACAGGAGCAACTAAGAAAAGTGCAGAAGCTTCTTTAAACGCAATGACAGAAGCAATCACAGAAGCATTAGTTAAAGGAGATAAAGTACAATTAGTTGGTTTTGGTTCTTTCGAAGTTAGAAAAAGAGCAGCTAGAAAAGGAAGAAACCCACAAACTAAAGAAGAAATCAAAATACCTGCATCAAAAGCTCCAGTATTCAAAGCTGGTAAAGCATTAAAAGAACTAGTAAATAACTAATTTATATAATTATATAAATAAAACCCTAGCCTATGCTAGGGTTTTTATTACATATGTTGCAATTTATATAAAAGTATGGTAAAATAAATAAATAAACTGGGCTAGCAGTTTTTGCAAAAGCAAATTTTCTTAATGAGGAGGCATAATCATGAAGTCTTTCTCAAAGGATGGCAATTTCATAATTGCCATGCCAATGTATGCCGATGAGAATGGCAGAAAAACAGTGACAATGACGGCTCGCGAAGGGAAGAAGATTAATCTTTGCGATGTAGCTGACGCGATTCGAGATGACATCTTTGGAATCAATGGCTACGGAGAAGATAAGGAGGTCAAATTGCATTGCCACGTAATTGTGGGAAAAAAAGAATACGATTTCAGAGCAGAATGGTGGCCAAAACCCAGTGACTACTTATCACAACTTGCGGAACAAATTGAACTGTAAGCGAAAAAGCAACCTAGACTAGCCTCTGGGTCGCTTAAATAATTCTTTAATGAACTTCTGTAAAATTAATATCCTTCTTATCATATTCCTCAGGCTTAAGCCCAATCTTATCCCTCATATAATCCAATATAAACACAAAAGCAATAACAAACACACAACCAAGAATAGTAATTGTATAAGTAGTAGTAGTAAAATCCAAAAGTCTTGAAGCTATATAACACATAACGGCACTAAAGGAACTTTCTATAAGTGTATTTACAGAATAAATTTTAGTAGCCATAGTAGGACTAGAAAAGCTATTTAAGTATCTTTTTATCAAAGTATAATAAGGACCTTTTATAATATACTGTAAAGCATAAAATACAAGAATAATCGATAAAGCAATACTAAAATTTTTACAGAATATCGAAGTCAACCCAATTCCAATCAAAGAAATAGAGAAAATCATTGAAAAATATGTAAGCACTCTATTCTTAAGAGCTTTATGAAATATATTTTGAAATTTAGAAGCAATAGCAGAAAACATAGTAAGACTAGCAAAAATAACTCCAAAATATTCTTCCTTAACACCAATTTCAGTAAATAAACTACTAGCAACAGTAGAACGTAATGCTAATAACGCTGCAAACATACCAGAAAACAAGAAAAGTGCTTTAAGTCTCCTAGACTTAAAGATGTTTTTAAAAGCAGTTCTTAAATCTTTAAAATATTGAATATAGTTTCCATTTTCCTCCAATTTTTCTTTTTTAGCAGGGTCTTCATAAGGTTTAAACATAAAAGCAAAAATGCAAGATATAATACACATAGCAAAACATAAAATCATAGGCAAGTAATTACTAAAAACAAATAAAAAACCACAAGCAATAGAAGTAATTGCATCAAAGCCATACCAAAAAGCAGAACCTTTACCATCCAAATTAGTAAAAGCAGTACCGAGGATGTTCTTTAGTAGTTATTTGATCACGTAAAAATACAGAATCCACAAGAGTTTTAAGAGAATATCCGAATCCCATAAGGGCACTAGAAAGTATCAAATGCCACATATCTGTACACAAAATCAAAACTAAAATACTAATAGCAACAAGAATATTTGAAACAATCAGACTTTTTCTCTTACCAATAGATTCAGCAATATTGATACTAGGAATTTGTGACAAAAACTTAAAAACTGTATAAAATGCATCAAATAATAGTACATCTGATGCAGTGAACCCCTTTACCTGTGTAAGAAAAAGGAAACTTACCGAATAATAAAATAATAAATCCCAAGAAAACATTTTGTAAATTGGAAATATCCTACGATTAAATTTCTTATTATTTAACATTGCAACATTTGCAGTATCTTTAGTATCTTCCATTAAAAAATCCCCCATTTATAAATATAATTATAGTACAAAGATAACAATAAAATTATATAATAAACTTACTACTTTGTAAATACAAAAATCACTATAATTTGACAAGATAGACAGAAATTTATCCGTGAATTTTAACTGAGTACTACTAAATATAATTTGACAAAACCACTACTTACTGGTAAAATATATGTACACTAAAGGAGAAAGAATATGTTAATATATCCAAAAACGTATATAGAAAATGTAACCCAAATAACACTAGACTTTTTAGAAGAAAAAGGGCTAAAAGCCATAATTTTAGATATAGATAATACATTAATAGATTTTGACAAAAAAATGCTCCCGCGGAACAAAAGAATGGTGTAATAAATTAAAAGAACAAGACATAAAATTTTATATATTATCAAACACAAATAAAAAAGAAAAAGTAGAAAAAGTAGCAAAGGAATTAGAAATACCATACATAATGTTTGCAAAAAAACCTTTTAAAAAGGGATTTACAAAAATCAAAAATCAATTAGGACTAAAAGCAGAAGAAATTGCAGTTTGTGGAGACCAGATATTTACAGATGTAGTAGGAGCAAATAGAAGTCGGAATGTATGCAATACTTTCAAAACCACTAGACAAAAGAGACATTTTAATGACAAGAATAAAAAGACCATTAGAAGAAATGATAATAAAAAGATATATAAAAAAGACGAATGGGGGAAAAAAATAAATGTATCTATACAATATACATATACTATTTTATGTACTATTCTGTATACTAGGAATAATAGCATCACAAATCACAGCATGGTGCATTAAAAGAATGCCAGAACATAAAAAAATAATTTCAAAAGACTTTTTCAAAGAATTCAAGATAAACTACATACTAATGATAATAACAGTAATAATATACTTAGTATTGCTAGTAATGCATGGAATAAAAAATCAGTTTTTAAGCAATTTACAATTAATAAAATATACAATCCTAACACCGATGATACTATCAGCTTTTATCATAGACTATAAGCATCAAATAATCCCTAATAGACTAAACTTAACAATATTTGAAGTAGGACTAGCATCAGCATTGGTATCAGGAATGTACAGTATGAATATGATGACAGACGCACTACTTGGGATGTTAGCACGGAGGAGGAGTATTCTTAATAATAACCTTAATAGGAGGTTTAATTGCAGGAAAAGAAGCGATGGGCTTTGGAGATGTAAAATTCATGGGAGCCCTAGGACTTTACTTTGGACTAGCAAACATAATAACAATAACTCTAATGGCCTTTCTTTTCGCAGCAATAATAAGCATATTCCTATTAGTAACAAAAATAAAAAAGAAAAGCGAATACATACCATTTGGACCATTTATAGTAGTAGCATGTTTTATAGATATGCTAGTGCCATTTAGCATAATTTTTTGGACACTTGCAAAAATATTCACATTAGGAATGGCATAAAACAAAATACAAAGGAGGTTTTCTATATGAATGATAGACTAAGATGGATAAGAAACAACCTAAAAACACAAAACATACAAGGAATGATAATACAAAATCCAGTAAACATACATTATTTAAGCAACATAGATGCAGAAGGCGTTTTATTGTTAACACTTAAAGAAAACTTCTATATAACAGATGAGAGATATTTAGAAAAAGTACAAAGAACACTAATGGTAGATGATGAAATAGTAGTATTAAGTTCTAGAAACCTAATACAAGAAGACTATGAAAACTTCTTCATGTTTTGCGAAAATGTCGGATTTGAAGAACACTATGTAACATATGCTAAATATAAAGAAATAATGCACAAATACAAAGTACACTCACTAGTAGAAACAGAAGGAATAATTGAAAAACAAAGACAAATAAAAGATTTTAATGAAATAAAAAATTTAAGAAAAGCATGTCAAATTACAGATGATTGTTTCACATATCTATTAAAATATATAAAAAAAGGAATGACAGAAAAACAAATAGCAGACGAAATAGAAAAATACTTCAAGGCAAGTGGAGGCGTCCTAGCGTTTGATACAATAGTTGCAAGCGGAGAAAATTCATCAATGCCACATGCAACTCCAACAGATAGGAAGATTATCTCAGGTGATGTTATAACAATAGATATGGGATGCAGTTATAATGGGTATTGTGCAGATATGACAAGAACTATTTTTGTAGATAAAATAGAAGAGAGAGTAAAAGCAAGTTATGACTTAGTATTAGAAAATCAAAACACAGTAATAGAAGAAATGAAAGATGGAGCACAAATAAAAATAATTGCAAGAATAGTCGAAGGAAATCTTAAAATGCATGGACATGACCCTATGCATGCACTAGGCCATGGGGTAGGAATGAATGTACATGAAGATCCAATACTTTCGCAAAAGAGCGATAAAGTTCTAAAAGAAAATATGGTAATAGCAGTAGAACCTGGAATATATATTCCAGGCAAATATGGTATAAGAATAGAAGACACAGTATTAATAACAAGAGAAGGCACAGAAATATTAACAAAATCTACAAAAGAATATTGTGTAATCTAAAATATAGAAATGTTATTGAAGAAAACTTTACCTTTTTACTATAAGACTAGAAGTAGGAATGTAATAATCATCAGGAGGATAAACTTGAGCATCTTTTGGTTTTGCTGTTTCTTCAATATTGTCAATTTTAATTATAGGCATATCTCCATGATAATATCCTTTTTCAATAGTTCCAGATATATTAACCCAAGTGCCATCTTTAAAATTTTTAGCATTATCATGAGAACAAAGAAAGCCTACTACAACAGTTTGGAAATTGGTACTAACAACCATATCACGAGCTAAAACAAACTCATCATCCTGCAAATCATAGACCCTATAAACATATCCAGAAAAGCTAATCTTTTGACCAATATAAGTATTCATATCATCATGCACAGCTTTCAAAATATTAGTATAATTCCCAGAATTAATTTGATAAATATCATTATTAGTAGGAGAAGTTCCATTTCCCTTAAAAATAACCCTATAAATAGCAAATCCGCAAAATACAATAGCGAAAATAATCATTAAAATAAAAATAACCTTAAACAATTTCCTAGAATTAAGTTTCACATTATAAACAAACATAAGCAAATAACTCCTTTTACTCAATGATATGAGATAAGAAATATAAATATAACTAAAATAGTAAAACTTCATATAAAAGAGGCTAGAATACTAGAGTATCTTAATTTTGAAACACACCTCATAGATGTCGAAATTTGTCGAACGATTTTCCTTGACTTTTTTCGACATCTATTGTATAATTCATATTAACCAATTGGTTATTGAGCAACAATAAAGATAAAGGAGGTGAAAAGATGACAAATGAGCAAGTAAATATGATAATGAATGCAATTTCTACATTAACAGAAAAAGTTGATAATTTGGCTAAAGAACAAAAAGGTACAAAAAAAGAAATAGCAGAACTAAAAGCAGCACAAGAAGGTACAAAAAAAGAAATAGCAGGACTAAAAGCAGCACAAGAAAGTACAAAAAAAGAAATAGCAGGACTAAAAGCAGCACAAGAAGGTACAAAAAAAGAAATAGCAGGACTAAAAGCAGCAC
>JAAVZW010000019.1 GCA_022791835.1 Clostridia bacterium | reverse complement strand
GGAGGATTTTATGCAGGAAATGAAGAATGCAGGTATTTATATAAGAGTAAGTACAGAAGACCAAGCACGAGAAGGCTTTAGTTTAGGAGAACAGGAGGAAAAATTAAAACAACTTTGTAAATATAAAGATTATAAAATTTATAAAGTTTACAAAAATGCAGGTATTAGTGCAAAGAATATGTCAAGTAGACCAGCTTTTCAGCAGATGTTAGCAGATATGCGAGCAGGAAAAATCAATTATATTGTAGCATACAAGCTAGACAGAGTTACACGTTCTGTTCGTGACTTAGAAGTTTTAATATCAGATTTAGAAAAGCATAATTGCTATCTAGTATGCGACAGGGACGACGTAAACACAAGTACAGCTAATCGGAAGGTTTTTCGTTCGTATGCTAACAGTATTATCTCAACTAGAAATTGAAATAGTAAGCGAAAGAACAAAATTCGGACTAACAGGAGCAATAAAGTCAGGTCATATACCACGGTAAATGTCCTATTGGGTATAAGAGAAATGAAAATAAACAACTTGTAATTGACGAAACTACAAAAGATATAGTTATAAGAATATTCAATATGTATTTAGAGGGCAAAAGTTATCAAGCAATTTCTAATATTTTAAATAAGGAAAAAGTCCTTGCTCCCAAAAAATGGATAGATACAAGTATTGAAAAAATTATAAACAATAAAATTTATATAGGAGATTTTGAAAGATACAAACGAACTGATAGCAAGGAGACTATCCTTTATCAAAATGTAGTAGAGCCGATTATATCAAGAGCGATGTTTGATGACGTACAAGCACAAAAGGAAAAGAATCAAAGGACATATTGTAGAGATAGAGTATATATTTTTATGCAGAAAGTAGTTTGTCCAAAATGCGGTAAGTTAATGACTTGTAAAGGCACAGGTGGCTTAAAACGAAAATATATGTATTACTATTGTAACGAATGCAATTTGTACTTGCGTGAAGATTTAATCGAACAAGTAACAATGCCTATGATTATTAATTTAATTGAATATGATATGACTGTCAAAAAATACTTTTTCCCTGTACTAGCTGACAAGAAAGAAAAGAATACGTCTAAGCTAGATAAAGAAATATCATCACTTCAAAATCAAAAGACCAGAATAAAAGATGCGTATTTAAAAGGCATTGTGGAAATGGAAGATTTTTCAGAAGATTACAAAATTATTGAGGATAAACTCAAGATATTAGAACAAAAAAGACTTGAAATTATAGATATAAACAAGCAAACCTTCTCCCCTCAAAGTCTAATGGCAGACAGAGACGTAGAGAAAGAAAAGTTAATACGTTCTAATAAATTCAAAGATATGCTTATGGCAGAATGGAACAGCAAAACTAAAGAAGAAAAGCAAGAATTTATTTCAAAGTTTATAGAAAGTGTAACAATAGATAAGGACAAAAGAGGTTATTATACCTTAGAAAATATCAAGTTTAGGAAGAACTATATCGACCAATTAGTTATTCTTCTTAATAAAGGAATGTTTGAGGTAGCAATACCTTGTACTAAAGGAAAAGAAGAAACAACAGTTACTTCATCAGTGCTAATGGATAAAAAAGAACTAGGCGAATATATGGATAGATTAAACGATTATTATGATGTATCATACTACGAATTAAAACGATTAGACGAACCTAAAAAGGGCTATCAAAAGAAATATTTCACAATAGATTTAGTCAATAATAATGGAGAAAAATTCTTCAAATTAGTAGAGTTAATTCGGAGATGATAAGAGATTTCCTCTTCCAGAAAGTAATCGAATTATAGGCGAAATTCGAGTAAAAGAACGAGCGAAGGCTAGCTGAAAATTCGTATAAAATTTGAAAAATTTTATACGAATATCGACGCAAGGAATAATAAAAATTGCACCAATTTTTATTAGATTATTTTATAAAAAATGAGTGATTTTTTTATAAAATAATGCGTCGATAAAGCCTCGCAGAGCCCCCTGAGTTTTGATGGCACGTCGAAACTCATAGGGGGTTAGGACTTCCGTCAAGACGAAGTCCTATTCTACGAAGTAAAAGCTAAAGGAGCATTTTTTTCAGTGAGTGAAGAACTCGCCTATTCTATCCATCTTGGTAGTGATAAAAATAGAACTACCAAAGCAAAAGAAATTGCAAAAAATAATTCGTCAGGTACAACTTCTTTTTCAAATAATGCTATTCAAAATGCAACACAGTTATCAAAAGTTAATAAACACAACTTATGTAATTATGATAACAATAAAGAATTGATAAATGTAATTTATGGAACAAACAATTTGTATAATGATGTGCAACAATTATATCTTCAAGAATTTGAACAAGCACGCATTGAATATAACGAAAAACAAACTCGAGCAGATAGAAAAATTGACAACTATTTCAAGCATATATCAAATAGTAAATTATGGGACTTGGCTTGTGAATTTATAATTGAACTTGGAGATATGGACTTTTGGCAAAGTAAGACACAAAAATATCGTTATAGAATGGTACAAGTTTATAGCGAACAAGCACAAGACTTAATGAAAGTTGTGCCAGAGTTCAAAGTTGCTAATGCAGTTATCCACTTTGACGAGACCTCTCCCCATCTTCACTTGGTAGGACTTCCTATAAGTGATAATAATAAAAGAGGTATGAAAAAGCAAGTTGCTAAATTAAAAATATTTACAAAGGAATCACTAAAAAGAATACAAGATGAAATGAGATATTGTTGTATAAAATCATATAACAAAGTTTATGAAAAATCATCTACATTGAAACAAAAGCAAAAAGGCAGAAATCAAGATATACATGTAAAAGATATGTCAGATTACAGGCAGATTAAAAGAGAACAACTACAAAATGCAAAAAGACTAGAACAGGCAAACAACAAATCTAAAAATCTTGATAGCAACGCAAATAAGATAAATACCATACTAGAAGAATTAAAGCCCTCTAAACTTAATAAAAATAATATGGTTATTTCAAGCGAGAATGTTGCAGAAATTAAAAAACTAACTGAAGAAATAAAAGATACAACACAGTCAGTTAGAAGTGTCAATGACTTAAATATAGCAATTAAAGATTTTGAGCATACTGTATTTGATACAATAAGAGAGGTTTCTTCTCCAAAATCTCAAGTTAGGCAAAAAGATGACGAAATAAGCTATTTGAAAAAGGAATTATCTGCAAAAGACAAGATTATTGACAAACTACGAACTGAAAAAGAAAATTTAAAAGAACAGTTGCAGAAATTCAAAGGCTTTTGGCATAGCATTATGAAAAGATTTCAAAGCAAACTTGGATTCGATAAAAACGAGCATTATAAGTATGTTACAGATGACCTTTATAATAACAGAGTATTTGATAAGCACGAAAAAGAAATTGCAACAGATTATTCAAAAAAGGTAAAAACACTAGATGAAATCAATATAGCAAAGGCTAAAAGAAAAAATGATAATGATTTTAAAGGAGTTTGATATTATATGAGTGAAGAAGTAAAATTTGTAATAGATATAATTAAAAGAATGAGTATAAATGAAAAGTTAAGACTTGCACTAAATATGACAATAAGTAATTATTTATCTCTTGAATATGATACGACTGAGTTATGCTATCATTATGATTGCATATTACGAGAAATTGACGAGGATTACAGAAAATGCTATGAGTCTCACAAATTTTTTACAGTAAATTTTACAATGGCTAAACTTATTGAAATGAAAAAAGAAGGACAAAATCAAGTAGCATTATTCTTATTTAATGAAATAGAAACAAAACTAAACAAGACAAAACAAGCAATTTAATAGTTTATGAGTAACTTTTTATAGAAGTCGCTTTATTGCTATAAAAGAATGCTAAAAATGAAATTTGCATTTTATGTAAAATTATTGTATAATATATATAAGGGAAAATACTTATGTTTATAAATTCCTGTATTCACTAATTAGTGGAGGAATTTTCCTCTTACTTTTTGGTTTTACATATATAACAATAAAACAACAATAAAAGAAAAACGGAGGTACCTATTATGAACGGCAAAAAAATAGTAAACGATTTACGGAAAATGATTACGGTGGCAATCGCAATTCTCATTATTATCAACTTTATTTTTTTCCCTGCTTCTGTATTCAGTGGAATCGTGTACACTTGCGCTTTACCGTTATTGATTGTTGCAGTAGCCTGTGACGTGCTTCTCAAAGATTATAAAGTAGTGATTTTTCATGTTATTTGGCTTGTATTCTGTTTCCTTAATGTGTTGAAGTTTTAGTCGTTCAAAAAAAAGAATTTATTCTTTTCCTCGAAAGAGGTTTTTTTTGATTTTTTCTTGCAAAGTATAAAATGTTATGTTACTATATAGATATAGTCAAAAAAACTCCACTCTGTATATACGAATTAAGCAATCTGTTATAGGAGTTATATTTAAGAGTTAGAAATTATATTTTTTTGCCTACTAGATTTCGCATACGTGTCTAGTAAAGGCTCCTTTGCGTAGGACGTATTCGAAAAATCTATCGCAAAAAAGTTACTTATTTCCGTTTCAAATGTAGTTATAGTAATAGATTACAAGAAATGTACCCACAAATCATTGTTTTTTTGCTATTAACTATGTTTTTAATTTAACATAAAATTTTAGGTTTGGCAATACTTTTTAGAAAAGTTTATATTTTAATAACAGCTACTATTGCATTTTCTAGTAATTCATCATATTCTTCTTTTGCAACATCTAATATTTCAAACGATTTTAACTGTTCTTTCATTTCAATAAATCTGTGAATCTCAATATCTTTAAATCCTATTTTCATCATAAATGATTTTATATGTTCTATATC
>JAAVZW010000018.1 GCA_022791835.1 Clostridia bacterium | reverse complement strand
GAAGAACTTTTAAATGCTATAAAAGAATATTTAAAAAGTATTATTTCAAACAAAAAGAATTTTATGAAAGCAGTTGAAAAGGAATTTGAAAAGATTACAAAATTAAGAGAAAACAATGAACGAAGTGAAGAAAGTTTACTACAAGAAATTGAAAAAGTAACAATAAAAAAACAAAAATATATGGAGATGTTCCAAAACGAAGTAATTAATATACAAGAACTAAAACAATATACAAATCCATTAAATGAAGATATAGCAAGATTAGAGCGAGAGCTAAAACTAATCACATCAGAAATAAAAGAAAAAGATGTATTAGAAAAAGAACTAACTAAAACAATTAGCACAGTTGATGACATTTTAAATAATAAAACAATTACAAATGCAATGCTAAAAACAATAATAGATGTCATTGAAGTTGATAGTGATTCAAATGTTGAAGTAAGATTAAAATTACTAAACGAAATAGGTAATACACCAACAGTTATTACAAATTTTAATGAAATATCAGAAAATAATAATATAGAAGCGGACAGTAAAGTAAGCAAAAACGGTAGTAAATCAAAGAAAAGTAGTAAAAACTCAGCCGCTCTTGATAGTAACATCGGTACATAAAGACGTAAGTGAGAGGCTACAAAAAATCAACCCGATCCTAGCCTATGAAGTAAGAAAAATTCTAGACGAAAACAAAGCAGAAAGACACATAAGAGGCGGAATGGCAACAAAACTAAAATATGGAGCAAAAAATAAAGCAAGCTAAAAGAAGGGTAAAACCCTTCTTTTATTACATATCTAAAAGAACAAAACATTAAAAAAATCTTAAACAAAGAAAAGTTTACCAAAAACACTTTATCTTTTAAAGAATTTGTATTATAATATTATTGTCATAAATTATATCAAAACAAAAGAACCCGTTAAGGAGGAAAAAGAATGAAGAAAAACGATAAGCCAGTAGAAAAAAAAGAAGATAAAAAAAATGACGAAAAAGAAGCAACAGTAATCTATAAGCCAGCAAAAGTAAAAAAGGAAAAGAAAGAAAAAAAAGAGAAAAAAGCAAAAGGAGAAAAAAAGAAACACCCAAAACTAAAAATGTTCTTCAAAGTACTTTTAGTAATGATAATACTATCAGTAGTAATAGTAGGAGGAATACTAGGAGCAATTGTATATCGTTGTATATGGGGAGACTGGGCAATAAGTAAAGACGAGCTAACAGTAAAATTTGAAAACTCAACAATGTACGATAAAGACGGAAATGTAGTAGCAGTTCTTACAGGAAACGAAAACAGAGAAATAATTAGCAAAGATGAAATGTCACCATACATACCAAAAGCCTTCATATCAATAGAAGACGAAAGATTCGAAGAACATAATGGAGTAGACTGGAAAAGAACACTAGGAGCATTCATGACATTCATGACACACTCAGGAGAAAGCTCATTTGGAGGAAGTACAATAACACAACAAGTAGTAAAAAACGTTACAGGTGAAAGTGATGACTCAGCACTAGCAGGAGCAATGAGAAAAATAAAAGAAATAGTAAGAGCATATGAAGTAGAAAACATGCTATCAAAAGATGAAATCTTAGAACTATATCTAAACTTAATTCCACTAGGTGGTGGAGGAAGTAATATTTATGGAGTACAAATGGCATCAAGATACTACTTTAATAAAGATGCAAAAGATGTAACAGTAGCAGAAGCTGCGTATATAGCAGGAATAACCAGTGCACCAAATAGATATAATCCATTCAGTGAGATAGATAGAAAAGAAACAATAGACAAAAAAGTACGTACAGTATTAGGCAAAATGAAAGAACTAGGCAAAATAAACGAAGAAGAATACGAGACACGGAATGAAAGAAGTAGAAGAAGGATTAAAATTTGCAAAAGGTGAAGTATCACAAAATAACAAGCTATCATACTACCTAGAAGCAGCAAGAAATCAAGTGATACAAGACCTAATGAAAGAAAATAAATGGAGCAAAGAAGAAGCAGAACTTCATTTATTTGGAGATGGATATCACATATATACAGCATTAGACACAAAAGTACAAACAGAAGTAGATAAACAATTTGTAGACAATGCAAGCAAATGGTATAAAATAGTAAAAGTAACGAGAACAAAAGAAAACGGAGAAAAATACACAGAAGAAGTACAAAGACAAGGTTCAATGGCAGTAATAGACAACTCAACAGGATATGTAGTAGCAGGAGCAGGGGGACTTGGTGAAAAAACAGAAGCAAACGGAATAAACAGAATGGAACTAAAAGGACATAGCCCAGGTTCATGTATGAAACCAATAGGAGTAATAGCTCCAAGCTTAGAAGAAGGACTAATCAATGCAGGAACAACAGTAGATGATATACCAAGAACCTTTGGAAAATATGCACCAAACAACTGGTATAGTGGATATAGAGGATTTATGAACATCAGAGAAATGCTAGCAAGCTCAACTAATATACCAGAAGTAGTACTACTTCAACAACTATCAGTACCAAAAGCACTATCATACCTAGATAAAATGGGAGTTGATGTATCAAGAGAAGACGATGTAGGACTATCATTAGCTCTAGGAGGAATGACAAACGGAATTACAGCAGTAGAACTAGCAGCAGCATATGGAACAATAGCAAATGGAGGAGTATACAGAACACCAAAATACTATTCAAAAGTAACAGATGCATCAGGAAATGTAATATTAGAAGCAAAACAAGAAGAAACAAGAGTATTATCAGAACAAAACGCATGGATAATGCAAGAACTACTTAGTGTACCAATCTATAATGGAGAAACAGGAGGAGGAAACGCAAGAATCTCAGGACAAGAAGTTAGAGGAAAAACAGGAACAACAAACAGTAACTCATCAGCATGGTTCTGCGGATTTACTGGACACTACTCAGCATCGGTATGGCTAGGATTTGACTCAGAAGCAGATGGAAATAGAGGAGGAAATGCGGACTCAACTAGATGTGCAATTCTATGGCAAGCAGTAATGGCACCTGCTCATTCTGGAAAGGACAAAAAAGGTTGGAACAAACCAAGTGGAATAACAACAGCAGCAATATGTAAAGTATCAGGAAAACTAGCAACAGAAGAATGTAAACACGACCCAGAAGGAAACAAAGTATACTCAGAATATTTTGTAACAGGAACAGTACCAAAAGACCATTGCACAACCCATGTAAAAGTAGAAGTATGTAAAAAAACAAACTTATTAGCAACAGAAAACTGTAAAGAAAAAGAAGAAAAAGTATTTATAACAAGACCAAATGCAGAGACAGACACAAAATGGAAATCAGCAGCGGATGCAAAATATATGGTACCAACAAAAGTATGTGAAGAGTGTAAAAAAATAGAACCAGACAAACCAGATGGAAACAATACAAATACAAATACAAATGGAATAAATAACCTAAAACCAGCAAATAACACAACCAACACAAATACGAACAAACCAACAGGAAACACAAATACCAATAAACCAAACGGTAGTGGTAATACAACAAATACCACCAAACCAACAGGAAATACAACCACAAGTGGAAACAAAAAGCCATAACTAGCATAAAATATCTATGGGGAGTAAACCTCCCCATAGAACCTGCAAACTAGAAAGGAATGATAGAAAGTTGGAACTAAAACTCTATAACACCCTTACAAGAAAGAAAGAACCATTCACAGAAATAGAAAAAGGAAAAGTCAAAATATATTCTTGTGGACCAACAGTATATAGCTATGCACATATTGGAAACTTTAGAGCATACATATTTATGGATACTCTTAGAAGAGTATTAAAATATAATGGATACGAACTAAAACATGCAATGAACATAACAGATGTAGGACATCTAGAATCAGATGCAGATGAAGGCGAAGACAAAATAGCAAAAGCAGCAAAAAAAGAAAACAAAGACCCATATGAAATAGCAGCTTATTACACAGATAAATTTTTAAAAGACCTAGAGAAACTAAATATAGACAAACCAGAAATAATCTGTAAAGCAACAGACCATATAAAAGAAATGCAAGAATACGTCAAAAAAATAATAGAAAACGATTATGGATACGAAACATCTAGAGGAATATACTTTGACATAAGCAAATTAGACAAATACCCAATACTATCAGACAGAAAAATAGACGAACAAATCGCAGGGGCAAGAGTAGAAGTAGACAAAGAAAAAAGAAACCCAGAAGATTTCGCAATTTGGATAAAAGCACCAGAAAACCATATAATGAAATGGCAAAGTCCATGGGGACTATCATATCCAGGTTGGCATATAGAATGTTCAGCAATGAGTACAAAATACCTAGGAGAAGAATTCGACATTCACACAGGAGGCATAGACCATATCCCAACACACCACGAAAATGAAATAGCACAAAGTAAAGGAAATACAGGAAAAATCCCAGCAAAATATTGGATGCATTGTAATTTCCTTAGCATAGATGGAGGAAAAATGTCGAAAAGTCTTGGAAACACATATACACTAGACATTCTACAAGAAAAAGGAATAGAACCACTTGCATACAAGCTATTTTGCTACACCTCACATTATAGAAATAAACTAAACTTCACATTTGAAGGAGCAAAATCAGCAGAAACATCACTAATAAGACTAAGAGAAGGTTACCAAAAACACCTAGAAGGAACAGAAAAAATAGAGACAAGCGAAATTAAAGAATTAGAAGAAAAATTTGAAACAGCAATAAATGATGACCTAAATATGCCAGTAGCAATTAGTGTAGTGTGGGACATAATTAAAAATCCTAAAAAATCAAAGCAACTAGCAGAATTACTCAAAAAATTTGACCAAATACTAGGCATTGAAATAGACAAAAAAGAAGAGATAGAAATACCAGAAGAAATTAAAGAATTAATAGAGCAAAGAAATAAAGCAAGACAAGAAAAAGACTGGGAAAAATCAGACCAAATAAGGGATAAGATAAAAGAAAAAGGGTATATTATAAAAGATACAAAAGATGGAATAACCATAGAAAAAGCCTAAAAAATTAAAGTGGGGGTAAAAGAGGTAAAATGGAAGAAAAAAACTTCTTTAAAAAGTTTTGGACAAGCATAACAGACTTCGAGGGATACGAAGAATTAGCAGCAGGGAGTACGTTCAAAACGATAATATACATAATAATACTAACACTAATTTTTACAGCAGTAATAGTGGGAATAAATGTATTCAAGTTAAATGCATCATTAGATGATGTAAAAGACTATGTAAGTAAGAATATAGAAGATATCACATATAAAGATGGAAAATTAGATGTAAAAACAGAAGAGCCAATAATAATAGAGAGTGAAGAGAATGTAATACCTATAATAATTATAGACACCAAGGGCTATGAAAACAAAGCAGAATACCTAGAAAAAACACAGAATTATAGAGAAAAACTAAAAGCATATAATGTAGGAATAATCTTATTAGACGACCATTTAGTAATAAGAAATAGTATGTTAACAGAAGGAAATGACATCATAGAATATGAAAAAATATTAGACCTAGAAATCACAGGAAAAGATGGTTTCATAAATGTAATCTCAGGAAGAAACCTAATGGCAATATATGCAGTAATATCAGTAGCAATGCTATTTTACCTATTTATAATATACCTAACAGCAAATATAATGGACATAATAATTCTGGGAGTAATAGGAAAAATTTTTGGATTAATTGTAAAGCTGAAACTAAGATATAAAGCGACATTTAACATAGGAGCATATGCATTAACCCTGCCAATGGTTTTAAACCTAATATACATCATAGTAAATACTTTCACAAATTTTGAAATAAAATACTTTAGTTGGATGTACACAAGCATATCATACATTTATGTAGTAGTTGCGATTCTAATGATAAAAACAGAAATAATTCATCAAAGAATGCAATTAATAAAGCTGGAACAAATCCAAAAACAAGAAGCCCAAAAAGCCCAAGAAGAAGTAGAAAAGGAGAAAACAAAGGAAGAAGAGAATAAAAAAGAGAACGAAGAAAACAAAGAAGAAAAACAAACAAAAAAAGAAGAGAAAACTGGAGAACAGCCTGTATAGATTTGTGCTAAAATTGACGGTAAGCTACCTTTTGATAAGTTTTTTTAAAATTTGTCTCCTCCAAGGCGTACGTGGGTCTTCCCCCGCCTCAAAGGGCTGTCGTCGACAAAATTTTAAAAAAATTATCAAAACGCTTACCTGTGTAGTGCAGGTTATAGGTTATTAATGGAGTATGCGTACATATAAAAAAAGAAAGGAAGACTTAAAGTGAAAAAGAAACCTAAAAATAGAAAGAATAAAAATTTGAATATTATAATAGGAGTATTAATAATTACAGCGATAGTTTTGTCTGCTTTGGCGGTTTATATGCTGATTCAAAAGCCGAATGATAAGGAGGAAAAAGCGTATACAGAGCTTCTTAGGGATATAGAAGAAGGGGCTGTGGAAGAAATAGAGATGACAGTAGGTAGTACTACTTTAAAAGTGACATACAAGGAGAGGGAGAATGAGGATGATAAAGAGAAAATAATTGTTCCTAATATACAAGCTTTTATAGAGTATATTCATCAGAAGAGAGCAGAGGGTATAGAGGTAAAATTGAATGAAGTACCAAGTAGTTTTATAGTGGGATTAAGAAGTAATTTATTATCTATAATATCAACAGCTTTGATGATAACTATAGTGGTAATGATATTTAAAATGCAAGGGCTAGGTGATAAAGGAAAGGTATATGATGGTGTAGAGAATAAATCGGATGTGACTTTTGACGATGTTGCTGGTTTGCAGGAAGAAAAACAGGAAATGATAGAGATTGTAGATTTCTTAAAGGAACCAGAAAGATTTGTAAAAATGGGGGCAAAAATCCCAAAGGGAATTTTGCTATGTGGAAAACCAGGTACTGGAAAGACTCTTATAGCAAGAGCAATAGCAGGAGAGGCAAATGTACCTTTTATATCAATGAGTGGTTCAGAGTTTATAGAGATGTTTGCAGGGTTAGGTGCGTCTAGGGTTAGAAAGTTATTTGAAAAGGCTAGAAAGTTAGCTCCATGTATTATATTTATAGATGAAATAGATGCGATAGGTTCGAGAAGAACTTCGAATAGTGGGGCAGAATCGGAGAATAACCAAACATTAAACCAATTGCTAGTAGAGATGGATGGGTTTGAGAAGAATGATACAATAATAGTACTAGCAGCAACAAACAGACCAGAGATGCTAGATAAAGCTCTACTAAGACCTGGAAGGTTTGACAGACAAATAACAGTAGCACCGCCAGATGTTAGAGGAAGAGAAGAGATACTAAAAATATATAGTAAAGAAAAGAAACTAGCAGATAGTGTAGATTTAAAAAGGATAGCAGAAGATACAGCAGGTTTCACAGGTGCTGAGTTATCAAATATAATGAATGAGGCTGCTATAATAGGAACAATTAGAAGGCATGAGGAAATAACAACAGATGATATAGAGGATGCAGTTAAGAAAGTAACAGTAGGGCTTCAAAAGTCAAGTAGGATAATATCTGATAAAGATAAGAGGCTTACAGCTTATCATGAGGCAGGACATGCTATAGTTGGGAAATATTTGGAAACAGTTCTAGATGTAAAGGAGATTTCTATAATACCAAGGGGAGTAGCTGGTGGATACACAATGTATAAGTCAGACGAAGACAAGTTCTATATTTCAAAAACAGAAATAGAAGAAAAGCTAGTATCATTACTAGGAGGAAGAGCAGCAGAAAAGCTTGCCTTAGATGATATTTCAACAGGAGCAGCAAATGACCTAGAAGTAGCAACGAAAACAGCAAGGGACATGATAATTCTATATGGAATGAGTGATGCAATAGGTCCAATTTCACTTCAAGTAGATGATGTAAGGGAATTAGAATTTTACGGAAGAGAGATAGAAGATGAAGTAGGAAAAGAGATAAGAAGACTAATCTATGAAGCATATGAAAGAGCGATACAGATTTTAACAGCTAATAGAGATAAATTGGATGCAGTTGCTGAAGCTTTGATTCAAAAAGAGACAATGACAGAAGAAGAATTTAGAGCTTTTTTTGAAGAATAGAATTGAAATATGTGCTTTAATTAACGGCAAGCTACCTTTTGGTGATAATATATTTTAATAATTATCACTTCCAAGGCGTTCGCGGGTAATCCGTAAGCCTCAAAGGGCTGTCGGCTGATAATTATTAAAATATATTATCACCAAAACGCGTGCCTGTAAAGCACAGACACAAATAAATGCATGTAAGGGCGACTAGTAGTCTCCCAGCCCCAAAGGCATACCCCAAAAAAGAAAGAAGGAATTCAAATGGAATGTAAAAACTGCCAAAAAGACCAAGAACTAGAAGAAATCTTACAAATATACAAACAAGACAAAGACAACCTAATCCAAATACTAAATGATGTACAGGAGCACTATGGATATATTCCAACATCAGCTCAAATGCGAATATCAGAATATCTAAGTATACCATTTGCTGAAGTATATGGGGTGGTGACATTTTATTCAAGATTTACTTTAAAACCAAAAGGTAAATACAATATAGCTGTATGTTTAGGTACAGCTTGCTATGTAAAAGGTTCAGAGAAAATATTAGATCGTTTAAAAGAAAGACTAAAGATAAGTCCAGGTGAAACCACTGAAGATGGGAAGTTTAGTATTGAGGAGACTCGATGTATAGGGGCATGTGGACTAGCTCCAGTGTTTACTATAAATCGGAGAAGTCTATGGTAAAGCAACAGTTCAAATTCTAGACCAAGCTCTAGATAAGTACATAAATGAATGAGTGAATGTATCGCTGAAATTAACGGTAAGCTACCTTTTGATAAGTTTTTTTAAAATTTGTCTCCTCCAAGGCTTTCGCGGGTCGTAACCCCCGCCTCAATGGGCTGTCGTCGACGAAATTTTAAAAAAATTATCAAAACGCTTACCTGTGTAGCACAGATTCAGATAATATAATTGTAGGGGCGTCGTTCCGACGTCCACACTCCAAAGGAATACTAAATAAATAACCGAAAGGAGCATTAAATGAAAACCCTAGAACAAATAAACGAACTAAGAATTAAAAAAAGAATTGAACTTGATTTAAGAGTGAACCAAGTTACTGGAGGGGAAATTCATATATTGGTTTGCCATGGTACAGGTTGTACTTCATCGAAATCTCCACAAATAATTGAAAATTTACGAAGTCTAATAAAAGAGCAAAACATACAAAACGTTCGTGTAATCCAAACAGGTTGTTTTGGTTTATGTGCAAAAGGGCCAATTGTAGTAATTCGTCCGCAAGATATATTTTATTCAAATGTAACTCCAGATGATTGCAAAGAAATAATTGAAACTCACATAAAAGGGGGAAAAATAGTAGAACGTCTATTATGCAAAGATACAGATGGTACATTAGTTAAAAGGCTAGATGATTTAAGTTTCTACAAGAAGCAAAAAAGAATTGCTCTTCAAAATTGTGGGAAAATTGATCCAGAGAATATAGATGAATACATAGCGTTTGATGGATACAAGGCTTTAGAAAAAGTACTATTCCAAATGAAAGAAGAAGAAGTAATACAAGAAATCACAGATTCAGGACTTAGAGGAAGAGGCGGAGCAGGTTTCCCAACTGGCAAGAAATGGGAGTTCACAAGACAAGCAAAAAGTGACCAAAAATATGTAGTATGCAATGCAGATGAAGGCGACCCAGGAGCTTTCATGGATAGAAGTATACTAGAGGGAGACCCGCATTCAGTTATAGAAGCTATGGAAATAGCAGGATATGCAATAGGAGCAAATAAAGGATACATATACGTAAGAGCTGAATACCCAATAGCAGTAGAGAGATTTCAAAAAGCAATTGACCAAGCAAGAGAATATGGAATACTTGGCAAAAAAATATGGGGAACAAGATTTAATTTCGACATAGAAATAAGACTAGGAGCAGGAGCTTTTGTATGTGGAGAAGAAACAGCTCTCCTAGAATCAATAGAAGGAAGGTCAGGAAGACCAAGGTTAAAGCCACCGTTTCCAGCAAATGTGGGATTGTGGCAGAAACCTACTTTAATAAATAATGTGGAGACATATGCTAATATAACAAAAATAATATTAAATGGAGCAAAATGGTATAGTGAGATAGGAACGGAAACGTCAAAAGGGACAAAAGTATTTGCTCTAGGTGGGAATGTAGTAAATACAGGGTTAGTAGAAGTTCCTATGGGAACAACATTAAGGGAAATAATTTACGACATAGGTGGAGGTATCCCAAATGGAAGAGAATTCAAGGCAGCTCAAACAGGAGGACCATCAGGAGGTTGCATTCCGAAGGAACATCTAGATATTAAGATAGATTATGAAAGCTTAAGTAGTATAGGTTCGATGATGGGGTCAGGTGGACTGATAGTTATGGATGATACTAAGTGTATGGTGAATTTAGCTAAGTTTTATTTAGGGTTTACAGTAGATGAATCTTGTGGAAAGTGTACTCCTTGCAGAATTGGAACTAAAAGGTTATATGAGATTTTAGATAGGATAACCCAAGGAGAAGGCTCAGAAGATGATTTAAAAAAACTAGAGGACCTTAGTCAAAATATAAAAAGTTCGTCAGTATGCGGACTAGGACAAAGTGCACCAAATCCAGTAATTAGTACTATAAAATATTTCAAAGAAGAATACATAGAACATGTAAAAGACAAAAAATGCAAAACAGGAGAATGTAAAGCTCTAGCAGATATACAAATAGACCCAGAAAAATGCAAAGGATGTGGACTATGTAAGCGTAATTGTCCAGTTGAGGCTATTGAAGGGGAAGTAAAACAGCCACATGAAATTGATAAGAGTAAGTGCATTAAGTGTGGGACTTGTATTGCTAAGTGTCCTTTTCATGCGATTGGTTGAGGTTTGTGCTAAAATTAACGGTAAGCTACCTTTTGATAAGTTTTTTAAAATTTGTCTCCTCCAAGGCTTTCGTGGGTCGCTTCGCTATAACTTATCTCTAACTCACTGCGTTCGAAGAGCTAAGAAAATGACCCCCGCCTCAACGGGCTGTCGTCGACGAAATTTTAAAAAATTTATCAAAACGCTTACCTGTGCAGTGCAAACTTCAATAGTGTGTTGAAAATAAAGAAAAGCGAGGGAAAGATATGAAACAGATAACTCTAACAATAAATGGAACAACTGTTACAGTAGATGAAGGTACAACAATTTTAGAAGCTGCTAAGAAAGTGAATATTGATATTCCTACATTATGCTATTTAAAGGAGATAAATGAAATTGGAGACTGCCGTATGTGTGTTGTAGAGGTTGAAGGGAAACGTCGGATTTGCTACTTCTTGTATACAAAAGGTAGAAGAGGGTATGGTGGTACATACTGATACTGAGAAGGTAGTGGAAGCACGTAAGACTGTTTTAGATTTGATTCTTTCAAACCATGATAGGGAATGTTTGACTTGTGTAAGGAATGGAAATTGTGAATTGCAAAGGTTAGCACAGGAGTTTGGAGTAACTGATATTAGATATAGAGGCGAAAGAAATAGGCATGAAATTGATGATAAATCTCCAAGTATAGTTAGAGATTTTAATAAATGTGTATTATGCAGAAGATGTATTTCAACTTGCAAAAATGTTCAAGGCATAGGTGCGATTGATTGTACAGAAAGAGGTTTTAGTTCGTGTATATCAACTGCTGAAAATCATAGTTTAAATGATGTTAATTGTACTTTCTGTGGGCAATGTATAGAGAATTGCCCAGTGGGAGCATTGAAGGAGAAGGATAGCACAGAGGATGTAAGGGCAAAGTTAAAAGATAAAAATACATATGTAATAGTACAAACAGCTCCAGCTGTAAGAGTAGCATTAGGCGAAGAGTTTGGATTAAGTGTTGGCACAAATGTTCAAGGTAAAATGGTTACTGCTTTGAAAAAGTTAGGTTTTGATAAAGTATTTGATACAAATACAGGAGCTGATTTTACAATAATGGAAGAAGGCACAGAACTAATACATAGATTACAAGGGGAAGGAACTCTTCCAATGATAACGTCTTGTTGTCCAGCATGGGTAAGGTATGCGGAAATGAATTATCCAGAAAGTTTAAGCCATTTATCAAGTTGCAAATCTCCACATCAAATGTTTGGAGCAATACTAAAGACTTACTATGCAGAGAAAAATAACATTGACCCAAAATCTATCTATACAGTATCTGTAATGCCATGTATAGCAAAGAAATTTGAGAGAACCAGAGAAGAAATGCAGGTAGATGGATTAGAAGATGTGGATGCTGTAATAACAACAAGGGAACTAGCAAGAATGATTAAGGCAAGTCATATAGAATTTGTAGAATTAGAGGATAGTGAATTTGATAACCCAATGGGAGAAGCAACAGGGGCAGCAGCAATTTTTGGTGTGACTGGTGGAGTTATGGAAGCTGCACTAAGAACTGTAAAAGAAATATTAGAAGGCGAGCCACTTGAAAAATTAGAGTTTACAGAAGTAAGAGGGAAAAAGGGCATAAAGACAGCTGTATTAAATATAGCAGATAGAGATATAAAAATAGCAGCAGCTTCAGGTTTAGAAAATGCTAGAGTACTTATGGAAGAAATTAAAAATGGTACGTCTAAGTATGATTTTATAGAGATAATGGCATGTCCAGGTGGTTGTATTTTAGGTGGAGGACAACCAATAAAAAGTTCAAAGACTAGAAATGAAATAGATATTTATAAAAAGAGAGCAGAAGCATTATATACAATAGATGAGAAAAGTAAAATAAGAAAATCACATGAAAACCCATATTTAAAAGAAGTATACAGAAACTATTTGAAAAAAGCAGGTGGAGAATTACCACATAAGTTATTACACACAACCTATCAACCAAGAAAAAAATACGACATATAAAAGGAGAAAACAATGAAAGTCCGGATTTATCTCATTAGGATGTAGCAAAAACCTAGTGGTAACAGAACAAATAATAGGAATGTTTAAAGAACAAGGCTATGAAATAGTAAATCAAGAAAAAGAAGCTGAAATCATAGTGATAAACACATGTGGATTTATAGAGAGCGCGAAACAAGAAGCTATAAATACAATTTTAGAAATGGCAGAATACAAACAAAAAAACTGTAAATACCTAATAGTAGTACGGTTGCCTTATACAAAGATACAAAGAGGAACTAGAAGATTTAATACCAGAAGTAGATTTATATATACCAATAACCGATTACTCACAGATTTGGCAAAAAATACAACAGCTTGTAGGGGAAAAGAGTCACAATGGTATGCTTAAAAAAGGAAACTCAGATTTTGAAGAAATATCTTTAGATTACAGAAACAGAATTATAACGACAGGCGAAAATTATGCTTACTTAAAAATAGCAGAAGGTTGTAGCAATTATTGTACATACTGTGCAATCCCATATATTCAAGGAAAGTACTATTCAAGACCAAAAGAAGAAATTTTAGAGGAAGCAAAAATCTTAGCACAAAAAGGGATAAAGGAAATAATTGTAATAGCTCAAGATACTGGAAGATATGGAGAGGATTTATATGGCAAACAGATTTTACCAGAATTATTAAAAGAGTTATGCCAAATACAAGGTATAAAGTGGATACGTTTTCTATACACATATCCAGAAACTATTACAAAAGAATTAATTGAGGTAGTTAAAGAAGAACCAAAAATTTGCAAATACTTCGATATTCCAATTCAACATATAGCAGACCAAGTGCTTAAAAAGATGAATAGAAAGACTACTGGACAAAAAATAATTCAAACAATAAACAAAATAAGAAGAGAGATTCCAGAAGTTACTTTAAGAACTTCACTTATAGTAGGATTTCCACAGGAAACAGAGGAAGAATATCAAGAATTATATAATTTTGTAAAGGAGACTAAGTTTGATAAACTAGGAGTGTTCGAATATTCAAGGGAGGAAGATACTCCAGCAGCAAGGCTACCACATCAAGTGCATCATCAAATTAAGAAGAGAAGAAAGAAGCAAATAATGGAGTTACAAGCTAAAATTTCAGCAAAGAATTTAGAGGCAAAAACAGGAAGAGAATATGAGGCATTAATAGAAGGTCAAACGAAAGATGCAAAATACTATGTACGGAAGGACTCAAATGGATACTCCAGACGAAGATGGTATAATCTACATAAAAACAGATAAAAAACTGCAAATAGGAGAATTCAAAAAGGTTAAAGTAACAGGAAAAACAACCTACGACCTAATAGGAGAAATGTAGGGGCGATGTCCCGTCGTCCGTTCTACTATGGAAATGACTATAAAGAATAAAAAGGAAATAACAATGACAATAAATCAATCAATATCAAAAGCGAAAAGAATATTATTAGAAAACAAAATTGAAGAGGCACCCTTAAAGGCACGCCTCTTACTTGCATATATGCTAGGTGTGAAAAAAGAGAGGTTAATAACAAGATTAGAAGAGGAATTACCACAGACTACAGAGGAAAACTACATTAATGAAATTTATCGTATAGCAAAGGGGTATCCACTAGAATATATAATTCGGCAAAAAGGAATTCATGAAATTAGAAATACAAGTTACTGAAGATACTCTAATTCCAAGGGCAGATACTGAAATTCTAGTTGAAGAGGTGCTAAGTATAGTTAAGGGGAGAAAGAATTTGCTAGAGCTTTGTACGGGGACAGGGGCTATAGGTATAGCATTAGCTAAATATGGAGATTTTGAGAAAGTAACGATGACGGATATAAGCAAGGAAGCTTTGCAAATAGCTAAGAAGAATATAGAGGAGTTACTAGATGAAGGAAAGAAGCAAAGAATAAGTCTATTGGAGAGCGATTTGTTTGAAAATATCGAAGACCAATATGACATAATAGTAGCAAATCCGCCATATATAAAGGCAGATGAAATCCAAAATTATGAGCTGAAATATGAACCACAACTGGCATTAGATGGAGGGGAAGATGGGCTAAAATACTACAGACAAATAATAGAAAAAGCACACTCCTACCTAACCAAAGAAGGAATTTTAGTCCTAGAAATAGGCTATGACCAGGCCGAAGAAGTAAAAACAATAATAGAAGAAACAAGAAAATACAAATCTCCAAGAGTAAAAAAAGATCTAAGCCAAAATGATAGAGTAATCTTAACCCAAACGTTGTAGGGTGTTGTCCAGACGTTCGTTTTTTAGAGATATCGCTGTTCATATAGTCCGCGAAGAAGAGTAGCTTATTAATAATTTTTCGAAAATCTCCTCACTTAAGAAAATGTAATTCGCTACGCTCAAACATTTTCTAAAGCGTAAGAATCTTCTTCAAATTATTAATAAGCTACTCTTCTTCGCTACTCTATTGTTTCAAATACTATAAAAGGAGGTACGAAATGTCTTTTTCGTCAAGTATAAAGCAAGAATTAAGTCAGATAAATTCATTTTCAAACAAAGATATAGTATTAGCAGAACTCTATGGGTACCTAATTACATTAGACCAAACAAATGCGAAAATAATTTTTCAAACAGAAAATGAGTATAATATAAATCGTCTAAATAAACTACTAAATAATCAAAATATTCCTTACAAAATAAAAATGAATGGAAATAATTATCAGATAGAGTTTAGTAAAAATGAATTAGATTTGTCTGGAGTGGATTGTACAAGGTCAGATGAGATGACAAAAGCATTTGTTAGAGGGGCTTTTTTAGGGGCTGGGTGGATAACTGAGCCTAATTCAAAGTATCATTTGGAAATTGGTACAAAAACTGAAGAGCGGTAGAAAGAATTTGAAAGATGCAATAACTAAATTTGGTATACAAACTAAAATTTTAAACAGAAAAAATGTCTATTCAATTTATATAAAAGGTCGGCGAAGAGATTTCAAAACTTTTAGCGTTAATAGGAGCAAATAGTGGAGTATTAAAGTATGAAGATATAAGGGTAATGAAGGAAACGAAAAATAATATAAATAGAAAAGTGAATTGCGAGACAGCAAATTTAAATAAGACAGTAAATGCAGCAGTGTTACAAATTCAGGCAATACAGAAACTAAAAGAACAGAAAAAATTTGGGAAGCTAAAGGAAGAGTTAAAGGAGATAGCAATATTAAGGGAAGCACATCCGGAGGCTAGTCTTACAGAGTTAGGACAGATGCTGAAAGAGCCAATAGGTAAATCGGGTGTGAATTATAGATTGAAAAAATTAATTGAGATATCAGAGGAATAGTAATGAAAAGTGAAATCGGATTATATATCCATATTCCATTCTGCAAATCAAAATGTCATTATTGTGATTTCACATCATTTGCAGGTAAGGAAGAACAAATAGAGAACTACATAAAAGCACTAAAAAAAGAAATAAGTGAAGTAAATTTGGAAAAGTATAGCATAAAAACAATTTATATAGGAGGGGGGACGCCATCAATCTTAAATGAAAAACAAATAAAGGAACTCCTATCAGAGATAACAATAAATCAGGAACCAAAAGAAATAACAATAGAATTAAATCCAGGAACGGTAACTAAACAAAAACTACAAACCTATAAAGAAATAGGTATAACAAGATTAAGTATAGGATTGCAATCAACTCATAATCAATTGTTAAAACAGTTACGGAAGAATACATACTTATGAACAATTTGAAGAAACATATAGGAATGCAAGGGAAGTGGGAATAGAGAATATAAATATAGATTTAATTTTGGGTATTCCTAATCAGACTCAAGAGGATTTAGAGGAAAGCTTAGAGAAAGTTGTAGAGTTAAATCCAGAACATATATCGGTATATTCGCTAATAATAGAGGAAGGTACATATTTAGAGAGACAAATACAAAAGGGAGAATTAAAGATGCCAGCGGATGAAACTGAAAGGGCAATGTATTGGATGACAAAAGAGTTTTTAGAACGAAATGGATATATACATTATGAGATTTCAAATTTTGCAAAAAAAGGTTATGAGTCAAAACATAATTTGGATTGCTGGAATCAAAAGGAGTACATAGGATTAGGAACTTCTGCTCATTCATATATAAATAAAACAAGGTACTCAAATGTAGATAGTATAGAAGAATATATAAAAGATAATCATATAATAGTACACGAAATACAAACAGAAGAAGTTCAAAAAAAAGAGTATATGTTGCTGAATTTAAGAAAAATAGAAGGAGTAAATATACAAAGTTACAAAAATAAATATACACAGAACCCAATATTTGAATATAGAAAAGAACTATCAAAATTAGTGGAAAATGATTTAATTGAAATAACAGAGAATTATATAAGACTAACGCCAAAAGGGCTAGATTTAGCAAATATAGTTTGGGAGGAATTCGTATGAAGGCATTAATAACAGGTGCATCATCAGGCATAGGTAAAGCGATTGCAAAAGAATTAAGTAAAGAAGGTTATGATTTAGTACTAGTATCAAGAGACCAAGAAAAACTAGAACAGGCAAAAAAAGAGATAGATGAAAATGCAGAAATAATAGCTCTAGATTTATCAGATTCAGAAAATTGCAAAAAATTATATAAGAAGGTAGGAGAAATAGACTTACTAATAAACAATGCAGGTTTTGGAACGTTTGGAGAATTTACTGATACAGATTTAGAAAAAGAATTATCTTTAATAAACACAAATATAACTGCAGTTCATATTTTAACAAAACTATATTTGCAAGATATGGAAAATAGACAAAAAGGGCAAATACTAAATGTAGCTTCAATAGCAGGCTACCTTCCAGGTCCACTAATGGGAACATATTATGCTTCAAAAGCCTATGTGGTACGTCTTACACAAAGTATAAAAGCAGAACTAAAAAAGAAAAAATCAAAAATAAAAATAAGCCTATTAAATCCAGGCCCAGTAGACACAAATTTTAACAAAGTAGCAGGAGTAAAATTCAATTTGACTTCACAAACACCAGAATATGTAGCAAAATATACAATAAAAAAACTAAAGAAAAATAAATTCATGATAACCCCACGGACTAAAAATAAAACTAGCAATTTTTTTCTCAAAACTCACCCCAACACCATTACTAGCCCAAATAACATATCGTATGCAAGAGAGAAAGAGATAATGGGTCGGCAGGGGGCGCTCTGTTGCCCACTCCCATCTTAATAAAAAAACGGAACTAATATTTTCTAAGCTCATCCTTCGCTAAGAAAATCTAAGTTTCGCATAACTATCTTCTACGTCAATTACACGCTACGCGCGTACTTTCCTAGAATATAAAAAACTTAACATAATTGTTGCAATCTTGGCGAAATTGTGATAAAATAGATGTGTACAAAAGAGCACGCACTAAAAAACTAATGAATACACTATATAAAAAAGGAGAAAAACATGAAAAAGTTCATTAGTGAAAAAGGCATAGCTCTAATTTATTTAATAATAATCATACTAGTAATAGTATCAATAATATCAGTAACTCTAAAAATAATTTTTAATAATACTACTAAAGGTTCAACATCTGAAGAAGGAAAAGATTTATCACATCTAATAGGACAAAAAGTAGACTACAATCCAAAAAATCGGAAAATACGAAATAAATCCAAAAATAGTAGGAAATAACACAAACACAGAAGCGTTTACAACAGACCCAAATATAGAATGGCAAATCTGGAAAATCACAGATGACACAGTAACACTAATTTCAAGCCAACCAACAAGTATAGGAGGCTATAAAAACATAGGAGCATTAAATTTATCAGATTGCATGGGCTATAATAATGGAGTAGCAATCCTAAATGAAATTTGCAAAACATGTTATAGTAATGAAGAAATAGGAGCAGTAGCTAGAAGTTTAAATATAGATGATATAGAAGAAGTTCTAAACAAAACAAAATGGACACCAGAGACATATAAAGCAAACAAAACAAATGCCCAAACAAACAAAGATAGAAAAGAATACAAAAATACAACTTATTATCCAAGCCTATACCAAATAGAACAAAATGCAATAATAGATGGAATAGAAGTAGAAGAAACAGGCTTACAAAAAAGTGAACAAGAAACATTAAGCAATATAACAGATACTTACCAAAAAGCAGAAAAGACAATAAAACCAATGCAAACTGCATGGAAAAATGGGAATTTAAAAGAAGAAAACTACATATTACCAGAATATCACAAAATGCTATATACAAATTATTCATACCATCTAGCATCAAGAGCAATAGACCTAAAGGAAGATTATATAAATTTTGGTTTATTCGAACTAACATTAGGAAAAACAATACAAACAACAACATTATTTAACTCAAGAGGAGGAATACAAAGTAGTTGGAATCGCATAAGACCAATAGTAGAAATTCCAAGAGAAAATATAGAACTATAATTAAAAATAGACAAAAAAATAAATAGCTCAACATAAAAGCTATAAGTAAAACAATATTCAACAACAAAAACAATAAAAAAGAAAAAAATTTTAAAATTACTTAATATTTTTATCTACATTCTTTTCCTTAGACTTATTCTTAGGTCTAGAATAAGCAGTAGGCTCATCAGTAAGCTCAACGATATAATCAATGCTAACATTATAAATCTGAGCTAAAGCCTTAAGCTTTTCAATAGGAATCATACGTTTACCGCATCTCATATTCACTATAATACTGTTGGGAAATTTTCAAGACATTAGCAACTTCAAGTTGCTTTTTGTCATGATCTTCTCTTAGCTCTTTAATACGTTTGTACATAAAAAATCACTCCCATAAATATTTTAAAACAAACGAAGTATTAAGTATTGACAATACATAACATGTCATGTATAATATAATTACACAAGAAATCGTGTAAAGTCAACAAGAACATTGAAAAATCGACAAAAAATCCCTTTTTGCGGTTGGAAATAAAAATAGTTTGAGTTTGGTTTGGTTTTCCTCTATTTTTAATTTCCAACCGCAAGAAGAGAGAATATACAACAGACATTAACAAAAAACGCAAAAGAAAGAGAGGAAAAATACAAATGTTCAAAACCAAAAACATATCAAAAGGCGAAAGTGGCATCACTTTAATCGCTTTATTAGTCATGATAGTAATTTTAGTCATACTAGCAACAGTAGCAATCAAAGCCTTATTCGGCAACGAACCCCTAATAAAAACAGCAACCAATGCAGGAGAAAACTACAAATATAGCCATTATGGAGAGCAAGTAAAACAGGTAGTACAAGGAGAAATAATATCAAAGAGTGCAATAGGAGAAATTGCGTCTATTCAAAATGTACAAGAGGCGTTAATAGATGAAGAATGGGTAAAGACAGCGAAAATAGATGAAGGAGCTACAGAAGAAGAAGGAGTAATAATAGTAAGAGTAGTGGAAGGATATATTTACCAAGTCTATTATAATAGTAAATATGGAAAAATAATAGTAGATAATTTGGGGAAAGATATTCCACAAGCTGATATTGATGCATTAATTGTAAAAGGAAGATATCAGAAAAGCATAGCAGCAATATTTGGAGAAGCAGAAGATAAAGTGCATGGAGTGAAAACGCTTGACTTAATTTATAGAGATGAACCAGTCCTAGACCAAAAGCAAAATCCACAAGGAGAGCAAAAATGGCAAGTAGAAAAAATAGGAACGGGTTGGTATAAGATAAAAGGAACTTCAAATAGTGGCGCAATAAAATATGCATATGTAAAAGTAACAAATGTATCAGATAGACTAACAGTACCAACGATAACAATCGAACCACAAGGAGAGCAAAAAGCAGGTTGGTATGGAGCAGATAAGAAAGAATTGTGGATACGAATAAGTACAAATAGTGTAAGTGCAAAAGAAATTCATTATACACTAAGCGGAGCACATGTAGTGGATGACCATGTAGAACAAATAGCAGAAGGAAACAGTGAAAGAAGCATAAGATTTCAAATAACAGAGACAGGGATAACAAATATAATAGCTTGGACAGAAGATGGGAATGGATATCAATCAGAAGAAGCAACAGATGTAGTAAAATTTGATAATGTAATACCAGTAATAACAAGAGCAGATATAGAAGGAGCAACAGGAAACAATGGTTGGTATAAATCAGCAACAGTAAGTATAAAGGTAGAGGCAAATGATCCTAAAGGGGTATTAGATGGGTACATATATAGGATAACTACGGATACTGATCAAGTGATTAAGGCTGAGACTCATGAGACAGATATGAATAAGAAGATAACGATTACCCAAGATGGGAAGTATAAAATCTACATTCAAGCTATAGATCAAGCTGGTAATAAGTCAGCAACAAGAACAATAGAAGTGCACAAAGATAGTACTGTACCAACAGTTGGAGCTGTAAGGATAGAGAATGTGACAGAGACAGGCTGTACAGTTAGTGTGTCAGCTGGAGATGAAACATCAGGAATAAAGCAGTATGAGTATATTTTTAACGGAAAGGTTTTGGCTACAAAGACCACAAATACGGTAAATATAACTGGATTAATACCTAATCAGACTTACAATGTAGTGGTGAGAGTTACGGATAATGCAGGTAATCCAAAGGAGAGTGTGGCAACGACAGCGACAACTAGAGGGGAGTTGCTTGCTCCTAATGTAAGTATTAGTGGGACAACGAGGAATGGGTATTATATTGGTACTGTAACTGTAAAAGTGAATGATACATCAGCTAGTGGAAGAAGTAGAGTGGCGAGAATAAAGGTAAGTGGTGCAGGTACAGTGAGGACCATTACAGGAACAAGTGGAAGCTTTACAATCACATCAGATGGAACATATACGATAAGTGCATGGAGTGAGGATGCTAGTGGTAATAAGAGTACAACAACAACAAAGCCAGCTTTTACAAGAGATGCTACAGCGCCAAGTAGTACAATAACGTATAAGAGTAAAACGGCTAATACAATAACTGTACAGGCAGGTGGAGCTGATGCTACTTCTGGGGTGAAGGATTATACGTTCCAATATAAAGAAGCTTCGACTAATGATGCGGATAGTCAATGGAAAAATGCTAAAACACAGACTGGAACAGGTTATACTTATCATAGTACTATGATTACTTCAGGAAAGAAGTATGATTTGAGAGTTATAGTTACTGATAAGGCTGGGTGGACGAAGGCGAGTAGCAAAACAAGTGTACAATTGAATAGAGCACCGACTATAACTGCAAGTTATGCAAGTAAGGATACGAATTATATAACCATCAAAGCAACAGGTAAAGATTTAGATGGAGATAAGCTAACATATAAACTATATGTTAGCACAAATGGAACTACTTGGGGGACAGCGAAAGCTACTTTGAGTAATCAGACACAAGGAACGCAGGTTACAATGACAGCAAGTGGGTTAACTAAATATACACAGTATTATTGGAAGGTAGAAGTATCGGATAGTGTTGCTACAGCTAACACAGGAAAACAAGGATGGGTAAGGACATATTGTCCTGGGCCAATACAAGAAGCATGTACTCCAGTTTCTATGCCATGCGATCAGAGATTATCATTGAAGCGGTTACACATCATGTTACACATCATGTTACCAATGTGGTGAGAGGGCTAATGGAGCGAAGTGGCAGACATATAGTTGTGGCTATTTCTATCACAGAGAAATTTATGTTTGTGGTGACTGCAATTTAAGCTCTAACAATTGCCCAGAAACAAAAACTAAGTGTTCAGTTTGCGGGCAGGATCAGAGACAACAAAAAAGCCATGAGATATCATGTGGCCATGAAGGAGCATCTGGCAAACATGATTAGTTCTGTCACAGGGACTGGACAATTGACACTAAAGCAGTTAAGTTTAATTATAAATAAAAATCAAATTAAAATGAGAAAATAAACCATGATTAATGACACACTATAGATAGTATAAAATGTAATAGTTTAAAACAGTGCTAAAGTTAACGGCAAGCTACCTTTTGATAAGTTTTTTTAAAATTTGTTTCCTCCAAGGCTTTCGCGGGTCATAACCCCCGCCTCAAAGGGCTGTCGTCAACGAAATTTTAAAAAAGCCGACTTAAACAATTTCTAAATGATAAATCATTAAGAAATTGTAACACTCGTCATAATTATCTTCTACGTCAAGTACACGCTACACGCGTACTTTCCAAGAAGATAAAAAATTATCAAAACGCTTGCCTGTGTGGCACAG
>JAAVZW010000017.1 GCA_022791835.1 Clostridia bacterium | reverse complement strand
GTGTACTGTACTTAAAGCGTCTCATACTTCTCGGTAAAGAGGTAATATATTTACCTTCCCGAACTAAAACGCGCCTTACCCCTTATGGCAAGAAACAAAAATAGCCAAAGTCAAAACCAAACAAACCCAAAACTATTCTTATTTCCTCCCATAAAAGCACATACAACCAATCTGTTGTATAGATTAGTTCTATCATACAACAATTTTGTTGTATTGTCAATACAATTAATCAATTGTATTATAAAATTTTTATATAGTATAAATTTATCTTTAAATAATAGGTTTTGAGCACATACTATATAATTATTAGGATATTAATCCTTTGTTCGAGGTGATAAATAATGCAAAAAACTAGATTAAAAGACCTTAGAGAAGACAAAGACTTACTGCAAAAAGACATAGCACAAATTCTTGGCATGAAACAACAACAATATTCTAGATACGAAACAGATGAAAACGAAATTACAGTTACTCTATTAAAACAATTAGCAGAATTCTATAAAACTAGCACCGACTATATTTTAAGACTAACAGACGAAAAAAAACCTTATCCTAAGTCATAAAACAACGGAACTAATATTTTCTAAGCTCATCCTTCGCTAAGAAAATCTAAGTTTCGAATAACTATCTTCTATGTCAATTACACGCTACGCACGTAATTTCCTAGAATAAAAAAAGAGACTTAACAATTTTAATCACAAAAAATTGTTAAGTCTCTTTTTTTAAATTCTATTTATTTTTTTCTCTTTCCTCTTGCATACAAATTTTTATTCTATTCCACACATCATTAGTTTTCAAATATTCTTTATAATGTATCTGTACATTTTCATCATATTTTTCAAGTTCTCCAATTAAACATAGAAAATCATTGTTAGGAAATATCTCATTAATTTTATCTATACTGTTTTTCAACTTTTCTTTCGCTATCTCGATATCTCTTAGATAAGAATGTCTTTGCATTATATACATAAGTAAAGGTTTATATTTAATCCACCCCATAGATGCCTTCAAGAATCTTTCTCCTATATCTGCATCTTTCACTGATAATTTTTCAAATTTCTTTGGGAACTTTCCTCTTACAATTCCTGGATATTTCAAGAAACTATCATGGAAATGATATGTAGGTACTTGTACTACTTTCGCTTCTGTAAGAAGTGTACAGAAAAATGTATCTTCTCCTCTTGCTAAAGGTGGATTATAAAAAGCAGGTATTTTGTCTATATGTGTTAAATTTAGACATAATCCTGATGCATATAGCCAATTTCTTAGTCCTACATGCTTTAACACTATTTTATCTTTTCCTTCTGTTATATCTGTTTCTGCAAATTCCATTGGACTATCAGAATTAAGATACTTTTTTATCTTTTCCCAATTAACTACTTCATTACTAACTGCATCAATATATTCTTTAAAAGTTTGCTCTTTAATCTCATCTTCTCCAAAATCTATTGAAGGAACAGGAGACATATTTCCACATCTATGTCCTATTGTAACATCTGAATATTGTATTACATTTAAGTGTTCTAATAAGTTATCTTGTTTTTCCCAAATTATTTCATTTCCTTCTCCTCTAATATTTGCATATGGATATTCATCATCATCCCAAAATAGTAAGTAATCTATATTTCTTTTTAGTGCAAAATACATAATTGCATTTCTTGCTTTTGCATATCCAGTTCCGAAGGAATAGGTTTATTTCATTCTTTGTTAAACTATATCTAGATTTTAGTATTTTCTTTTCTTCTTCTATATCTTCTGGTGTAATATATTTTATATGTATTTTTTTATAAACATCATCTTTTAATGTGTAAAATTCTTCTCTTTTTGTATGCTGATATTCTAGGTCATATAGTATAAATATTGTTAAGTGTACTTCTTCTGGATAGTCTTTAAATTGTCCTATCATATCTTTATAACAGTTGTTTATGATGTTACAGATATTGGTTCTTCCTGTTAAAAAACCAATTCCAAATTCCACTGGCTTTCCCATTACTTCACTTTCCTTTTTATTATTGTACTTTCTACTAACGGAAATTATTATAACATATGATGTTCTTTTTTGCAAGTTTTTAATTTTTATTTAAGAATTATATTGAATTTATTTTCTTTTTGATATATGATATAAGGTGTTATTTACAAAGGAGGAAGTTATTATGGCAAATGAAGAAGTAAAAAAGGAAAAAACTGATGTATCAAAGGTTTCTAAGAATAGTAAAAAGGTAGCTGTTGAAAAGGCTTCCTCAACTAAGAAAACTACTGCAGTTTCTAAAAAAGAAACTATTAAAAAAGATGTTTCTAAAACTACTAAGTCTACTGCAAAAAAAGTCGAAAAAGTTTCTAAAGCTTCAGTTAAAACTGATGATTTAAAAGAAAGTTCAAAAAAGCCTACTTCTACTAAAACATCAGCTAAAAAGTCTACTTCTTCAAAATCTGAAAAGACTGTTACTAAGAAAAAAACAACCAGCACAGCTAATAAAATTTCTTCTAGAGCTAAAATTATTAATGAACCTATTGCTAAGTCTATGCTCCCAGAGTATTATGACTTGCCTTATAGATATAACCAAACTATTGTAAAAATACTTGCTCAAACTCCTACTACTTTATTTGTTTATTGGGATATTTCTGATGAAGATAGAAAATCTTTAAATGATAAATATGGAGAAAATTTCTTTTATGAATCAAGACCTATTTTAGTAGTCCATAATACTACTCATAACTATACTTTTGAAATAGAAATAAATGATTTTGCTAATAGTTGGTATATTAGAACACAAGAACCTAACTGCGACTATGTTATTGAACTTGGCAGAAAATTTTATAATAATTCTCAGGAATACATATATATAAACTCTTCTAATGGAATCGTCTCTCCTAATGACCATATTTTGTTTGAAAATAGCAATTTAGGCAATGTTTTATTTAGAAATGTTAAGACTAATAAGCTTTCTTCTAAAGATTTTGGAAGTTTGAGATTTATCAATTATATTGATAAATTATATGGAAATATATATGATGTTTACAGTGCTCTTTATAATAATGATATACTAAATGACCTTTCTAATCCATCTTCGGGTGAATTTCGTTTAGAAAGACATGGTTAAAATAGAAAGAGGAAAAAACAAATGACTAATAACCCAAAAGGATATGTAAGCTTTGTATTACATGCACATTTACCTTTTATACATCACCCAGAAAGTGATAATTATCTTGAAGAGGAATGGCTTTTTGAAGCAATTTCTGAAACATATATACCTTTACTTATGAATTTTAGAAAATTGGAAGAAGAGAAAGTTGACTTTAGACTTACAATGTCCCTTACTCCCCCTCTTCTTTCAATGCTAGCTAGCCCACTTCTTCAAAAAAAATATATTAAGTACTTATATAAACATATTGACCTTTGTGAGAATGAGCTTGTTAGAACTAAAGATAATTCTAGAATGAACAATTTGTCTAAATATTATTTAGATAGATATTCTTCTGATTTACATATATTTCAAGATGTGTATAATTGTAATCTTATCGAAGGTTTTAAGCATTTTCAGGATATAGGTGTTTTAGAAATTATAACTTGTCGGAGCTACTCATGGTTATTTCCCTATTTTATATGTTAATGAGAAGGCAATTCGAGCTCAAATTGCAGTTGGTGTCCAAACTTATGAAAAGTATTTAGGCAGAAAACCTCGAGGAATTTGGCTTCCAGAATGTGGATATGTACCTGAAGCTGATAAGTATTTAAAAGAATTTGGAATTGAGTATATTATTACAGAATCTCATGGAATTTTGTATGCAAACCCTACTCCTGTTTATGGTACTTTTGCCCCTATTGTTTCTCCTGAAGGTATTGTTGCTTTTGGGCGCGATTTAGAATCTTCTAGGCAAGTATGGAGTTCTGTTTGCGGATATCCTGGAGATTACAACTATCGTGAATTTTATAGAGATATTGGGTATGATGCTGATTACGAATATATTAAGCCTTATATTGCACATGATGGTGTTAGAGTTAATACAGGAATTAAGTATCATAGAATTACTGGAAAAACAGAGAATAAAGATTTATATGATGTACAATGGGCTATGGATTCTGCTGAAAAACAAGCTGGTCATTTCTTTGATTCTCGTGAAGGACAGATAAATAATCTTGCTAAATATATGCACAATCCTCCAATTGTACTTTGCCCTTATGATGCTGAACTTTTTGGTCATTGGTGGTATGAAGGTCCTTACTGGCTATATGTTTTATTTAAAAAAATTTACTATGACAATTGCAGTTATAAACTGATTACTCCTAGTGAATATATAGACAAATACCCTGAAATTCAAATGTGTACACCTTGCCGTTCTAGTTGGGGTGCAAATCGGTTATAGCGAAGTTTGGCTTAATGAACTTAATGATTATGCGGTTCGTCATTTACACAATTGTGCAGACAAAATGTGCGAACTAGCTTGGCAGTTTTCAAGCGAAACTAATAAACTAAAGATTAAAGCTTTAAATCAATGTGCAAGAGAACTTCTTCTTGCTCAAAGTAGTGACTGGAACTTTATTATAACAAACGGTACTATGGTTGATTATGCTAAAAGACGTACTAAAGACCATGTTGGTAGATTCTTAAAATTGTATGAGCAAATTAAAGAAAATAAAGTTGATGAAAATTTTTTAAATGACATTTCAGAGAAGGATGCACTTTTTCCAGACATTGATTTTAGAATATATAGCTAATTATTTGTGTATACAAGTTGCAAAAAGACTTCTTTTGAATAAGATAATGTATAAACCTAATTTATTTGAGGGATAATACATTTGAATGTTATTTAAAAGGAGGTCTTTTTTATGAAGTCTATATGTATTAAAACGAATAATGAAAATGTGCTTAAGTTCATAAATGATGAACTTCTGAAACTAGACCTCGATTCGGTTTGTATGACTAATCATAAGTTTAAACTATATAAGAATGTAATTATACACTATACTGGTGAGAATTTAGATTTCTTTTATGATAAAGTCGCATCTATCTTAACCGAGGTTGTAATTGAGTTTTATGAGAAGAAATTACTTAAGAGAATTCTTGAGTATAATTATTTTTATTTTAATTCAGCTGAAAAGAAAGAAATTACCCAACTTGCAAAAGACTTTATTGAAGAAGATGACGTATCTCAAGAAACTAATTATTTTGCAATGTATTCTGCTATTTTAGAGTATATTACTGAAAATAAATCTATTGTTTTTGATGGATTTGTTAATTTTAGGCTTACAAATTATATGAAAAATTTAGATTATATTATTGACCTTACTGTTAATAAATATATTACTGATAAGGAATACTTAGAATTTGTAAATATGCTAAAACTTTACGTTTCACTCACTCCACCTAAAATGCCTCTTGTGCATATGATTTATCTCGGCACTGAGAGTATTTTGCTTGATAAAGATAGGAATATTATTCCATTAAGTGATGAAAATTTGAATTCGAGATATTTATCGGATATTAGTTTTTCTTCTAATGATTATGCGCTTAATACCTTGCTTAATATTACTCCTAGGAAGCTTGTCATACATTTGATGAATGGTAAGAGCGATGAATTTGTGGATACACTTAAGCTTATTTTTGAAAATAGGTGCGAGATTTGCGATTCTTGTGATGTGTGTAGGTTGTATAGATTTAATTTTAACTAAAAACCAGGCAATTGCCTGGTTTTTAGTTAAACACTTCTCACATACTAATCATGCTTTCCCGTCGCTCCGAGCATGCCCACAGTTTCGATTATGTATTTCCTTGTTTACACGTCCACATCTCGAGCATACAAGTATCATTCTAGTACATTTTTCTGGTTTTCCAGCTTGAAAGAAAGCTCCACAATTAGTGCATGAATATCCGCTTATAATTTCACCTGATGGAGCCACTCCACCACCCCATTTGAAATCAACACTTCCGCACTCCTGAGTAGTAACTCTTCCGAGTACATTGGCCTGGACCTAAGCAATATGTTCTAACTGAACCTAATTGTCCTGTTGTGCCTGTTAAGTTTCCATTGTCTCGTACATCTACTTTATAGTAGTAATCTGTATACTCTGTTAGTCCACTTGCTGTTAGTGTTACTTTTGAATTGGGTGAACCTGTTGTTGTTGCTTTTGATTGCCAACTTCCACTTTCTGTTTTTACATATAATGTATATTTCAACGTTCCTCCCTCTTTGTCCTGTCCTGTTGCATTTATTGTTATATAATTTGTGTCTTTACTTACAAAACTTGCTGTTACTGTTGGTTTTGTATTTGCTACTGTTGTTGTTGCAGTTGCTGTTCCTTCATTTGTCCAACCTGCCTTATCTGTTACTGTTACTCTTAAGTTATATGTTGTTCCATCAGTTGGTACTGAGTATGTGTATGAACACGATGTCTCTGTTGTTGTTTTTGTTGTTGCTGTTGTCCATGTTGATGTTGATGTTTTTTTGTATTCGAATTTGTAGCTTTGTATTCCTGATGTATTATCTGAACCATATGCTGTTACTGCAATTGTACGTGTTCCTTTACTTCCTACTGATAAACTTGCACTTGGTCGTGTAGTATCTCTTGTGAAACTTGGCTTACTTATTGTGTCTGATTTGTTTCCACTAGCATCCTCACTCCATGCACTTATCATATAAGTCCCATCTGCTGTTATTGTAAAACTTCCACTCGTTCCTGTGATTGTTCTTTCTGCGCCTACTCCTGTTACTTTTATTTTGTTTACTCTTGTTTTGTTTGCTTCTGATGTATCTGTAACTTGTATTGTTACATCTCCTATGTAATATCCATTTCTTATATCTCCACTTATTTGTATATTTGGTGCCTTTAGTTCTCCTTTTGTTGTCACTGGAGTGTTTATACTTGTTGCACTATTACCTGCATTGTCATATACTATTACTTTTACATTATTTATACTGTTTGGTTGTAAGTTATTTGGTGTCCATATTCCTTCTGTTAGTGTTTCTATTTTTGTATTATTTATATAATATTCATAAAAAGCTATTCCTGAAGTTTCGTCTCCTGCTGATATTGTGAGCTTAAATCCAGTTTCTGTTATAACTGTTCTTTGAGGTATTCCTATTATTTGTACTTTAGTGTCTTTTTGCAATGTTACTACTTTTGTTGTACTTTCATTTCCTGCTTTATCTTCTGCTGTTATATGCAGTTGATATATCCCATCTTCTTTTGCTATTTC
>JAAVZW010000016.1 GCA_022791835.1 Clostridia bacterium | reverse complement strand
GCTTAGCACGTATGTATTTTATAAATTTAAACATAGTATCACATCCTAAAAAAAATTTGTCCTAGCTGTTATGGGACAACTAGGACACTAACTACACAGTTATTCTACCGCCCATAACAGCACTTCTAAAGATTTTAATGACTTTACGCATTCCAAACCACATGAAGACAAATGGTATACCGAAAGCGATTATGCTAGCCACTAAAGTTATTATTTGTGCTGGTGTTACTGCTGTGGTCAGACTAGTAATAACTGGACTGAAATCAAGAGTATTCATGGTTTAACTCCTCTCTAGGCACTTGACCTAATTAAAATCTATTGTTTACTATCGACTACCGCGATAGGAACAACCTTTGCACCATTTTGATATAAAACTACATCACATTCAAGTTGAAATTTATCATAGGGATTAATCTTTTTAAGTCTACTTATTAGCATTGTGTTATTAATGTCTACTCTCAACTTACGTTCATTTATTGAACCATCTACGACTTCGTCTACTTTAAGTATAAAAGCCTCTGGATATTTGACAGTTTCTCCCTTATTATTTAAAAATTCTCCTGCTTTTCTGGTCTCAATTCCTTTAAATATAAATTCTCCTAATGACCTCATAGCTTACCTCCTATTTTATTAATTTCTTTATTTTTGGCTTAGCTCAAACAATCCGGATTTGTTTAAGCTAATTGACGGAACTAAAATATAAATTTTAGTCATAGGGCATATATGCCCCATGACATTAGTATACATTAATGGGGCACTTTTGTCAATGACTTTTTTTAAAAAAAATTGTATAATATACATGAAAGGAGCTAAAATACTATGTTAAAAGAGTTTAGAGAAAAAAAGAATATTACACAAGAGAAACTTGCTGATATTACAGGAATAGACAGAAAAACAATATACAGAATGGAAAATGACATTACAGCCCCAAACATAGAAAAATATGCAAAAATAGTAATGGCTTTACAAATGACAGACCAAGAAATAGCAGACCACATAAAAGAAATAGCATTAAATCAAATTAAAAAAGACAAAAAGAAAATATAAAAAACATTTTATGGCAAATATTATGTATATAATTTTAGACAATACCCTATTTGATGTATTTTACGTAAAATTATTGTTAACTTTGCACAAATTTATATTTTAAAGTAGTAGAATTCTACTACTTTTTATTTTGTCTTTTTGTAGTTAAAAAGACGTAAACTTAAGATTTTATCTATATCTAAGCAAAAAAAATAGACCATAATAAAATAGTCTTTTTGGATACTTCTCCACGAACTTTGATTTTGTGCAATGTTTCATGTAAAACATATTGCTTTCTTTTAAAACATTTATTAATACCCTACTCTAATTATTAAAATATAAAAACGAAGAGCATCTATTCAAAATTTGAATTTATGCTCTTCATTTTTTACTTTTTAGACTTAAAGGAAATTATAATTATTGCTCCTGCTGTGCCAAATCCTACTGCGATGAGTACGATTGGCAGAGATTCAGTTTTAGGAGAAGTTCTTCCAGTAGGAATTTTAAAATCCTTTAAGGGTGTAAATTGCGCTAAAATCCCAAGAAAACCTAAAGTCACAAATGCTATAACTAATTTGGTGTTTGTTTTCATTGTTGCTCTCTCCTATCTTCTAGTATTTAACTATTTTATGTAACATAATTATAGTGCATTTGATAAAATTTGTCAAATTTTACTTGCCGATATCACCTTCCCTCTCCTTTGCTTTATTTTAAATATAACTCCATCTATCCAATCTTCTGCTATTGAATTAATTTCTGCGCCTAGCAAAATTGCATAAATTATTGCATTTAGCCACATTAAAATTATAATTAATGTCGCTAAACTTCCATATATGATTGAAAAGTTTGTAAAAATATTTACATATATTGAAAAAAAGAAAGAAATTGCATATATTGCTCCTGATGTAAAAATTGCTCCCATAGTGTAATGAATGAAATTCTTTTCTTTTCTTCTAGGAGAAAATTTATACATAAATAAAAACACAAAAAACATGAAAGCAATTGATATTGCACTCCTTGCTGTTATAATTAAAGCAATAATAGGTGTTAGTTGTGGGAAACTCTGTTTTAGCGTTTCTTCAATAGAACTACCAAAAACAAGTAGAAGTAGTATCAAGATAATAAGTATAAGCGCAAAAATTGCCCATAGAACTCCTTTTATTACTATAAATATGTAGTTGTCTCCTTCTTTATTATAAACAGCTGTAAGACCTTTATTTAAAGCAACAAAACTCTTACTTGCAGACCAAAGCATGAAAATTGCAGAAATTGAAATAACTTCTATAGATTTTGAATACATTTCTTGTATTATATCTAATACACTATTTTTCATTATACTAGGAAGAATTGCCTCTAAGATACCTGCTAAAGTATCTTTTTCTATATTTACATATTTTATAAGACTAAGTAAAAGAATAATGAAAGGTATAAATGATAAAAAAGTATAATAAGCACATTGGGCAGCATATTCCCCAATGTGATCTTCTCCCAACTTTTTTAGAAATTTATTGATAAAATTCCAAATTTTCATATCTTCTCCATATATAGACTTATTCACTATTTATTATTAACAACTTTTCTTCTAGTTAAACAAAAAAAACGGAACTAATATTTTCTGAGTGAATTACACACTTCGTACATACTTTCCTAGAATATGAAAAACACAATAATAAAAGGTGCCTTAGCACCTCTTATTATTCTTCTTTATAATTTTTTAACAAATAGTCCATTTTATCTAGAAATTCTAAATTATTCTTGCTTATAACCATTTGATTTAATAGTTGTTCTGTTACCTCTGAGACTGGAGTACTTGCCATTGCTTTTCTTAATGCAAATACTGTATCTAGTTCTTGTTTAGATAATAATAGTTCTTCTCTTCTTGTACCAGATTTATTAATGTCAATTGCAGGGAAAATACGTTTTTCTGATAATTTTCTATCAAGATGTACTTCCATATTACCTGTACCTTTAAATTCCTCAAAAATGATATCATCCATTCTACTTCCAGTTTCAACTAGAGCAGTTGCAAGTATAGTTAAGCTTCCACCTTCTTCTATATTTCTTGCAGCACCAAAGAATTTCTTTGGCTTATGCAATGCTGTTGGGTCTAAACCTCCAGATAAAGTTTTTCCAGAAGCAGGAACTACTAAGTTATAAGCTCTAGCAAGTCTTGTTATACTATCTAGTAATATAACAACATCTTTCTTTTGTTCTACAAGTCTCTTCGCTCTTTCTAGTACCATTTCGGCAACCTTTACATGATGTTCAGGAAGTTCATCAAATGTAGAATAAATAACATCGCCATGAATAGACCTTCTCATATCTGTAACTTCTTCTGGTCTTTCATCAATTAAAAGCACAATTAGTTTGATTTCTGGATTATTTGTTGTTATACTATTAGCAACTTTTTTCAAAAGAGTTGTTTTTCCTACTTTTGGAGGAGCTACTATCATTCCTCTTTGACCTTTTCCAACTGGAGAGATTAAGTCTATTAGACGCATAGCTATTTCATTTGGAGTAGTTTCTAGTCTAAGTCTTTCTTGTGGATGTATAGGTATCAAATCATCAAAACTTTTTCTACTAAGTGCAACTTCTGGTATTTCGTCATTTATATGACCAACAAAGATTAATGCAGGGAATTTTCCTCCATCTTTTGGAAATCTTGCAATACCTTTTATCTTATCTCCTGTATTTAATTTAAAACGTTTAATTTGTACTGGTGATATATATACATCTTCAGAAGTAGATAAATAGTTTTCTCCTCTTAAAAATCCATATCCGTCTGGTAATACTTCAAGTATCCCCTCTACAATGTTATCGCCTTCATTTGTAACTTTGTATACGCCATTTCCGCTAACAAAGTCTTCTTTTGTTTCAATAGTTTTTCTATCTTCAAAACTATCTTCTTTTACAACTCTTTCTATGGTTGGTTCTTGAATTTCGTCTTGGCTTTCTAAGCTTTCAGTACTTTGTAAAAGTTCTTTTAGCTCGTCCTTTTTTAGTTTGCTAATATTTTTTAATCCTCTTTCTTTTGCTAATTTGCGCAATTCCGGTAATTGCAAATTGTCCTCCATAAATTTTGTACCCCCATATATAAATTAATATTTTTTTACTTGGAAAAAACGAGATTTTTGTGCTATTTCACACAAGTTAGGAAATAAGATAAATAAATTAATGTTTAGAATTCATAAAACTACAAGTCTTATGAATTCTAGTTTCCTATATCAAAATAAACTTTCTCATTTGGTTTATACATATTCAACTTTTCTCTTGCAACTTGTTCAATATATTCTAGTGAACTAGCATTTTCTTTTTGTGCTACAAGAGAATCTTTGTATTCAGTTTCTTCTTCTATTTTCTTCTCTACAACTCCAATATTTGTTTTGTAATTATCTAAAGTCTTTTGTTGGTTATATATTGTAACTGTAAAATATATAATAAAAGCTAAAATTAATGCTTTTTTTAACAATTTCTTATAGTTAAATTTCATATGTATTCTCTTCCTATCGATTTTTTCTTACGCACAGTCATGATTCATTGTATTTATATAATTCTACATAACATTTCAAATTCCTTCTTTATTTTGTAAATTTTTACTATTTTTTGACTTTATTTTTGAATTTATACCTGTTTTTATACCATTTTTCATAGAATTATAGGAGTTATAAACAAATTTTGTCGGACGAATGAGCAAACTTTTGACGATTTTTAGGATAAAAAGTAAAGGATAAGTTATAAGTTTTATAATCTTATATACTATATTTTTTATAAAAACGATAATTTTTACAGATATCTTTACAACTGTTTTGCTAAGGAATAACATATACATAGCAATCCCTAAGAATAATCCTATAAATATATAGCCTCTAATTTGCCCATTATTAAATACAAATAAGCTGTATAATACTGTTAGAGCAGAAATTGTCCAAAATATTGTATCTTCTATATATGTAATGATATTAGGTGTATCGAAACTTCGTCTTAAAATTCTAAATATATCAAATATGAGCCCTATTAAAATGCCATTTAATATAAATATCATGAATAAATAAGCCTGATTTACAGTAATTTCATTCACTAAGCTTCACCTTTAATTCTATATAAAATTTATCTAAATATTTTGCTAATTAAACTTCCACCTTTATCTTTGCCAAGTTCCTTCTCCGAATAATTTAAACCAGCTATATCTCCTTCTACAATTACCTCAGAAGTATCAATGCTTAACTTGTTAATTTTTAAGTTTTCTCCTTTAATAGTAAGAAGTCCGTAGTTCTGTTTCGACCATTACAATTTGGTCATCAAAACTTAAAACATCTAGTACTCCAGATATACTAAGCTTTTCCCTATTCTCTAGAATTAAATTTTGGATAGTTGTTTGACTCATATTTCTTCTTTCTTCCAGTGTCATAATCATGCCCCTTCCTTCCGTATGGTTATATATTATATATATTCAGGGGTTGGACAGTTTAGAACAAAAATAGTTAAAACAAAATATGCAAAAAGAGCTTATATTTTCTTTCTAATTAGTACTAGTGGTGTCAATTCTCGCTCTTGTCCTGCTGGGTTGTCTTTTATGATTTCTTTTAGAGTTTCATTATTTAATTGTACATCAGAAGACTTGCCAAGTATTTCTTGCCCATAATCATTTGCATCAACAAGCATAGCACTTATGCCTAGTTTTTCCTTTATATCATCACATACGTAATTAGGATTAAGTGGAAGCTCTATTCCTATATCCCTATACTCATCCCATACATCTCCGTAAAATCCATCTAATCCACTTACTTCGTTTCCGTACTATGCGGTAAAAAACTCCTTTTATGCCAATTAATTTAGTAAAACCACTACAAATACTTGCAAAAACAACTTTAAATAATCCACATTTATTTATAGCATACTGCATTTTTATAGCCTCCCCTACTCCTATACCCTCAAATTTAGGATGTTTTGCGAATTTAGAAAGAAACTTAGCCCAAAAGCCAACATGTATTTGAGTTCTTTGGATAATTCTATTTTGGCAAAGTGAAATTATTTTCTCAGATATAGAAACAATATCTCCCACTTTATATATTGGACTTACATACTCCCTAAAAATTTCTATATAGCTTTCTCCAGGTTTGATAAATCTAGTCTTAATTGCATGTCTTAAATAAACTACACCATTTACATTAATCTCAACACTCTTGCCATTGTTCGAAATAAATTCCATATAAAAAGTACCTCCTACAATAATGATTTATCATAGGATAGCACGTACTTGTATCAAATTTGTTTTTGAATTGCATGCAAAATGTATCTAATTACTTAAGTTTTATGAAAGGACTATTTGATGTTGTAGGAGATGTGGTCATTATATTAGCTACAGAAGAATGTATAGATAAAATGTAAGTATTCTCATAAAATCTTATTGAAGCCACAAGTTTAGCCTTCTCAGACTTTAAACAATTTTCTTCTAATTTCCAGTCATCTATAATATAAAGGTCTAAATATCTAATATAATTATTCAATATTTCCGCTTCACTAAGATTATTAGATAATCCAAATGACTTTTGAGATACATAATGAAGTACCTTATTGGTCTTTTTTTCTATTTCAGCATAAAACTGACCATATTGCAGTGTCTCTATGCCTATATTATTTACAACATACTCACTATTAGTTCCACTGTAATTTCTCTCATAAACAGAATAAGAAAAATCACTACTATCGTTTCCCTGCCATGCATTGCCTAGCACATTATATTTTTGCATTTTATCTAGTTCTAATTGAAACCTAGCAAAAATATTATCTTGTATAGTATTTCCATCTTTATTTACTATATTTTTTGCTTTAGTCACTATATATGATTTATCTAACTTTAAATTAAGATGTCCATCTTCTATATCATGAATTAGTTTAACTAGGTAAATTTCCTCCGCTTCCACATCAATATTACTATCTTCCTTATCCCTAGACACACTAATTCCATCCATTTGTATATCTTCTATCTTAAATAAAATATTAGGTAATACAAAAGTAAAAGCGATAATCAAAATAACAACAAAACATATTAACACATTTTTCATAAATCAATCTTCTTCCTTCTCAACATCAACTTCGAAAGATACAGTTGTACCAATACCTTCTTCACTGTGAATACTTAATTTACTGCCATGCATTTCTACAATCTTTTTACACAGAGAAAGTCCTATACCGCTTCCACCATTTTCTCTACTTCTAGACTTATCCACCATATAGAAATCTTCTGTAATCCTTGGTAAATGTTCGCTTGTAATACCTTTTCCACTATCTTGAACAGAAATTCTATAACTGCCGACTATCTAAAACCTTTCCTCTAATTACAATCAAACCATCTTTAGGTTCAGCCTTTTTAGCATTTTCTATTAAATTCCTAATAACAACCTCAAGTAAAGTTTTATCTCCCACAATAACTGAAGCTTCCGCAAATAATTTTATATCCAATGGTTCTACAACTACTTTTTGAGAGACTTTATTCAAAAAATCCTTAGCTTCAAATTTATCCAAAGTTATTTCCTTTCCTGATAAAGACATTAGATCCATAAGCCTATGAGAAAGTATTTCTAACCTTTTAGCCTCGCTGTATATATAATTCAAAGCTTTTTTTGTAACTTCTTCATTACATTTTTTGAGTCTTAGCATATCAGAATATCCTATAATGGATGTCATAGGTGTTTTTAGCTCATGTGTAAAGCTATTTATAAAATCATTTTTCTGTTTAATAGATAAATTAAGGGAATTTATTTTACCTTCTATTTCTTCAGACATAGTATTAAAACTTTTAGCAAGCTCTCCTATCTCATCTTTACTTTGTACCAAAACCCTAGTATTAAATTCTCCAGAAGCAATCTTTTTAGCTTTTACATTTAATGTCTTAATAGGTTTTACCAAAAAGCTAGATAAAATTGTGATAAAGATTGACGCTACACCAAGTATAACAAAATCAGCAAAAATAACATCCTTTATTTGTCTATCTCTTTCATCATAAATGTCTGTAATATCATAAATATTTGCAATATAAATAATTTCTCCATTTACTGTTAAATGCGAAGGAAATATCATATACCAATTATTTTGGAATTTGCAAATATTATAAAAAGCAGGTTCTTGTTTAAACATTTCAGCAGACCAAATATCATCTATTTTATCAAAATTAGAAAAAACAAGTTCTTTGTTAATATACAAAGCAACCTTTTCAGAAGAATTGTCAAGATAAGAATATAAAGATTTTACATATTCAATAAGTTCTTTTGCAGTCATTTCCTTACCATCTTGTATATTTTTAATTATATTACTCTCTAAATAATACTTTTGGGTAATATGATTATTTTCGTTCTGACTTACTCTTTTTTTCATAGAATTAGTAAAAGATTGTCTTATTATAAAATATCTACTAAAAGATAAAATACAAGTAATAATTACTATTATATATAATACAAGTTTTAATCCAAATTTCATACCCTACCTCTTATATCTCAAGCATATATCCTATTTTATAAACTGTTTTTATCCTATCCTTCCAAGATAGCTTTTTTCTTAATCTTTGAATATGAAGATCCAAAGTTCTAGTTTCAAACTCTAATCCTTCTCCCCATACTTTTTCAAAAATAGTTTCTCTATATAATGCCATATTTTTATTTTGAATTAGTAACACCAGTAAATCAAACTCTTTAGGAGTAAGTTCTATTTTTTCTCCATTTTTCTTAACACTATGAGATGCCACATTTACTTCTATATTGTCTATTGTGATAATGCCATTAGTTTTACTATATCTCCTAAGTACAGCTTCTATCCTTGCAATAAGTTCTTCTATCTCAAATGGTTTAGTAATATAATCATCTGCACCTTCTCTAAGCCCCTTAATTTTGTCCTGTGTCTGACTTTTGGCAGTAATAAAGATAGTAGGCATACCTCTAGTTTCCTTAATATACTCTAAAAGTTCATAGCCATCAACTTTAGGAAGCATAATATCAAGAAGTACCAAGTCATAATCTATCTTCTCAATTAAATCACTAGCAGTTTCTCCATCATAAGCACAATCACATTTATATCCCTGTTCCTCAAGTGATAATTTGAGCAAATCACTTATAGCTTTCTCATCTTCTATTATCAATATCTTCATACTGGTACCTCCATTAGTAACTATTCTCTAATTATATCTTAAACTTGTATCAAAGTTGTAAACAAAAAGATAGTATTAGAATTATCTAAATACCATCTTTTGGATTTGCTAGAAGATTAGTTAGATTACAAGTTTGCTTTTAAATATGCTTCCATAAATTTATCAATGTCTCCATCCATTACTGCTTCTACATTTCCTACCTCATATCCAGTTCTATGGTCTTTAACCAAAGTATATGGGCAAAATACATATGACCTAATTTGACTACCCCAAGCTATTTCTCTTTGTACTCCTTTTAAATCCTCTATCCTATCCTTATGCTCTTTTTCCTTCAAATCTAAAAGCTTAGACTTAAGCATTTTTAGTGCTGTATCTTTGTTCTGAAGCTGTGAACGCTCTGTTTGACATGAAGTTACTATATTAGTTGGAATATGTGTAATCCTTACAGCAGAAGATGTTTTGTTAACATGTTGACCACCTGCACCAGAAGAGCGATAAGTGTCTATTCGTAGGTCTTCTGGATTAATCTCAAGGTCTACATCATCAGCAATCTCTGGCAAAACTTCAACAGAAGCAAAAGATGTATGTCTTCTTCCTCCTGCATCAAAAGGAGAAATTCTAACTAATCTATGAACTCCCATTTCTCCTTTCAAATATCCATAAGCGTATTCTCCTTCAATAACTGCTGTTACACTCTTAATCCCTGCTTCTTCTCCATCTAAATAATCAATTTCTTTTAGACTGTATCCACTATTAGTAGCCCACCTAGAATACATTCTATAAAGCATTTCAGCCCAATCTTGAGATTCTGTGCCTCCTGCTCCTGGGTGCAATGTGATGATTGCATTATTTCTATCAAACTTTCCAGATAAAAACATTTTAGTCTCTAGTTTTTCTATTTCATTTTTTAAAGAACTTGTGCTTTTAATTAAATCAATAGCCATATCTTCGTCATTTTCTAAAATTAAAAAATCATTCATTTCAAGCAGATTTGCAATTTCTTTTTTTACAGTAGATATACTTATATACTTAGACTTAATTTCTTTAATATCACGTAAAACTTTATTAGCCGTTTTGCTATCATTCCAAAATCCTTCTACTAAAGTTTTAGCTTCTTCTTCCCTTAACTTTATTTCTAATTCTTCTTCTTTGCCAATAGTATTTTCTAAACTGATAAATCTATTATTTAACTCTTGCAACTCTCTCTTATTTTCTTCAAGGTCAACCATAAGTATCCTCCTTATTTTTAGATTATATTAAATAATATGGTATACGTCAAGTTTTAATATAATTTTACAAGTTTTAAGTACTTGAATATACAATAAGCTCAAAAGTCAGCAATAACAATTGACAGCTTTTGAGCTTTCTTAGTTTAAATCAAAAATAAATTCTTTAGTAATAGCATTAGAGACTTTTAAGCAAAAAGCTTATTCTTTTGCTTTTCCTTTAATTTTTTCCAATTATAACTACCATATATATCGTTAATTAATAATAATATCGGACCAACTATAACCGATATTAGTTCTGTTTGACCACTTATTATAGGTATCAGCCAAAGAGTAATTATAACTATATCATTAGCTATATAACAAAATAGACTTAATTCACTTCTTCTCGCCTCAAAATAACTTGCTAAAACACTAGTTACAACTGACAAACTACTAATTATCAATAAATCAGTATTAAACAGTTTTAATATAGAAAAGTAAATCCAATATAATACTAGTTGAGATGAAAATGCTAATATAATTTCTTTTTTAGATAAAGAACTGATAATTACAACATCCTCCTCTTTATCTTGATGTCTTAACCAACTTATTATTCCTATAATCATTATAGGGAAAGTTAAAAAGATTGTAATAAGCAATTCTCCATAATATCCTTGATTATAGGAAACAATACCATAAAAGAATACACTTACAAATCCAATAAAATAGCATTCTACTTTACCTTTTGACATCAATAATGCAGTTGTTAAATATGTAATTGTATATAAAGAATTTATTATAGTTCCATGAAATACTATTGAAGACAAAATTCCAACTAATATTCCTATACATAAATATGACTTTTCAAATAAATTCCAGTCATCAAAATAATTTTTAATCTTTACTAGCATATAAATCTCCTTAACTATTTATTTGTACACAAACTTTTCATAATATTATATCAATTTTTTGGGTGAAAATAAAGACTTTTTGTAATAAATATATATAATTATTGATGATTTAATAATTTTGCTTATCTATATACATAAATTACTTTAAATTATTGAGCTATACTATTTAAAAATAATAAGTTATATGATAAAATATCATTTAATGAAAGGAGCAAATAAAAATGAAAGAAAATAAGTTAACAATTTTTATAAATAGACCAGTAAAAAAAGTATTTGAATATTCTTTAGAATCAGATAATGTTCCTAAATGGATTACTTCAATAAAAGAAGAAATTCCAGAAGAAAGACCTGTAAAAGTTGGTACAAAATTAAAAAATATAGGCACAAATAGTAATAGTTGGAACTTCTATGAAGTTATTGATTTTGAACAAGATAAAACATTTACTTTAAAAAGACTAAATGGAGATTATTTTGTAAGATATACTTGTACTAAAAAAGACGGCGGGACTGATTTTGAATATTTTGAGTGGGCTGAAAATGAACTTGATGGACTAATGGAAATATCTGCTTTAGAATTATTAAAAGAACTAATTGAAAATGATATTAATTTATTAGAAAACAAAGAATTGATAGAAAAACACCCTATGCATATAGCAACTGTCTCAAGTAATAATAAACCTAATTTAGCAGTAGTAGCTGATGTTAGAGTTATTGCAGAAAATAAAATAGTAATATCTCATAATGAAATGGTTAATACACCTAAAAATATCTTAACGAACAACAACATTGTATTAACTTCATTTAATGAAAAATGGGAAGGACTACGTATGACAGGAAAAGCTGACTATTATGTAGATGGTGAATATTTTGATTTCTGCGAAAAAACTTTTTTTGGAAATGGCGAAGTTTCTTCTTTTGGAGCAACCAAACCTAAAGGTGCTATTGTAGTTACTATTGAAAAATGTGAAGTAATTAAATAATATCTATATCAAGGAGAAAAGCAAGGAGCTTGCTATTAGCTTTTCTCCTTGCTTTGACTTAGTTTACCTTTCCTCCCTCAACTTTTTTTGTAATGCCTTCTCCCATATAGAAGTACATTCCACAAACTTCTTGATAAGGCTCAAGATTATCACTCATTTTAAACCAGTATGCATAAATTAATCCATCAGGCCCTTTCGGTCCGAATTTCAGAAGCTCTTCTGCCCATTCATATACTTCAGGAGACGTGTCAATATCAGTCATAATATCGTATATCCACACTGTAGAAAATTGACCTGGTGCATAAATGACTTCCCTCATAGTTTCTCCAAACATTCGAGATTCTAATCTATGAAGTACAACACTTCCAATTAACATATAGCATAGTTTCAGGTCTTCTGAATTCTCATTCTCTAGTGATAAAGAGAAATATTCAGATTCAGCAGCATACCTCATCTCGGCATGCATCAAATTGGCAAGCAGTTTGACATCTTCTTCTGTGTACTCAAAATAGCTTTTTTCCTCCGAAAATTGCTTGACTAGTATAAAACTACCAGTCAGCAATAGGAGCAAAGCGATGGCTATTGCTAGAAACCGTTGCTGTTTCCCTCTCTTGAACATAAGTCTTTTTTCTCCTTTTCCTTAATTAATAATTGATTTAGGAAAATAAAAATTTCCATATTTGTATTTTATCAAATTTTTAGGGATTTGTCAACTTTATGTAAAATAGCATGTATTTACTTTATGATAAAATCACCTTAAAAGATTGTAAGCGAATATTTCACCCTAAATGTATAAAAATGTAAATGAAAGACAAAATAGGAAGGTGGAATATTTAATGTTAAAACAAGAAGAAATTAAAAGAGCTACTT
>JAAVZW010000015.1 GCA_022791835.1 Clostridia bacterium | reverse complement strand
ACTGCCTTGCCTACAGAGCCAAAGAAAATTTACATTCCTAGAATGACCCATCCTTTGAAAAGGCAGTCTTTTGAAAAATTTGTAGAAAAACAATTAATTAAATTGCAAACAGAACTTGAAAAAGTTTCCTAAAATTTAGCCATAAAAAAACTAAATTTTTAGGGATTATGTATAAAATTTTTTGGGACTTTTTCAAAAATCATTGACAACTTTTTCCAAATATTCATTTTGGCTTTTTATATTCACTTTTAATCGTATTTTTGCACATAAAGGATTATAAATTATATATACTTTTTAATAGTTCCCTTATATATATATAATACAATATTTTACAAAGATGCAAGTTTTTTTATAAAATATATTAAAACTGTTCAAAATGTTCGATTTATATTGACATTTTTTGCTTTTTGCATGATAATATATTTGTATTGTCGGCTTTGTTTCCGACTACCTTTGGAAGTAATATATTTATAAGGAGGTCTTTTATGTCAAAAGTTGATGTTGTTTTAGGTGCCTTTTATGGCGATGAGGGTAAGGGTAAGATTATTGATTATCTTTCTACTAGTGCTGATGTTTCTATCAGATGTACTGGTGGTAATAATGCTGGTCATACGATTGAAGTTGATGGTCAAAAATTTGCTTTCCATCTTATTCCTTCAGGAATTTTAAACAAAGATACTCTTGCTGTAATTGGTAATGGGGTTGTTATTGACCCTAAGGTTTTAATTGAGGAAATAACTAACTTGAAAAATCATGGCTATTCAGTAGACAATTTACGTATTAGTGATAAAGCACATGTTATTATGCCATATCATGTTGCTCAGGATAAAATGCTTGAAGAAATTAGAGGAAATGGAAAAATTGGTACTACTTGTCGTGGAATAGGACCTGCTTATTGTGATAAGTTTGAACGTTCTGGAATAAGAATTCAAGATTTTATAAGACCTAGATTTGAGGAAATTGCTCGTAGAAATATTGAAAATAAGAATAAGATTTTTAAGGCTTATGGATACCCTGAATTAGATGCAGATGAAATCATTAAAGAATATACAGAATATGCTAAAGTACTTGCTCCTTATGTTGTTGATACAGTTGTATTATTACATAATTGCATGAGAGAAGATAAAAAGTTACTCTGCGAAGGTGCTCAAGCTACTCTACTTGATATAGACTTTGGTTCTTATCCATTTGTTACCTCTTCTAACCCTTCTATTGGAGGTATGTGTACTGGTTCTGGAATAAGTCCTAAAGATATTGGAGAGGTTTATGGTGTAATTAAAGCATATTCTTCAAGAGTTGGTGCTGGTCCTTTCGTAACTGAGCAAAATAACGAATATGGTGATACTATTAGAGAGCTTGGACATGAATATGGTACTACTACAAAAAGACCTAGAAGATGTGGATGGCTTGACTTAGTAGCTGTTAGATATGCTGTAATGCTTAATGGTCTTACTGGTATAGCTTTAAACCATCTTGATACAATTGGTAAGCTTGATAAAATACAACTTTGTGTAGCTTATAACCATAAAGGTAAGATTACTACTGATTTCTCTACTACTCCTGAATATTTAGAAAATAGTACTGCTGTATATGAAGAATTTGATGGAAACTTTGGGGATATTAGTAATGTTAAAAGACGTGAAGATCTTCCAGAAAATGCAAGGAAATACCTTGCAAGAATTGAAGAAGTCGTAGGTTGTCCTATTAAGTTCATAGGAACTGGCGCTGGAAGAGATAATTTGATTGTTTGTTAATCTAAAAAGAAAAAGTGCTAGGGGCAATTGCCCCATAGCACTTTTTCTTTTTGCCTTAATAGTCCGCTTCCATGAGTTCCTGATAAAACTCCGCAAGGAGTTCAAGTCGTTCGGAAATATTTTCCACGGAAAGGTCAGGCATGCACTCCTTTACAAAGGAGTCAAAATCCTCTTTGTGTTTTACTTCTCTAGGAGTTAAGATTTTCTTTTTGCTTCCAAGTAAGTGGCTGAATTTGCTTTCTCCATACAGGCTGTTTATTTCCTCCATAAATAAATGTTGGATTGCAGTCAGTGTATTGGAGTTGGCAGTTTCTTCGTCTTCTACCACTCTGAAGTTAACTGTTTGCCTGTCAAGATACAGGCAAATGTAAACACTTCCAAAGCTATGCTTGTGGCTACCAAAGGTGTCGTAAAGCTGTACTTCGCCAAGGCGTCCCTGTTTGAGCAGAAGTTCCCTAACTGAGGGAACCTTTTGACCTTTATGTGTGTCCTTTACTTCTTGAATCAACCTTCCTCGAATTTTAATCTCTACCGCTTTTTTGAGTTCACTGATTGTCCTACATTTTCTTCCTAGGGCATAGGTATTTGTTATCCATACTTGTTTGCCATTATCAAGAAAAACTTCGTTTTGATCTGAGGTAAAAATAGTCTCTGAATCCAAGTCTACGATAGGTCCATTAAGAGAGTTGTTGTATACATCAAATACCTTGCCGTCAATTATTACATTTGACTGCTTTGGAGTTTCATAAGAATACGCTTTCCTCCAAGAATTCATACTCTCATACTCAGCCTTAAGCCTTGCATGTTCAGGGTGATTGTAATCGACATGGCTATCATAGGAAATTTGTATTCCACAGAAGTAACCTGTTTGCTCAACAATGACAGCATCTTCTCTATAGCTGTAACTCAGCTTTTCCTTAAACGTAATTCTGTCCGGCACAAGCTTTATCAAGAGGCTTGAGTCAACCTTTGTTGCAAAAGTTAAAAGATTCAAGTTCGCTTCGTCACCATACCTGTCCTTATACGGGATTCTGATTGTTTTTCCAACAATGAAATGATTTCTTGCCATGTAGCCATTGTGCAAGCAACTTCTCATGTCAATCTTTCTATCTTCTCCATCTTCTCCGCTATACCAGTCACTGTAATTATAGATATGGATATTGGTGGTTTGCACAGAAAGGCATGCCATCAGAATTGCTTCGCGGTTATTGCTTGAGGAAATCTCTACAATGTCTTGGATTGCATAGATGATTTTCTCAATTTGCTCTTTAGCACGATAGAAATTTTTCTTGTTGATACCAAGTCCACGGAAATCAATGAAGTTTAAGCTTGTAATATAGTTCCATACATCGAGCTCTGCCAGCAAATCGCTTGTGGTCTCGTCTGTGAACTGGCTGTAACTTGCTTTATATTTTGGGTCAGCTTTTGATCCTCTGTGCAACAGTCCACCTACTTCGGTAATTGCAGCAATGGTGATGACTTCCTTAACTACTCCATGTTTCTCCGCTTCGAGAATCATTCTAGCTTTTTCTGTGGAGATTGGCATTCTCGCAATTTTCTCCCCCATTTCTGTAACATTGCCGTTTTCGTCCAATGCTCCTGCATTTTTCAGTTTTTGTTTTGCGGCTTTGATGTCTTCTGCTTTGGGCTGATGGAAAAACCTGAGTGTTTCAATATCAACACCAATTGTAGCAAGTTTCAAAGCCATTTGGTCAAGCAAGCTTCTCTGAATGGCAGGGACAGAGTATGGTTGTCTCCATTCAATACGCGTGTCAGAACAGAGAGTATAATCGCCATCTTCCATTCTTCCCGCTCGATTCATGCGTTGAGTAATATCGGCCTGGCTGATATCTATAAGGCGGTATTCCACAACGCCATCTTTTGCTATCACTCTTATTGCTGTGCCAGTGTCTACCAGACTATTAATTCCGGGTATGCTTACAGAAGTTTGAGCAATATCGGTTGAAAGGATAACGCGGGGCTTGGAATAGTGCTGGTAACATTTGCTCTGCTCGCTCCAACTTAGATCTCCATGCAAAGGAAGTACTACTGCATTTTCCCTTTCAAGTGCTTCCATCAGAGAATAAATCTGCTTTTTAGTTGGCAAAAACACCAAAGTGTCTCTGTTATAAGCAATTTTCTCCCTAATGGTATAAAGCAAGCTGTTTGCTGGTCTCTGGTCAATTGCGACACTATAGAGTTTTCCTGGAATCTCCAATGTCATTGTTTTATCAATTCCAAGGTACTCCTCTAGTTCCGTTGTTTCCATCGTTGCACTCATGATAACGACTTTCATGTTTCCATGTCTGTTGATGTATTCACACCAAGCCACTAAACATTCAGTCGCTTCTGTCCATTCGTGAACTTCGTCAATCACAAGTACTGTTTTGCTGTTCTGTTCGCTGTTATAGATGCTTTTGACTAGCTGGTATTCGTCGGTTACGTAGTCAATAACTGTATTGGGTTCGGAACATTTCCGAGATCCAGTACGGTATCCGACATATCCGCCGACTTCTTCGCCCATTTGCTCAGCTACATATGTAGCTAAGGTTATGCAAGGCATGACCCGCGGATTTGTAACGATAACCTTGTCGTAGATTTCGGAAAGGTACTGAGGTACGAGTGTGGATTTGCCAGATGCAGGTTCTGCGGAGATGATGGTATATGTATGGTTCTTGACTGCTTCGATGATTTCATCTTTTTTTGCTGCAATTGGTAAAACCTTGCAGGCTGAAGTTTGCATGTTCATAAGGAAATCTCCTTCTTTTTCGTGATAGTTACATATGACAATCCTTACTTAAAAACTTATTTTTTTCTACCCTCCTTGTTGCAATTGGATTTTTTCTAATACAATTGTCAATGTACTAATTTTATTATAGCACTTTTTTATGTAAAACACAAGTCAAATAAAATCAAATCCACAAATGTTAAATAGTTTTAACATTTGTGGTTCGATCCATATTTATAATGTTTTTTATCTTTCTTCTTGTTTCAATTCTGATGTTGGTGTTGGGTCTTCTGGTAATTTTACTATTATTCTTGGGTTTGCTCTTATACTTTCACTTACCCATCTGTTTCTTTTACTATATCTACTTTCTTTTTGTCTTTCCATTTTCCTTTCTATTTTTGCTTTCATTTCCATTAGTCTTTTTTCTTCTTGACTGTCTCTTGCTGACTCTAAGCACCTATTGATGAAGTCTACTGCAAATTCTAAGCATTCTGTGTCATTGTAATGTTGTATTACAAAGTTTATGTTTCTTAATGTCATTAAATCATGATTCATTGGTATAGCCATACTTATTTGATCCATATCTTTTGGTTCTAGTTCTTTTAAAGCAATTGTTGCTTTTGTATATTCTATGTGTTTTTGTATTTCGCTGATATCGATATTTTTTTCAAAAGCTATCATTGCATTTATATTACGTCTCCTACTTCGTGTTGACTTATTCCTATTTTTTATATTATCTTTTATTTGTTCTTTTGTTGTTTTTCCTTTTGCTATTAAGATATTCTTTATTTTCCTAACATATCCTCTACTTAATTTTGTTATATTGGAAATTGTCTGCCCATCAAATCCTAAATTAAATAAAGTTAATATTTCATCTTCATATTCTTCTTTGCTATCTTGATTTAAGTTTTCTTTATTGTTTTTTTCTCTTTCCTCTCTTGCTTCTTGTAAATCTTTATTTGAAATAGTACCTTCTTCAATAAATCTTTTTGTATATTCTTCTACTTCTTGCTCTGTTAGTTCTTTATTAGAAATACTATCTACTATTTCTAAACTTGTTAATCCTTTCATTAGTCCCTTTAATATACGTTCTCTTACCTTTTTTTCTTCTCTTGCTATATTTTCTTTTTCTTTTGTTATTTTTCCCTCTGCCTTTAGTTTATTTACAATATTTCTTACATATGATTCATTAGCACATGGTATTTTATCTGCAATTTCTTCATAAGTATATCCAAGCATATATAATTCATAGACTATATCTTTACTCTCTTTATCTCTTCTTGTTCTTGCTTCTTGGATTTGTTCTAATGTAATTTGTCCTTTTTTTGTTAATTCTTCTACTATTATCTCAAACGTATTATGTGTTATATGTAGCATATCTTGTATCTGTATAGTTGAAATTCCTAATAACAATAAAGTTAATGTTTCTTGTTTCAATGGTTCATTTACAGATATACTCTCTCTTGATGCTTCACTACTTTGTGTGTTTTTTGGTTCATCCTTTTTCTCTGTTTCTAATCTTCTTTTTCTCTCTTCTCTTTTTTTTCTTATTTCCTCCCTTGTTATTTCTCCTGAACTAACTAAATCTGCAACAATTCTTTTAATCATTGCTACTCCAATGGTTACGTCTTCCGTCATTTCTTCATTAGTTTTTCCTTCGTTTAATCCCTGAAGTATTTTCTTTCTATTTGGATCATTTTGTTTTTTTTCTTGTTTTTCTCTTTCTGCTCTTTCTGCTCTTTTTCTTTCTATTTCTTCTTTAGTTATTTCTCCGCTCATCTATTAATTCTTGTATTATTAATTTTAAGTTTTCTCCTCTAACTCTAATATCTCTTTTTAACTCTTGTTCTGTTTTTGCTTGTCTCAATCCCATAAGTACTTTATACTTTTTTTCATTTTGCTCTTTTATTGCTCTTTCTTGTCTTTGAGCTTCTATATGTTCCCAAGTTATTATGCCCTTTGTTACCATTCTATCTATATATGTTTTTACAGTTGTGGAGTTTATACCTATAACACTTGCTATTTCAGTATTACTATCTCCTTTTTCTAGCATAGGTAACATCATTTCTTCAAATTTTGCTTTTTCTTCTTCTGTAAATCTAGTTCTTAATATTCCCATATATTTTTCTCCTTACAATTATATGTATATTATATCATAGTTTCACATAATCTTCAAATTCTTATGGATTTTTTATCATTTATAAGAATATTGTAATTAATCAAAAATATATAAATATTGTAAATTTTATCTAGCAAAGTTTCATATTCTTCATTTGTTACTCTTCGTAATAGCACGGTTTGTCTGCTTGGTAGCAAAAGACACATAATATATAAAACTAAAAGGATTAACTCAATTGCTAATCCTTTTAGTTTTATAATAATATATTTCTTACAATTCTATCTCTTTTCCATAATAGCTGTCTAATAATATTTGCTTGATTTCTGTAACTAGTGGTAATCTTGGGTTTGCTGTTGTGCATTGGTCTTCGAAGGCTTTTTCTGATAACATATCTAATTTTTCTAGGAATTCTTTTTCGCTTATTCCTTCTTCTTTTAAGCATTCTGGTATTCCTAAGGTTTTGTTCATTTCTTGTATTGCTTTTATTAGTGATTTTACTCCTTCTTCTGTTGTATTTGCTTTTAATCCTAGTCTTCTTGCTAGATTTGCATATTTTTCATCTGCTATAAAGTATTCATATTTTGGGAATGATACAAATTTTGTAGGTTTTGTGCTGTTGTATTTTATTATATATGGTAAGATTATTGCATTTGCTCTACCGTGGGCTATGTGGAATTCTCCTCCTAGCTTATGTGCTATTGAGTGGTTTATTCCTAGGAATGCATTTGTGAATGCCATTCCTGCTATACAACTGGCATTATGCATTTTTTCACGTGCTATTCTGTCTGTACCATCTTCATATGCTTTTGGTAGGTATTTATATACTATTTCTACTGCTTTTTCTGCTAGACCATCTGTATAGTCTGATGCCATGTTTGATACATAACTTTCTATTGCATGTGTTAATACGTCCATTCCTGTGTCTGCTGTAATTTTCTTTGGTAATGTCATTACTAAGTCTGGGTCTATTATTGCTATATCTGGTGTTAACTCATAGTCTGCTAATGGATATTTGATGTTTTTCTTTTTGTCTGTAATTACTGCAAATGATGTCACCTCTGATCCTGTTCCTGAAGTAGTCGGTATTGCTACGAGCTTCGATTTCTCGCCAAGTTTTGGAAATTTATAGGTACGTTTACGTATGTCCATAAATTTTAGTTTTAAACCGTTCTACATCCGCTTCTGGATGTTCATAAAATAACCACATTCCCTTTGCTGCATCTATTGGGCTTCCGCCTCCTAGTGCTATGATTACATCTGGATGGAATTTTTTCATTGCATCTATTCCTCTTTGGATTGTGTCAAATGATGGATCTGGTTCTACATCTGCAAATATTTCTGAGTGTACGTATTCTTTCCTTTTTCTAAGATGATATAGTATTTTGTCTACATAGCCTAGTTTTACCATTGATTCGTCTGTTACTATAAATGCCCTTGTTATTTCTGGCATCTTTTCTAGGTAGCCTATTGAGCCTGCTTCAAAGTAGATTTTTTCTGGTATTTTGAACCATTGCATATTTACTCTTCTTTTTGCTACTCTTTTTATATTTATTAGGTTTACTGATGATACATTTGCTGTGGTTGAGTTTCCCCCAAATGTTCCACATCCTAGTGTAAGTGATGGCATGTTTGTATTGTAGATATCTCCTATTGCTCCATGGGTTGATGGTGAGTTTACTATTATTCTTCCTACTTTCACTCTTGTACTAAATTCTCTTATTGTTGCTTCGTTTTCTGAGTGAATTACTGCTGAGTGTCCTAGTCCTCCAAATTCTATTAGTCTTTCTGCTATTTCAATTCCTTCTGTTTCATTTTTAGCTATATAATATGCTAGTACTGGGCTTAGTTTCTCTTTTGAGAACGGATATCCTTCTCCTACATGTGTTTGTGGTACTACTAGAACTTTTGTATTTTCTGGTACTTCTATGCCTGCTATTTTTGCTATGTTATATGGACTCTGTCCTGCTATTTCTGAAATTAGTTTTTCTTCTTTGAACATTCCTTTTTCTAGTTTTTCTGTTTCTGATTTACTTAAGAAATAGCATCCTGTTTCTTTCATCAATTTTTCAAAATCTTTTGCTATTTCTTTGTCTACTATAACTGCTTGCTCTGATGCACATATCATTCCGTTGTCAAATGATTTTGACATTACTAGGTCTGTTACTGCTGTTTTTAGCTTAGCTGTTTTATCAATATAGCATGGTACATTTCCTGGTCCTACTCCTAAAGCTGGTTTTCCGCATGAGTATGCTGATTTTACCATGCCTGTACCTCCTGTTGCTAGAATCAAGCTTACATCTGGGTGATTCATAAGTGCTTTTGTTGCTGCAACTGATGGTTCTTCTACCCATAGTATACAATCTTCTGGTGCTCCTGCTTCTATTGCTGCTTCTTTCAATATTTTTGCGGTTTCTACACTACATTTTTGAGCTGATGGATGGAAGCCAAATACTATTACATTTCTTGTTTTTGCTGCTATTAGTGATTTAAACATTGTTGTTGAAGTTGGATTTGTAACTGGTGTTACTCCTGCTATTATTCCGATTGGCTCTGCTATTTCTTCGTATCCTTCTTCTTCGTTATCGTTTATTATGCCTACTGTTTTGTCATATTTTATGCTATGGTATACGTATTCTGATGCAAACATATTCTTTGTTATTTTGTCTTCGTATATTCCTCTACCTGTTTCTTCTACTGCCATTTTAGCAAGTTTCATGTGATTTTCTAAGCCTGCCATTGCCATTTTTTTCGTGATATTATCTACTGTATCTTGGTCTAGTTCCATGTATTTTGCTGATGCTATTTTTGCTCTTTCCATAAGGGCATTTATCATGCTATCAACTTTCTCTTGTTCTTCTGGGGTTATTTCTTTTGCCATTTTTTATCATCCTTTCTTTTGTCTTTATTATATGGATTTTTTCTACTTTCCATTCATTTTTGTTTTATTATATAACAAAATGTGAAATAAGAAAACCCCTAAAAGGGGTTTTTATAAATTATTTTTGCTCAAGATTTCCTTTTTTTATAATAAAATTACCCCAAATTGTATTTTTGCTATTTCTATTTGTACTTGGGAGAGTTTCAAAATAATCAATAAGTTTAACGTTTTTTCTTGTTTTATTTAATGTTTGGAGCATTTCATTTTTTGTTAAGTAATTGTAATATTTATTTTCCTCTATTCCATACCCTGTACCTATTTTAAAAGAGGTATAAATTATTCCATTTGATTTTAGAGCATTAATCATTTTAATAAGTACATTTATCAAATTATTTTTTTCAACATGAAGTATCGATGAACAAGCCCATATGCCATCATAAGTCTCTACATCATTTAGTTCTTCAAATCTCATACAACTTACTTCTTGTCCTATGTATTGTGTAGCCAATTTGCACATTTCTTCTGACCCATCTATAGCTTTAACCTTATAGCCATTATCTATAAAATATTTACTATCTCTGCCTGAACCACATCCAAAATCTAAAATATATGCATTAGGCTTCAATTGTTTCAAAAATCTATCATAATTTTCTTGCAAATCTTCTACTAATGTTTGTTTACAATATATCTTAGCATTTTTATTATAGTATTCTAAAGTATCATAGCCTTCCAACATTCTTAATCTCCTTAACTAATTATATTTCTATTATATCACCTCATTTATAATTGTGTCAATCTTTTTTAGTTCATATAACTATTATATAATCGTTGAAAGATGTGAGTAAAGCGTGACTGGCGTGGTCCAAATCATTGTAAAATGCAAAACTACAAACCTTATCGTCCTAAATGTTACCTTGCAAAACGAGATAACTGGCAAGAAGAAGTTTTTTCTTTTTCACTTACAGTAGTTCTTCCTCAACCGAGGTCTAATCCTCAATATGTCATCATTCAGTCCCTGTCATTCCTGATGATAGCGAAGACCCTGGTGACAGTGAAAATCCTGGTGAGCCCGAAACACCTGTTGAACCTGATGATAGCGAAACTAAAGACCCCATTATCATTGATACAACAGGTCGGTCCTTTGATGCTGTAACTACTGTATATGATGGTACAGAATATACAGTTACAGTTACTGGACTTCCTGACTATTTCAGTTCTCTGATGATTTTTCTGAAGAAATGCGAGAAAACTACATCACGAACTCGACAGTAGTCTACAATTTACAAAAACATGTGGATACCACCCCCAGCAAATAATAGCACTTATCGTTCCATTGTTGCCTATTTGTCATTTAGACTATTCTTTACTAGTTGGGTATATTGCCTGAGGTGCTCAATCATGCTTTCCGTGTCACTCCTGGGTGTCCACAATTGACTATGTGAGTCTTATCTGTCATGCTTCCACAGACATCACAGGTGGTTATTCTATATCCGCAGGGTATAGTATCATAAGACGCTGGCGCATGACTGTCGCACCTAAACGCACTATACCTATTGGGGCATCCTTTATCGCATCTCCAAATGCGCTCGGGTACCCTGTTCGCCCCACAATAACTATAGCACCTTCCCGTGCTTGATCCGGTACCGGCTAGGTCTTAGTGTTCCACCACAAGAATCTTCACTATATGGACCAGTGCACTGCCAAGAACCGTGGGCAGTATGTTTTTATTGAGCCCTTTTGACCAGTAGTTCCTGTTAAGTATCCCCTGTCTCGTACATCTACTTTGTAGTAGTAATCTGTATATTGTGTTAATCCGCTTGCTGTTAGTGTTACTCGTGAATTTGGAGAACCTGTTGTTGTTGCTTTTGATTGCCAACTTCCACTTGCCGTTTTTACATATAGTGTATATGTTAGAGTTCCTCCTTCTCTGTCTTGCCCTGTCGCATATATTGTTATGTAATTTGTGTCTTTACCTGCAAAACTTGCTGTTACTGTTGGAGCTGTGTTTGCACTTGGTATTACTGCACTTGTTCCGTTTGAATTGTCTTCTGCACTTTTACCAACATTGTCTGCTCCATCTGTTACTATTACTCTAATGTAAACTGTTTTTCCATCTCCCATTCCTGTATAAGTATATGTATAGCTTGATGCTGTTGATGTTATTACTTCTTTTCTTGTCCATGTTCCTCCTGCTGATTTATATTGGAACTCATAACTTTTTACTCCACTTCCTCCTGCTTCATTTGCTGTTGCTGTTACTTTTATTGTTCCATTTGAGTTGGTTGTTGGTGTTCCTAGTGTTGGGTTTGGTGATGTTCCGTCTCTTGTGAAAGCTGGCTTGGTTGTTGTGCCGCTTTTGTTTCCATTTGAATCCTCACTCCATGCACTTATTGTATATGTTCCATCTGCTGTTATTGTAAAACTTCCGCTTGTCCCTGTTATTGTTCTTTCTGTTCCTGCTCCTGTTACTTTTATTCTTGATACTCTTGTTTTTGTACTTTCTGATGTGTCATTTACTGTTATTGTTACATCACCTACATAGTAACCATTTCTCGGATTTCCACTGATTTCTATATTTGGTGCTTTTAGTTCTCCTTTGGTTGTTGCTGTTGTTGTGTCACTTTCTAATGATGCATTTCCTGCATTATCATATGCAATTGCTGTTATTCTATATGTTTGATTTGGGCTTAATTCGTCTATTGTTGTTAATGCCGATGTATCTGTTTTGTTTGTTACTTCATTTACTTTATATTCAAAGTATGCTACTTTTGATGTGTCATCTCTATAACTATTTATCGTAACTTGTACACTTGTTTCTGTTTCATTTGTTATTTGCAGATTTCCGTATTGTTGGCTTTGTACTGTCTTTTTTTATCTCTATTGTTCTCGTTGTACTTCTATTTTCTGCTTGGTCTATTGCTTGGATATATACTATATATTCTCCGTCTTTATCTATTGTTATTGGTTTACTCATATCTTTTTGATGTATTTCATTTGTTGTTTTATTTTCTCCTATTCCCTCTATTCTATATACATATCCATCTAATATTCCTGCTGGTGTATCTTCTGCTTTTACGTTTATTTTTACTTCTTCTGATATGTACCATCCATTATTTCCTTCTGTTCCTTCTACTTGATTTGCTTCACTTGTTGTTATTCTTGGTGGTATGTTATCATATTTTACTGTTTCTCCATTTGGTTCGCTTTCATATCCTGCTCCATCACTTGTTACTGCCATTATATTTGTTGGTCCACAGTTTTCTATTTTTATTCTTATGCTCTTTTCTTCGCCTTCTGCTACCTCTGGCAGTTTCTCTATTGTCTCTCCTTTGATTGTTGCTCCTGTTAGATTATATATTATTTCTT
>JAAVZW010000014.1 GCA_022791835.1 Clostridia bacterium | reverse complement strand
TTTGGATGATTTTAATATTGTTTTTAAGCAACAAAAAAATCAACCAGATTTTATTTTCTGATTGATTTCTGTATCAATTCTGTTCAATTTAGTTCGAACAGATACGTCGTTGGTGCGGATGAGAGGACTCGAACCTCCACGTCATTGACACTGGTTCCTAAGACCAGCGCGTCTGCCAGTTCCGCCACATCCGCATATCTCTTGAACAGTATATATATTAACACATTTCAATGATACTGTCAAGAGGTTTTTTATATTTTTTTGGATTTGTCAACCATTTGTCAACCAAATTATTTGCATGCTACTAATTTTTCAAATATGTTCGCTGTCTCTTGGTCTGTTTCTTCATATATTTATACTTCTATTATATATGAATTTTAATTAATTCTGTTTTGCCACTTTCTTCTACCTTAAATTCTATTTTTATTAAATATTTTGTAAATATATCTAATTTGTATTCTCCTTCTTCTAGTGCTCCATAATATTTTGTCCAGTCATAAATTCTTTCGAATGTGTGTTTGTCTATATTAGTACTAGATTTTATTGTTTCTATCCAAGACATATCTACGTGTGTTAGTTCTTTATATCTTTCTTCGTTTTCTGATATTTTTGTTCTCTTAAATATTTTATAAGTTAATCCATTTCCATATTTGTATGGTAAATCATTTTTATCTATTATATTATATTTTATTCCTGTCGGTGTTAAGTTTTCTACTGTTACTGAAACGTTTTGTTTTTTATAGTATAATTTTCTTAACTCGCTATCTGGTATTTTTATTTTGCTCTTTTGTTTTTTTATTTTTATTTTACTAACTGTTTGTGTTGGTATTCTCCCTATTTTTTCCATAGTATAATATGCTTCTACTTCTTGACCTCTTTTGAATCCTATGTTTCCTTCTTTCGCATATGGTATAACTTCTGTTGTCCCAGAATTTCTATCATATGTATAAATAGTTAAACTATTTTTATTTGCATCTATTACTATTCCTTTTTTTGTGTCAACTATTTTAACATTGCTTTTATTGTTGTGATTTATCATTATAAATATTATAAGGCTTATTATCCATATTATAATGATTAGCCATGTTATAACAAAAATTTTCTTTTTCATAATATTTTCCCCTATTATTAATTAAAGCCATAGTTTTGGTTCTTGATACGTTACTTTACTGTTTTTATCTATGTTAAAATTTATTGTAAAATTCTTAGTATTTGTTCCGTTTGTTGTTAGAGAATATGTTCCCTCCTCTAACTCACCATAAGTTTTCGTCCAATCTATTGTTTTTTCAAATACTGTTTTGCCTTCTTCTATATATATCTTATCTTCAATTTTATTTTTTTCTTTTGAAATGTTATTTAATTTTTCCCATTTAGTTGGAAATCCTATTCCGTGTAAACCCTGATACAGAATTTTCTGTATCTTTTCCTATTTTTTCTCCTTTCCCTGTGTATTCTTCATTTTCTACTAATTTACTAATCTCATACATATTTGGATACGTATATGATATCTCATTGCTGTCTTTTATCTTGACTTTCATTCCTGTTTTAGTACATTCAACTACTTCTATACTTGTTTCTCTTGAGTATAAATATTGTAAAACATAATCTGGCACTTCATAGTCTGATTCTTCTTTTACTATTTTTATTTTCTTTACATTTGAAAAATGTCCTGGATAACTCAGTAAAAATGAACCATCATAATAAATATCCACAACTTGTCCTTGCGTAAATCCTATATCCTCTTTCTTGGTAAAACTAGCATAATTCATATCATTACATAAAATTGAGCTAGAATCTACACTTACTATTACTCTTCTTGCCACATATGTTTTCTCTGTTGCTTTTTTGTATATTTCTTCCACTTTCACTTTTATATTATCTGATTTATATATTACTAGCCATGCTGTCCAAATTATTATTATAATTATTAAAAATATAAATAATTTATTGCTTATTTTTACTTTTTTCACTTTTATCCTCCGTTTATATTTTGATTATATTATAAGCATCAATAATTCGCAACTAATTTTCGTATATTCTTCTATTTTCTGCATAAACTATTACTAATTTTTAGAAGCTTTGGAAGGAGTATGTATTTATGGTTTATGAGAAATTTGTTAAGGATAATTCTTCTGATATGAAGAAAAAAGATGATGCTAAAGTTGACCTTATGACTTGTATTATTAAAACTCGTGAAGATTTGATTACGGCTAATAATAATTTTGAATTTGCTGATGGGGATTTGATTGATTATTATTTGTATCAGATTAAAGCAACTCAATCTAAATATAATTATTTGTTAAAAAAGGCTAAGCAATCTCGGTCTTCTTGTTAGTATGCTTGAGCAAATTGAGATTAAGGCTAACGATATCGCTATGTAGAGCATTTTTTGGTATATTTTCTGTTTTTGTTTCATAGTATTTACAAACATTATATTTTGGACGAGGAGTTGATGCAAAAATGGAACTTATCAATATTTTAACTTACATTTCTGGGCTTTGTATTATTTTTGTTTTGTGTAGAATTTTTATTTTACCACTTAAGTTTGTTTTTAAACTTTTTTTGAACTCTTTTATAGGTGTTATTCTAATTTTGCTTATTAATTTTATTGGTAGTTTTTTTAGTTTTCATATTGGACTAAATTTCTTTACTATAATATTTATAAGCATTTTAGGTGTTCCTCGGAGCTGTGCTTCTTTCTGTCGTAAAATTATTGCTTTTGTAAATTTTTAAAAGGACTTGCTACTTTTTGCCTTCTATGGTAATATTATATAGTACTTATTTTTTAATAACATAATATATTTTTAGGAGGTTACTCAAATGTGTGGTATCGTAGGATATATTGGTAATTCTAAAGCAAGTCCAATTTTGATAAATGGTCTTACTAAACTCGAATATAGAGGGTATGATTCTGCTGGCATTTCTACTATTGAAGATGGCAAAATTGGTATTGTTAAAAACAAAGGAAGAGTTAAAGAGTTAGAGTGTTCTAAGGATATTGATAGTTTAAATGGTACTATTGGTATTGCTCATACTAGATGGGCAACTCATGGTAAGCCATCTAGCATAAATGCTCACCCTCATCTTGATTGTCATGAAAATTTTTCTGTTGTTCATAATGGTATTATTGAAAATCACAGTGAGCTTAAGGATTTTTTAAAAAATGCAGGATATTCATTTGTGTCTGATACGGATACAGAGGTTATCCCAAATCTTATAGATTACTATTATTCTAAAGAAACTGCTACACATAACAAATTTGCAATTGCTGTAAATAAGGCTACCAAAGATTTAAATCGGAAGTTTTGCAATTGCTGTTATTTCAAAATTCGAACCTGATAAAATTATTGTAACTAGAAAAGATAATCCTTTAGTTGTCGGTGTTAATGGCAATGAAAAATATATTGCTTCTGACATTCCTGCTATTTTGGATTATACAAATAATATTTATTTTTTAAATGATGGCGATTTGGTTATCTTAGGTGAAAATAGTATTACCTTTTATGATAAAGATTTGAATAAAATTGAAAAAAATGTTGAGGTTATTACTTGGAATTCTAATGCTGCTGATAAAGGAAGTTTTGATACTTTTATGCTTAAAGAAATAAATGAACAGCCTAATTCTATAAGAGAGACTATCGGCACTAGAATTGTTCCAAACCAAAAATGTGATTTTAGTGATATACATATTTCTAAAGAATATTTATCTGATATTACAAGAATTTATATTGTTGCATGTGGTACTGCCATGTATGCTGGAATTGCTGTTAAGCCTATCTTTGAAAGATTAACTGGTATTCCAACTGAGGTAGATGTTGCTTCTGAATTTAGATATAGAGAACCACTTATAGATTCTAGAACTTTAATTATTTGCATTAGTCAATCTGGAGAGACTGCGGATACTATTGCTGCTCTTAAGAATGCAAAAGCTAATGGAAGTAAAACTATTGCTGTTACTAATGTTATTGGAAGTTCAATAACTCGTGAGGCTGATTTTACATTATTAACTCATGCAGGGCCTGAAATAGCTGTTGCTTCTACTAAAGCATATACTTCACAAGTTACTTTGCTTGCACTTCTTGCTATTCATTTTGCAGAAGTTTTAGAGCTTCCTAAGGGAGATATGATAAATAACTTAAAAGATGAAATTCTTGAGCTTCCTTCTAAGGTTAGTATTGTGCTTGATAATACTGATGTTATTAGAGATTTTGCGAAGAAAATTTATAAAGAGAGTGATGTTTTCTTTGTTGGGCGTGGAATTGATTATGCTGTGGCCATGGAGGCTTCTTTGAAACTTAAAGAGGTTTCTTATATACACTCTGAGAGTTATCAATCTGGTGAATTAAAACATGGGCCTATTGCTTTAATAGAAAATGGATTTACTGTTGTTGGAATTATGACTGATAGACGTCTTGTAGATAAATCTATTAGTAATTTGCAAGAAGTTATTTCAAGAGGGGCTAAAACTCTTATTATTACTAATCAGGATATAGATAAGAATTTATTCCCTACTGTGTTTAGTGTACCTAAGGTGCATCCGCTTTTGTCTGCTGTGCTTTCTGTTATTCCGCTTCAGCTTTTAGCTTATTATGTTGCTGTGGAAAAGGGGCTTGATGTAGATAAACCTAGAAATCTTGCTAAGTCGGTTACTGTAGAATAGGTTTTGTACTATAATTGACGGCAAAGAAGTAGAAGATATATTTTTTTAGCGTTTACTCGGGGCGTCGTTCTTTCCATGGGCATCACTCCTACATTCGCAAACGCTAAAAAAATATATCTTCTACTTCTTTGCCTGAAAGTGGCTTTTTCAGTTTTTTATAGTAAGTTTGTTATTTTTATGAATTGTTCTAGTGTTATAGCTTCTCCTCTTATTTTTTCATCTATTTCTAATTTTTTTAGGGTTTCTTTTATTTTTTCTTTTTTTATTTCTGCATTTTGTAGTGCATTTATTAGTGTTTTTCTTCTTTGCATGAAGGCGTATTTTATTATTTCGAATAGTTTTTTTTCATCTTTTATTTCTTTGTATTTTTCTTTTACTACTTCTAAAGTTATTACTGCTGATTCAACGTTTGGTGCTGGGATGAATGATTCTTTTGGAACGTCTAGGATTTTTTTTGCATTTGAGTAGTATTCTACTGCATATGTTATTGCTCCTGCTTCTCTTTCTCCTGTTTTTGCACACAGCCTGTCTGCTACTTCTTTTTGTACCATTACTGTGATACTCTCTAAGCTTGCCTTTTCTTCTAGTAGTTTCATAATTATGGGAGTTGTAATGTAATATGGAAGATTTGCTACTATTTTTGCTGTTTTGTATCTACTTTTTTCTATTATTTCATTTATGTTCAATTTTAGTATATCTTCGTTTATAATTTCTACATTTTTATAGAGCATAAATCTATCTTGTAGAATTTGTATCATTTTTTTATCTAGTTCAATGCAAATAACTTTGCCTGCATTTTCTGCTAGTTCGTTTGTTAATGTACCTAAACCTGGTCCTATTTCTATCACTAGGTCGTCTTTTCCGTATATTTGCATTTTGTACTGTTTTTTTGATTATTTCTTCGTTTATTAAAAAATTTTGCCCTAGTGCCTTTGATGCTGTTATATTGTATTTCTTCATTAAAAATTTTGTTGTTTCAATTACATTCATAATTACCTCTCACAGGCATGCTTTTTTGTAGCTCGCCGTTAATTTTAGCAATATATTTAAATAATACCATATTCTTCACTTTTTTTCAAGATTTAGCTTTATCTTTTACTTTTTTTGTGATAGAATATATGTTAAATTTTATATGAAATTTAAGGAGTTGATTTCACATGGCATATAATTTCAAAGAAATCGAAAAAAAGTGGCAAACTAAATGGGAAAAACAAGGAACTTTTAATGCTAAGAACGATTATACATTAAAAAAATGGTTTGGTTTAATAGAGTTTCCATATCCATCTGGTCAAGGTCTTCACGTTGGGCATCCAAGAAGCTATACGGCTCTTGATATAATTGCAAGAAAGAAGAGACTAGAGGGGTTTAATGTCTTATACCCTATTGGTTTTGATGCTTTTGGTCTTCCTGCTGAAAATTATGCTATCAAAAATAATATACACCCAAGTATTGTAACTGAGCAAAATATATCTCATTTTAAAGAACAACTTAAGTCAATTGGTTTTTCTTTTGATTGGTCAAGAGAAATTAATACAACTGACCCCAATTATTATAAATGGACACAATGGATTTTTATACAATTATTTAAGCATGGGCTTGCTTATAAAGCTACAATGCCTATTAACTACTGCACTAGCTGTAAAGTTGGACTTGCCAATGAAGAAGTTGTAAATGGAGTTTGTGAGAGATGTGGTGGCGAAGTTATACAAAAAGAAAAAAGTCAATGGATGCTTAAAATTACTGAATATGCTGAAAGACTTATAAATGATTTAGATGATGTAGATTTTCTAGAAAAAATTAAAATTCAACAAACGAACTGGATTGGAAAAAGTGAAGGTGCTGAAGTTGAATTTAAAATTGAAAATACTAATAAAAATCTTCTAATCTATACTACTCGTCCTGATACAATGTTTGGTGCAACTTATATGGTTGTTGCTCCTGAACATCATATTATTGAGGAACTTAAAGATAGAATTACTAATTTAGATGAGATTGAAGCTTACAGAATTCAATCTGCTAAGAAATCTGATTTTGAGAGAACTGAGCTTTCTAAGGATAAAACTGGTATCGAGATTAAAGGCGTTAAAGCTATAAACCCTTTAAGCGGAGAGAGTATTCCTATTTGGATTTCTGATTATGTGCTTATTACATATGGAACTGGTGCTATTATGGCTGTTCCTGCTCACGATACTAGGGACTATGAATTTGCAAAAAAATTTACTCTTCCTATTAAACAAGTTATTACAAATAAAAATAATACTGCAAGTATTGAAAATGAAGCTTATACTGATACTGAAAATGGAATTTTAATTAATTCTGGATTTATAGATGGTTTAGATGTTAAATCAGCTATTTCTACTGTTATTAAATTTTTGACTGATAAAGGTATTGGAAAATCTAAAGTTAACTACAAACTTAGAGACTGGGTTTTTTCTAGGCAAAGATATTGGGGTGAACCTATACCTATGGTTCATTGTGATAAATGTGGCTGGGTTCCTCTTGATGAGAAAGATTTGCCTTTAAAACTTCCAGACGTTAAAGAATTTTTACCAGGAGAAAATGGAGAATCTCCTTTGGCTAAGGAGTTTGATTGGATTAATACCACTTGCCCTCATTGTGGTGGTCATGCAGAGCGTGAAACTGATACTATGCCACAATGGGCTGGTTCTTCTTGGTACTTCTTACGTTACATGGATCCTCATAATGATATTGCTCTTGCTTCTAAAGAAGCTTTAAAATACTGGGCTCCTGTGGATTGGTATAATGGAGGTATGGAGCATACTACTCTTCACTTACTATACTCTAGATTTTGGTATAAGTTCTTATATGATATTGGTATTGTTCCAACTAGCGAGCCTTATTCTAAACGTACTTCTCACGGTATGATTTTGGGCGGTAATGGTGAAAAGATGTCTAAGTCTAAAGGAAATGTTGTTAACCCTGACGATATTGTTGCAGAGTTTGGTGCTGATAGCTTTAGGACTTATGAGATGTTTATTGGTCCTTTTGACCAATCTACTCCTTGGTCTATGGAAAGTCTTCGTGGTTGTAGCAAATTCCTTGACAGAGTTTGGAATTTGACTGATATTTTAGTAGATGGCGAAGAATTTTCTCCAGAATTTGAAAAAATGATGCACAAGGCTATTAAAAAGATTTCTAGTGATTATGAAGCTATGAAGTTTAATACTGCTGTTTCTACTTTTATGAGTATGGTTAATGAATTTTACAAGCTTAAAAAGATTAATAAAGCTGAATTTAACACTTTCCTTATTTTGCTTAACCCTATTGCACCTCATATCACTGAGGAACTTTATCAGAATATTGGTAACTCAAAAACTATTGCTGAAAGTAGCTGGCCTATATTTGATGAAACTAAAACTATTGATGATGAAATTGAACTTCCTATTCAGCTAAATGGTAAACTTAAAGGTACTGTTATAATTTCTGCTGATAGTGCTGAGGATACTGTAAAAGAGCTTGTGCATGAGAAGATTTCAAACTTATTAGATGGCAAAGATGTTGTGAAAGAGATTTATGTTAAAGGAAAAATTTATAATATAGTTGTGAAATAGAATACATATCAAATAAAAAACCTCGGTTATTTCCGAGGTTTTTTATATTCTATGAAAGTATGTGCGTGGCATGTGGCAAAGCCACTTTTCTTATATTCTATGAAAGTACGCGCGTAGCGTGTAATTGACGTAGAAGATAGTTATGCGAAACTTAGATTTTCTTAGCGAAGGATGAGCTTAGAAAATATTAGTTCCGTTTTCTTATCACGTGGGAAATTACTAGTTTTGCTAGTAATTTCTGGAGTAAAAAGGTTAAGTTACATTGATTCGCCCGAACGAAGTGAGTGGCATGTGGCGAAGCCACTTTTCTTATATTAAAAAGCTTGCGTATAGTGGGATTGATTTTATTCCATTTGCTTCTCCAAAGTTTTTTGTTGATATTCGTATACTGTATTTAGGCTTATATCTGCTTATATAATAATTTAGACTTCTTGATGTTGTATTATCTGAGGCTTTTACTTCTATTGGAATTATATCTCCTTCGTTATTTATTAGATAATCTACTTCATACATATTTCCTAAATTCCAATAGTATAGTTCTTTGTATTTGCTATATAAATTTTCGGCTATGTAGTTTTCTACAAAAACTCCTTTGTATAGCATATTTTTTTCTAGCATTATCTCATTAATACTTATTTTTGATAATACTCTAAGTAAGCCTATATCACTTAGGTATATTTTAAAATTATCTTCTACATATGCTTTTAATGGCGATTTTGGCATAGTTATGCTTTGGCATTTTAAAAGCATGTTACTTGAAAGTAACCATTCTAATGCTGATTCATATTCTCTTGCTCTTGCTGATTTTTCTACTAAGCTATACTTAAATTTTTTGTTTTCTTTTCCTAGTTGTGATGGTATTGAATTGTATATTTTATTATTTCGGATTGCTTCTATGTTCTCTGTATATTTAGACATGTCTGCGAAATATGAAGTTATTATCATGTTTAGAATATTATCGTCATATTTACTTATGTCTTTGCCACATTCAATATAGTGCATGATAGAGGCTGGCATTCCTCCTATACATATATACTCATTATATAAGTTCAATGCTTTTTGGTGTATTGGTTCTGCTAATGGAGACATTTCTTCGTATTTTTCTTTTATGAGTTCTAATAGTTTATCCTCCCCTATTGCTAGTAGGAATTCTTCAAAATCCATTGGGTACAAATATTCTATCCATACTTTACCTACTGGGAATGAACTTTTAAACCTATTTATTTTTACCCCTAGTAGACTTCCTGCTACGATTATTTTGTATGGTTTTTCACTTTCGCAAAAGTATTTTAGTGAACTTATTGCTCTTTCTGATACTTGGATTTCGTCTATAAATATTATTGTTTTTTCTATATCTATGTTTTTGCCTAGTATAATTTCTATGCTTTTTATAATTTCTTCTGGATTAATAGTATATTCAAATACTTTTTTTATCTCTTCCATTACATCCAAATTTATATATACATAGTCTTTAAATTCATTTTTGCAAAATTCAGTTATTATATATGTTTTCCCAGTCTGTCTAGCACCTACTAACATATATGGCATTTTTATATTATTTTCTTTCCAATTCAATAAATTATAATATAGTTTTCTTTTCATAACTACCTCTATTCTATGCTATATGCATATTTAAAAGTTTTCTTTATACTTTAATTATACTCTTTTTATATGATGCTGTCAAGAAAAACGTGATATTATCACGTTTTTCTGTGTTAAATTCGTGATATTATCACGTTTTTCTGTGCAAAATTCTATCTTAGAATTCTGCGCAGAATATTTTTAGTAAAATATATAAATCTTTCAATATCATTTTTAGTTTAATTTGTAATGAAAATGTAATGTTTTTGTAACTCATGTGTAAAGTTTATGTGTTATGCTTTATCATGTGATAATTTACAAAGGAGGAAATACTGTTTTGAGTATTAATAAAGTACTTAAGAAGGAAGGAATTGAAATTGTTAGTAAGCTTGATACTTTGACAGTTAATAAGCTTGCTACTAATATTGCGTCTGTTTTAGCTTCTAGTTTTCCTGAACTTGAGCTTGATTATAAAGTGCTTTTTATCCATATTTCTAGGCTTAATATGTATTTTGCAAAGCTTCCTAGCGGAATTTCTGCAAAGTATTTTTATAAGAATCGTTCTATTTATTTTGATTGTAATTTGGATTTTGATAATTTGACTGATGTTGCTATTCATGAATGCATTCATTATTTACAAGAAAAACGTGATAAACGTGGTAATATTATTAAGCTTGGGCTTTGTGATTATACTGATGGTTCTCTTCCTGGTATTGGTTTTAATGAAGCTGCAGTTCAGCTTATGGCAGCAAAGGCTTCTAATATGCCATTTGAGAATGTGAAATATTTTGATATTGAACTTAGTACTAATACTCCTATGTATTATCCTCTTGAATGTGCTTTAGTTAGACAAATGGCTTATCTTGTTGGAGAGTCTGTACTTTTTGATAGTACTTTACATGCTAATAATAATTTTAGAAATATGTTTATTTCTCTTACTTCAGAAAGAGATTTCTTTGCTATTCAAAAAAATATTGATTTACTTTCTGAAACTCAAGCTAAGCTTGAAAGTTTATATAATTCTTTAGAAAATATCGGTATTGATGAAGAGTTTGTCCAAAAAATTTCTAAAGAGATTGAAAATAGTAAAGCTAAAGTTAAGGATCTTTTTGTTAATACTCAAAGACTTATTTTAACTTCATATTTTGATAATGCTATTAATTTGGTATTTTCACCTAAAGCTATTGAAAATTATAGAAATAAGCTTTATTTATTTAAAAACTATATTGGTTTTGTAAAATATGATAATTTTTATAATGAATATTATGTAAGTAAGATGGAAGAACTAGAAGCACATTATGATTATGCGCCTTCTACTTCTTTAGAACTTGCTGTCATTAAAACTGGATTTTTTGCTAGAATTTTTCATAAAATTAAGTTGCTATTCAAAATTAATTCTTATGAAAAAATTAATGTCAAATAAAGTTGATTTACGCTAATTTTAGCGAGTTTTTGTTGACTTTTTGCTTTTTTCGTATTATAATTTTATTTGTGATAAAAAACCAAGTTTTCGTTTTTTGTCTAATTACAAATATATTCCATACATAAATTGGAGGTTTTTATATGTACAATATTGTTGTTTTTGCATCTGGAAATGGTTCTACCCTTCAAAGCATTATTGATGCTATTTCTGAAAATAAACTTGAGGCCAATATTCCCCTTGTTGTTTCTAATAATCCTAAAGCTTTTGCTTTGGAAAGAGCTAAGAAGGCTAATATCCCTACTTATTTAATTAAGGAAAAAGATAATGAAAAAATGGATGCTGAACTTGTTCAAGTTTTGGATAAATATAATATAGATTTGATTGTTCTTGCTGGATATTTGAAACTTATTGGTAAAGGACTTTTGTCTAAATATACAATTATTAATACCCATCCTGCCCTACTTCCTAAGTATGGTGGAAAAGGTATGTATGGTATGAATGTTCATAGGGCTGTTATTGCTAATCATGATGATTACAGTGGGGTTACTCTTCACTATGTAAATTCTGAATATGACAGAGGTCCTACTATTATGCAGACTAGTGTAAAGGTTCTGCCTACTGACACACCAGAAGACTTGGCTACTCGTGTACAAACTGCTGAAAAAATTCAATTAGTAGAAGTTTTGAAGTCTTTTGTTCAAAATGCTTATAATATTAAATAACATATATTTTATTTTAGGAGGTTTTTTATGGAAAAGCATGTTGATGTTTCTATTATAATGGGTAGTGATTCCGATTTACCTGTTATGAAAGATGCTGCTAAATTTTTGGAAGACATGGGTATCTCTTATGAGATTACTGTTCTTTCTGTTCACAGATGTCCTGATGCTGCAATGGAGTATGCTAAAAGTCTTAAAGAAAGGAAAGTTAAGGTTATTATTGCTGGTGCTGGCGGTGCTGCACATCTTCCTGGTGTTTTTGCAGCTCAAGTTCCTTGTCCTGTTATAGGCGTTCCTATTATGTCCAAAACTTTAAATGGAATAGATTCACTTTATTCTATTGTTCAGATGCCTTCTGGAATTCCTGTTGCTACTGTTGCTATTAATGGAGCTAAGAATGCAGGAATTTTGGCAGCAACTATTCTTAGCACTAGTAATGAGGAACTTTATAATAAGATTTGTGAGTTTAAAGCTTCTATGAATGATGGAGTTCTTAAGAAAAATTCTAAGCTTCAAGAGCTTGGGTATGAAGAGTACATTAAGCAAATGTAAGATTTCGGTTTTGTAGAGTTTAATTGTTTTATTTTATTTTTGAAAGGATTGATTTTGTATGAAAAAGATTAGTAGTGGAAAAGTTCGTGAGATTTATGAGGCTGATGAGAATAGCCTTATGATGGTTGTATCTGATAGAATTTCAGCTTTTGACGTTATTTTGCCTTCTATGGTTGAGGATAAAGGTAAAATTTTAAATAAAATTTCTGAGTTCTGGTTTGATTTTGTGAAGGATATTATTCCTAATCATATTATTACTACCAAATTTGAGGAATTTCCTGAAGAGTTTAGAACTGAAGAATTTAGAGGTAGAAGCATGCTTGTTAAGAAGCTTAAAATGATTCCTGTTGAGTGTGTTGTTAGGGGCTATATTACTGGTTCTGGTTGGAAGAGTTATCAAGCTAACGGTACTGTTTGTGGTATTAAGCTTCCTGAAGGCTTGAAAGAGTCTGAGAAACTTCCTGAACCTATTTTTACTCCTACTACTAAAGCAGCTGAAGGACATGATATGCCTATTAGTTTTGAGGAAACAGCTGAGCTTATTGGTAGGGATTTAGCTGAGAAGATTAAGGCTAAGACTATTGAAATTTATACTAAATGTGCTGATTATGCTAGGTCTAAGGGTATCATTATTGCTGATACTAAATTTGAATTTGGTCTTGACGAAAACGGCGAGCTTGTTCTTGCTGACGAGGTCTTAACTCCTGATTCTAGTAGATTTTGGCCTGAGGATGATTATGAGGTTGGACGTTCTCAAAAGAGTTTTGATAAACAATATCTTCGTGATTGGTTAAAGGCTAATAATTGGGATGCCGACCACCCTACTCCAATTCCAGCAGATGTAATTGCTACTACCAGAGCAAAATATGTTGGAGCTTATGAGAGATTAACTGGGAAGAAGTTTGAGTAGTTATTAAATTTTATATATAAAAATTCTAGTGATTTCTCACTAGAATTTTTACTTTAGTTCCTCTTTTTGTAATGCTTTGGATATAAGTATATATGCTTTGAATATCCACCCAAAGTTGATATTTATCAACCATCCCATCAGTAGAATGACTGCTAGTATCACACAAATTATTACAAAAACTATGAACCCAGCAAAGATTCCCCCAAAAATTAGATACAGAATTACGAGAGCTGTATCGTCTCGTCTCTTTTTTATGATATATATCCACAATGCGATGTAAACGAAAAGCGTAAGTATAACAAATATCACTTTAAAGCTATTCATTATTTTCTTCCTTTCAAGTCGGTTCATAGACAATATAAATTACTTATTTTGCTATGAGATGTTACCACATATATGGCAGGAACATATATACAAAAGCCAATTTGGCTTAATTTTACGTATTTATTATATCATATTTATGTTAACATTGTCAACTAAAATGTCCAACTTCTATACATTTACTTCTATATCTATATTCCTAATTAACTCTTTATATTTTTCTAGTATTGGATCTACTTCTTCTTTTATAAATTCCTCTACTTGCTTAGGAGCTCTTCCGCATAGGTGGTCTGGGTTTAGGATTTCTAGGATTTGGTCTTTTGTAAAACCAAAACTTGGATCTTTTGCTATTCTGTCTACTAGGTCGTTTGGTCTTCCGTATTCTTTTACTTCTTTTGCTGCTTCCATTGAGTATATTCTTATTTTTTCGTGTAATTCTTGTCTATCTCCTCCGTTTAGTACTGCTTTCATGAGTACTTCTTCTGTTCCCATGAATGGTAATTCTTGCATTAGGTTTGTTATTATTACGTTTTTATATACGACTATATTTGATGTTATATTTGCATATAGGATAAGTATACCATCTATTGCTAAAAATGCCTCTGGAACGCAAATTCTTTTGTTTGCGGAGTCATCTAGTGTCCTTTCTAACCATTGTGTCATTGCTGTCATTGCTGGATCTCCAGCTAGTGCTACTACATGTCTTGCTAGTGAGTTTATTCTTTCACTTCTCATTGGATTTCTCTTGTATGCCATTGCTGATGAGCCTATTTGTCCTTTTTCAAATGGTTCTTCTAGTTCTTTTTCATGTTGGAGTAGTCTCATATCATTTGCAAATTTTGATGCACTTTGTGCTATACTGCTTAGAACATTTAACACTCTACTATCTACTTTTCTTGTATATGTTTGTCCTGATACTGCAAATACTTTATTAAATCCCATTTTTTCTGCTACTTTTTTGTCTAGCATTTTTACTTTTTCTTCATCTTTAAATAGTTTCATAAAGCTTTCTTGTGTTCCTGTTGTTCCTTTACAGCCACGCATTTTTAAGTGGGCTTGTACGAATTCTAATTCTTCTAAGTCTTCTACTAGGTCTTGTAACCATAAAGTTGCTCTCTTCCCTACTGTTGTAAGTTGAGCTGGTTGGAAGTGTGTATATCCTAGACAAGTTACGTTTTTATTTTCTAATGCAAATTTTTTTAGATTGCTTATTACTAATACTAATTTTTCTTTCACAATTTTTAGTGCTTCGTCCATAAGTATTATGTCTGCATTGTCTGTTACATAGCATGAAGTTGCTCCTAAGTGGATTATTCCTTTTGCTGATGGGCATTTTGTTCCGAATTCGTATACGTGTGCCATTACATCATGTCTGCATTCTTTTTCTCTTTGCTTTACTACTTCGTAGTCTATATCGTTTATATGTTCTTTCATTTCTTTTATTTGTTCTTCTGTAATATCTATGCCAAGTTCTTTTTCTGTTTCTGCAAGTGCTACCCAAAGTTTTCTCCATGTGCTATATTTGCTATCTGATGACCAAACTTTGCTCATTTCTTCACTTGCATAACGTGTTCCTAGTGGTGTAACATATCCTTTATCCATATATTTTCCTCCTAAACATTTTTTCCGAATATATTTTATCACATTTTTTTTATTTTTTCAATTAATTATCACTATATATTACAAATTTTGTTGTAAATAAGGGAACTATGGAGTATAATTAGTCTATCCTTTTAACAAGGAAATCTTGGCGAAAGGAGGATCACTAATGAATAATGCAGAATTAGTATGGCGTTTGGTTGAATTATTACTCCAAAAAGAAAAAGACTTAAATCAAGTAGCTCTTGACCAAGCCAAAAATAACACAAAGCTAGATGACCAAAAACAAAATGAGGTTTAGCTAACCGAAAAAAGAGTGTAGCACTACCACAATGCTATGCTCTTTTTTTGTAAAAAAGCGACTTAACAATTTCTAAATGATAAAATCATTAAGAAATTGTAACACTCGCCATAATTATCTTCTACGTCAATTACACGCTGCGCGCGTACTTTCCTAGAATATAAAAAAATGAAAGAACTAAATGCTACCACACACTTAGTTCCTTCGATCACTCAATGAATAATTTTCTTGTTCACTTAATTAAGTTAAATATAGTATACTACATTTTTTAGTATATGTCAAACTTTTTCCAAATATTCATTTTGGCTTTATGAAAGAAATGTGATAATGTCTTAAGTAATGAAATGAAAAAATGTCCCAACTAAAAAATATATGTTCTCTTAAATGATATAATAAAAATATTATT
>JAAVZW010000013.1 GCA_022791835.1 Clostridia bacterium | reverse complement strand
TTACAAAGTGGAAAGTTATAGAGAGGAAATCTCTCATACAGTTCATAGTGAAATAATAGCGAAAAGTGCAATAGGAGAAACAGCAACCACAGGAGATATAGCAGATAAACTAAACAATCAAGACTGGATAAAAATGGCCTATGTAAATGCAGATGCAACCTCAGAAGTAGGAAACATTACTACACAAGTAGTAGAAGGGTATGTATACCAAATCTACTATAATAGTATCTATGGCAAAATAGAAATAGACTACATAGGAAAAGACATAACTCCAGAAGACATAAATGGCTTTACTCTAACAGCAAGATATGAAAAAGCAGTAACAAGCATATTTGGGGCAGCAGAAGACAAAAAGAAAGGAATAGCCAAATTAGAACTCATTTACAAAGACCAAGTAGTAGGAATACATGAAAAGCCAAAGGGAGAAGTAAGCTGGGATGTAGAAGAAATAGGAACAGGATGGTATAAAGTAAAAGCAACATCAAATAGTGGAGCAATAAAATATGAATGGGTAAAGGTAACAAACATATCAGACAAACTAATTCCACCAGAAATAGTATTAACATCAGAAAAAGCAATAGGAGGAGGAGACTGGTATGTATCTCCAGTAACAGTAGAAATGAAATATAATGAAGAAACAGCAAAGGAAGTACATTATAGAATATTAGAAGAAGGGATAATAAAAAGTGAAGACATAAAATACGAAACATCATTCACAATAAACAATATATTCAAAACAGAAATATATGCATGGACAGTAGATGAAACAGGGAGGTATCAATCAGAAGAAGTATCAAAAGAGATAAAACTAGACACAAAAGTACCAACAGTAGAAGAAGAAATAATTTCAGCAGAACCACCAGTAAATGACTGGTACAAAGGAGAAGTGACAATAAAGATAAAAGGAGAAGACGAAGGTTCAGGAATAAAAGAGTATATATACAGTAAAAACGAAGGAACAACATGGGAAAGTAAAAGAATGAATGAAGAAATAAAAATAACAGAAGAAGGAACAACAAATATACAAGTAAAAACAAAAGACATAGCAGGAAACGAATCACAAACTAAAACAATAACAATAAAAAAAGATACTACTCCACCAGAAAAACCAACAATAAGGCAAACGAGCAACACAGCAAACAGCATAACAGTAGAAGCAATAGCAAATGATAATGCAGGAGGAAGTGGCATAAAACAGTATAAATTTGAGATAAAACCAATAAGCGGAACAGACAGCGATTGGACAAGTCCAACAAGTGCTACAATAAATAGTACAGCAGGAACACAAAGCTACACATTTACAGGACTAAGTATGGGAGAATATAGTATAAGAGTAACAGTAAAGGATAAAGTAAGCAACCAAAACATTTCGAACACAGTAGCATGTAAAACAATAATAAATACAGCACCAATAGTAGAAACAGTAACATATGCAAGCAAAACAACAAATTCAATCACAGTAAGAGCCAAAGCAACAGATGCCCAAAATGATGCATTAACTTACACAATGTATGTAAGCACAAATGGTTCAAGCTGGACACAGAAAGCAATAAGTGGTTCTATATCAGCAGGTCTAACAGTAACACTAACAGCAAATGGATTAGCTGAGTATACTAATTATTACATAAAAATACGAGCAAGTGAAACAAGTACACTACAGAAGTTTTATAATGAAAAAACAAATTCTATCCGAATTAGAACGTATTGCCGATCTAACTTTTGCGAAGATGCTGGTAAGGAGACTGTCGAATGCACACTCTGTACAGGGAGGGGATATATAATTAACTATTCTAGTCATCATGAGTGGAAGTACAAAAACTTAGAGGAACGTACAGTCATTCTTAACAAAGGGCATAGAATGTATTGTGATTTCTGCCGGAGGGGGTGCAGGATTGAACGATAGTGAGGAACCAATAGAGATAAAGGGGTGGCTAGCCTATAATACTTGTAATTCTTGTTTTACTGGGAGGCACAGTAGGGTAGTGTGTTCAAAATGTGCAAGCAACAAAAACAAGCCTTGGGCCAACAAGCAAATGTCAGATTATGTAAATGAGAAATGTACTACTTGCAATGGAATGGGAGAAACAATAAAAGAAATTACATGTGAACATCGGACAGAAAGAAAATCATTACTATTGTACGCAACATAATTTTAAAGTATGTGAAAAATATCATGATTAATCATTTGCATGATTTATAATTTGAAAATTTTTCAAATTGTAACTACAAAAATAAATTTCAAGTATTAACGAAAAAATAGATAATAGAGTACCAAAAAAAAGATTCTAAAATTTTACAGCACATATCGAGATTTAATAGAATTATTTAATAAAATAAATGATAAAACAAAAAAATGTAGAGATTTCGAAAAAACTCTACATTTTTTCAAAATATATGATATAATAAACAAAAAAAAGCAAAAAGGAGGAAATATTTATGGAAGAAAACGAAGTAAAAGATGGACTTCAATTAGCAGATGAAGTTGTATCAGCAATTGCAGGAATAGCTACAAAAGGTATAGAAGGAATGGCTAAAATGGCAGGAGGATTTACAGAAGGAATTACAGAGGCATTTGGTAAAAAGAACTTGGGAAAAGGTGTAAAGGTAGAAGCTGTTGATGATCAAGTTAAAATTGAAGCAAGCATAGTAGTAAAATATGGAGCAAAAATTCCAGAAGTAGCAGTAAAAATACAAGAAAAGATAAAAGCAGATGTAGAAGAAATGACAGGACTTAAAGTGTCAGGAGTAAAAGTAAAAGTTGTTGGAATAGAAGGATATGAAAAAATAGAAACAGTAGAAGAAACAAAATAGTAATGACGAAATATTACAACCAAAAGACTTATAAAAGATATTGTCGGATTTTGTCGAACGATTTGTGTTGACATAAAATAGAAAAGGCTGTAAAATAAAAGTATGAACAAAAGAAAAATAAAGTAAGGTTTTGAAATTTTCCCTTGCTTGTAAATTCTTTTGTTCAAGGGAGATCACCCAAACAGTACGAAAGACAAAAAACTTTCTAATTATATATTAATCTAGTGCCTTATAAATATAGCAATAAAAGCTAATGTTTATAAGGCATAAAAAAATAAGTCAAATCTAATGTATAAAATGTATTGACTAGCATATAATAATATGGTACAATATTAAGTACAATAAATGGTACGAGCAAAGAAAGGATGATTTGAATGTTAGCAGTTAATTATTCTACAATTAGAAAAAATTTAAAAAATTATTGTGACGAAGCAACAGACAATAATGAAATTGTAATAGTAACAAGAAAAGATGAAAAAAATGTAGTTTTAATGAGTTTAGAACAATATAATCTAGTTATGAAAGCATTACGTAATGCAGAATACCTAAGAAAAATAGACAAATCCATAGAACAAGTAGAAAAAGGAAAAATAATAACAAAAACAATTGAAGAATTAGAGGCGATGGAAAATGAATAACATATTTTCAGAAAAAGCATGGGAAGACTATACAGACTGGCAAATTCAAGATAAGGCTATGACAAAGAAAATCAATGAACTAATAAAAGATATAAACAGAAATGGCTTGTCAATAGGAATAGGCAAGCCAGAGCCATTAAAACATAGAAAGGCATGGAGTAGAAGAATAACAAAAGAGCATCGACTTGTATATAATTTAAATGAAAATCAAGACTTAGTAATTTTATCATGTAAAGGTCATTATGAAGATTAAATAATAAAAATTTTTCTCTTTCTAATCCATTTAATTCCATTAAAAATTCCAAGAAGTACTAAATAAACACCAATAAAAACAAGTACCTTAAATACCACAAAACCAAAATCAAATTCTATGAAATCATCCACAGCATCAAACAAGAACTTAGTAGCCATTACAAGCAAAAAAGGCACAATCACATAAGACAAAAAATCAAATTTGAAATGAGTAACTTTATATAGCTGAAATAAACTAATAGCAAAATTCAAAACCTCACTAATAGCAATAATAGCAATATATCCATAAATTCCCCAAACAGGTACAAGCAAATAAATAAGAAGAGTTGTAGTAATCAAATCAAAAATATTACAAAACATTACTCCAACTTGCTTATCCAATCCACGAAGCATAGCATCAATAATTTTATCCAGATAAATTAGAATAACTAGAGGACATAGCAAAACAAGAAATTCTGTAATCTCAAGATTATGGTAAACAAAATGGCAAATTTCTTCAGTAAAAGTAAGAAAAATACCAATCACGCAAATACTAAAAAAGGAAGTAAACTTAAAAATAAAAGTAGTAACTTGATTTATACGAGTAAAATCCTTTTTTAAATTATACCTTGCAAATTCAGGAATAAGAAGCCCAGCACAAGAAGTGATAATAATGCAAGGAAACATCAAAAGAGGCATAGTCATACCATTAATAAGCCCATATTGAGAAAGAGCCTTTTCACATGAAGAAGAAGCATGCCTTTCAAGACTAAAAGGAATAAGTAGTTGTTTCAAAGTAGAAAGCCCAGAACGAATATAAGAAGTAACTGCAACAGGCAAAGCAATTCTAAGAATATTTTTTAAATAATTTTCTTTAGAAGAGCCAAAGCCCTTAAATCTTTTACTATCTATCAAATATAAAATATAAGTAATAACGAACTCAAAAACAGCAGACAAAGTGCTAGCTAAAATCAAATAAGTACAAACTATATTTAAATCCCTAGAAGGAAATACATACAAAAATACGCAAGTAAGCACCACTTGAAGTATCATAGTCAAAATTCTACTTAAAGATGTTTTAGAGACTCTTCTAACGCCGGTAAAATACCCACTAAGCGAAGTAACAACAGAAGTAAATGGCATACTTATTGCCATAAGATAAAGAGGCATAGGAGAGATTTTACCATGTAAAAGCACAGAAGAACAATAACCGAGCAGAAAGGAAAAGTAAAAACAAAGCAATCATACCAAAACATAGGCTATACAAAATGCATTTTCTCATAGCTACCTTTAAACCGTTTCCCACCATTACCATCAAGTTCCTCGCCAGCTATTCTAGTAGCAGCAAGACTTATACCAGAATTAGCAAAAGTAGTAGCAAAAGTAAAAATAGACATCAAAAGTTCAAAAATCCCGAGCACCGCTCACTACCTAACTTATTCGCAACATAAATACTAAAAAACATACTAACAGAACTCATAAATAATGAGGTAAAAGTGAGAATTATAGTATTAAACAAAAAAAGTTTTAACCTGTTCATAGTATAATATATAGAAGTAGTTATATAATTATTCAGAAAATGTAAGTGAGTGATAAAAATTGCAAAAATGCAAAATTTTGTTTGACAACTATTTGTTTTTATGATATGATTATAAAAAGTTAAATAAGGAGTTGATAAAATTGGGAAGAAAAAAGAGTACAGTCGAACTAAATAAGAAAGAAAAAGCAATTCTAAAATTCATAGAAAAGCAAATAGCAGAAGTAGGATATGCACCATCTGTTAGAGAAATAGGTAAATCTGTTGGACTAAGGTCAACAGCCACAGTACATGGATATCTAGCAAAATTAGAACAAAAAGGTTATATCAAAAAAGAAAACCAAAAAGGAAGAACACTAAGACTAATTAAAGGTGGGAAAACAAACAATAGTCAAGAAAGTCAAAAAGACTTCTATACATCAAAAGAACTAGTAGAAGTACCAGTAATAGGAAAAATAACAGCAGGAGAACCAATTTTAGCAGTAGAGAATGTTACAGACACATTCCCAATACCAATAGACTTTGTAGGAAACTCTGAAAGTTTTATGCTAACAGTTAGAGGAGAAAGTATGATAGAAGCAGGAATTTTAGATGGAGACTACATATTAGTAAAAAAACAAAATACAGCAGAAAATGGAGAAATAGTAGTAGCACTAATAGAAGATGAAGCTACAGTCAAAACTTTCTATAAAGAAAAAGACCACATAAGGTTACAACCAGAAAATTCAACAATGGACCCAATAATAGTACCAAACTGCCAAATTTTAGGCAAAGTCTCAGGAGTATTTAGAAAAATGTAAAGTTATATTAAAACATATAAATCGGAGCGTATTGCATATGCTCCGATTTTATGATATATTATATAAGTAAAATACAAGAGGGCGGAATACAGGGGGCAAGTAAATGGAAAAAATACTAGACAAAGTAGATAGTACAAAAGATTTAAAAAAACTTACACTAAAGGAAAAATCAATACTTGCAGAAGATATAAGAAAACTAATAATAGAAACAGTATCAAAGAATGGAGGACACCTAGCTTCAAATTTAGGAGTAGTAGAGCTCACAATAGCAATACATAGTGTATTTGACACGCCAAAAGACAAAATAATATGGGATGTAGGACATCAAAGTTATGTACACAAAATCTTAACAGGAAGAAAAGAACAGATTTCTACATTAAGACAATTTGGAGGAATAGCAGGGTTCCCAAAAACGAGTGAATCAGAATTTGATAACTTTGATACAGGCCATAGTAGTACATCAATCTCAGCAGCACTAGGACTAGCAATAGCAAGAGACTTAAAAGGTGGAAATGAAAATATAATAGCAGTAATAGGCGATGGTGCATTAACAGGAGGAATGGCACTAGAAGCACTGAACCATGCAGGAGATGCAAAAACAAACTTAATAGTAATTTTAAATGATAACGAAATGAGCATATCAAAAAATGTAGGAGGAATCTCACTTTTCTTAAGCAAAGCAAGAACTAGAAAATTCTATACAAAGTCAAATGCATATGTAAAAAAAGCACTAAGCAAAATGCCAAAACTTAGTAATAGAGTAATAAAGCTTGTAAAAAAATTCAAATATAGTATCAAGCAATTATTATTACCGAATATGTTTTTTGAAGACCTAGGCTTTAGATATTTAGGACCAATAGATGGACATGATATAGAAAAACTAGAAGAACTATTAAAAAAGACAAAAGACTTAGAAGGACCAATCTTAGTGCATGTTGTAACCAAAAAAGGAAAAGGTTACAAACCAGCAGAAGAGAACCCAGATAGATTTCATAGTGCAGCGCATTTTGACATAGAAACAGGAGAAAGCAAAAATAAAAAATCAAAAGATTATTCAAAAGTATTTGGAGACAAGCTAATAAGCTTAGCAGAAGAAAACAAAAACATAGTAGCAATAACAGCAGCAATGAAAGACGGAACAGGACTTACAGAATTTGCAAAGAAATATCCAGAAAGATTTTTCGATGTAGGAATAGCAGAACAGCACGCCTTGCGGTTTTTCAGCAGGACTTGCAAAAGCAGGAATGACCCCAGTAGTACCAATCTATTCATCATTCTATCAAAGAGCTTTTGACCAAGTAATACATGATATAGCAATACAAAACCTAGGAGTAGTAATGTGCGTAGATAGAGCAGGAATAGTTGGAAACGATGGAGAAACACACCAAGGTGTATTTGACTTATCATTTTTCTCAATAGTACCCAATTTAGTAGTAATGGCACCAAAAGACTTTAAAGAACTAGAAAACATGCTAGAATACGCAGTAAATTTAAAAAAGCCAGTAGTTATAAGATATCCAAGAGGAGGAGAAGGGGCTGTTAAATTTGACATACACGAACCACTAGAAAATCACGCATCAGAAATAATAAAAACAGGTACAGACCTAAGCATTATAGCAATAGGCAAAATGGTAAGCAAAGCAGTAGAAATTGCAAATATATTAGAAAAGCAAGGAAACAGCATAGAAGTAATAAATGCAAGATACCTAAAACCAATAGATAATACAAACTTGATAAACTCAATCAAAAAAACAAAAAATCTAATCACAATAGAAGATGGAATACTAAAAGGAGGACTAGGCAGTCAAATAGAAGAACTAATTATAAAAGAAAATCTAAAAGACATACAATTCAAAAAATACGGCTACCCAGACGAATTCATAAAACACGGAAGCGTAATAGAAATAGAAGAAAAATACAGCTTAAGTGCAACTCAAATTGCAGAAGATATAACAGAAAATATACTAGAGAAATTGGTAATGTTATCGTAGGGGATAAGGCATAGCTTAAATGTATTACTATAATTAACGGCAAGCTACCTTTTGATAAGTTTTTTTAAAATTTGTTTCCTCCAAGGCGTACGAGGGTCTTTCCCCGCCTCAAAGGGCTGTCGTCAACGAAATTTTAAAAAAATTATCAAAACGCTTGCCTGTGTGTGCCGTTTTTTTAATTTCTAGTGCTACTAACTTTTGCATACTTTTTAAGTTTCTCATAAGCTAAATAATTAATTGTACCAGCAGGGAAGTTACCTGTTTTATCCCTTTTACCAGCAGGAACCCCAGTTAAAATCTCAATACCTTCCTCGATAGTAGAAGCAGTATAAATATGAAACATCTTACTCTTAACAGCCTCAACAACTTCGTCGCTAAGGTTTAAATTCTTAACATTCTGTATAGGAATTAAAACTCCATGGCTACCTGTTAAACCTCTCATTTTGCAAACTTGGAAAAATCCTTCAATCTTCTCATTAACACCGCCAATAGGTTGTATTTCTCCTTTTTGGTTTACAGAGCCAGTTACAGCGATAGATTGGTTTATAGGCACTTCTGATAAGCTAGATAAAAGTGCATAAAGTTCTGTACTAGAAGCACTATCCCCATCTACACCATTATATAACTGCTCAAAACATATGCTAGCAGATAGAGAAAGAGGTATATCCTGTGCAAATAATTCTCCAATATATCCACTTAGTATAAGAACACCCTTAGAGTGAGAAGAACCAGATAGCTCAACTTCACGCTCTATATTTATAATACCAGATTTACCAGTAAAAGTATTTACAGTAATCTTAGCAGGTTTACCAAAAGCATAATCTCCAATGCTCATAATAGTAAGACCATTAATTTGACCAACTACAGAACCAGAAGTGCTGATAAGTAAGGTATTATCCTTAATCATTTCAGAGTATTTCTCATCATATTTTTTAACCCTTTGAATTTTTTCATCAATAGCCTTATTTACTAAATCTTCAGTAACAACCTTAGAGCGAGAAAGCCCAGCCCAAGTACCAGCCTCAGCAATTATTTGAGATAAGTCATTAAATTTAGTAGAAAGTTTAGTTTTATCATTAGCTAGGCGGGAAGCATACTCAATAAGCCTTGCCATAGCATTTCTGTCTAAATGAGGAAGACTTTCCTTTTCGCAAAAAGCATGTGTAAATCTTGCAAGTTTCAAAATATTCTCATCAGTTCTAGGAGCATCATCAGCGAATTCTACTTTTATTTTGAAAAGTTTTCTAAAATCAGGGTCCATACTAAGCAAAGTATGATAAATATTAGAATTACCAATCAAAATAACTTTAAGGTCAAGAGGGATAGGCTCAGGTTTAAGTGAGACCATAACCATAGCATTTCTTTGCTCCATAGAATTATCAACACTAATCTGTTTAATACGAAGAACTCTTTTAAGGTTCTCATAACAAACAGGATTAGTAAGCAAATCTTCAGCTTGGAAAATGATGTAACCACCATTAGCCTTTTGCAAAAGACCAGCTTTAAGCATAGTATAATCAGTTCTCAAAGTACCCATGAAATTTTCGTATTCAAGTTTTCCAAAAATATTTTGGAAAGAATAGTTAGAATCCATAATAACAGGAGCACCTTCAAGTTTGCTATTATCAACAAATAAATTGACTCTGTAATTAAGCCAAGGTTTAGGAGGTTCACGATGAGGTCCGTTGTACAATACCTTGAGGTGGAGTAGGTTGAGCTGGTTGCTCTAAAAATAAAGGAACATTTTTAATAATGTCTTTTTTAATATTGTCCATAAATTGAGAAATCCTTTTATTTCTCTTATATTTAGACTTTATATAATTAATATGAACATTTACAGTAAGAAGCGATATATTAGATTGCCATTCTTGAATCTTTTTTTCAGATTCTTTCTCAATAAGTTTAATCTCACTAATAGTACTCATAATTTGTTCTTGAACAATACTAGACTTTTCTTCAAATTGAGATTTAATACTGTCATCAAGTTTGTTAAACTCTTCCTCTTGAAGAGTCTTTCCTTCATAAATAGGCATCATGTAAATACCGATTTTGAGCAGTTTTTACCTCAAAACCATATTTCATAGATTCTTTATTAAGTTTCTCTAAAAGAATGCTTCTCTTTTGTTCATATTCTTGCTTAATCAAAGCTTTTTCTTTCTCAAAATCTTCATTATTAAAAGTCTTATTAATATCAGCCTTAACATCTTTAATAAAACTTTCCATAGACTCTTGGAATTCTGCACCTTGACCAGCAGGAAGAGAAAGAGCAATAGGTTCATTTGGATTTTCGAAATTGTAAAGATAACACCAATCACAAGGTGCTTTTTTCTTCTTAGAAATTTTTTCTAGGTAATTCCTAGTGTACATAGTTTTACCAACACCACTAGGCCCCTCAACATAAAGATTATAGCCATTAACATCAACATTAAGACCAAACTCAAGGGCAACAATTCCCCTTTCTTGACCAATACCTTTGTCAGTTGGCTCAAGCTCTGCTGTAGTATCAAAATTAAACTTAGCAGTAGAGCAATAAGTTTTCAAATCCTTGTAACTCAATTCATGTTTGTTTTGCATCATAAGTTCCTTTCTAAAAACAAATAAATTGTTTTATTCATATGTATATTAATTAAAAAACCGAATTGACAATGACTAAATAATAAATTATTAAGTCATTGTAATATTCGCCAGAATTATCTAGTATGGAGCTTTTCACCACATTCATGGTGAAAATTCCTACTATATAAAAAATTTTGTCATAATGTAGGCATCAAATTTATTATTATAATATTTATTTCTTTTACCAAGGCTTTCAAAACCATACTTTTCATATAAATGAATAGCAATAGTGTTTTCTGTATTAACTTCTAAAGTAATAGAAGAAGCATGCTTTCTAGAAAAATCAATCAAAGCCTCTAAAAGTTTAGTTCCAATTCCATTAAGTCTAAAGTCTTTTTTTACAGCAATATTTGCAATATGGGCTTCATCTAAAATAAGATTAATCCCAGCAAAACCGCAAAATCTCCCCATTATATATAGCAACAAAATAAAACGAAGTAGGGGATAAAAGCTCTTCACGCAACATATTCATATTCCAAAAATCGTCAAACTCATCCAAATTAATTAAATCTAAATGAGAAACATTCATAAACTCAATCGAAACATCCATATAAATAACTCTTAGTCTACAAAAATTTTTCCTCTGCACTAGATTTCTTTAAATATAAAGCAGAAAGCCCAGAAGAATCCGAAAAAATTTGGTGGTTGTACTTGTCAAAACCAGCAAGACCAACATATTTAGAAGAAACAAGTGAATCCTCTAAAAAAACAACCTCATTTTTCACATATGATTGTATCACATCTTTATAAAGTATGCCACAATTTCCTACAAAAAATATCTTTTTTTTCAAAACAGACAATTTTTTCAAAAAATCATCAATATTTTCAAAACAAAAATCAAAAACTTTAGAATATCCATCATCAGAATATTCAAAAACTCCAGCATAAACATTAGAATGCTTAGCATCAATCAAAGAACAAACATAAGCATCTTCCTCACATACGCTATAAGCCAAAGCTTCCAAAGAAGAAACCGCAGTACAAGGCTTATTAGTAACATCGCAGAAAGCTTTAATAGTAGAAAGACCAATCCTAATTCCAGTAAAAGAACCAGGACCATTATCACAAGCAAAAAGCGAAATATCTTCTAATGAAGTATTAGTCTCTTTCAAAAGCCTATCAATAAGAGGCATCAAAGCTTCAGAATGGTTTTTAGGCGAAGTTTCGTTAAGTTCAAGTACTAAATTATCATCCTCCAAAAGAGAGACAGAAGCAATATCGCAAGAAGTTTCAACAGCTAAAATTTTCATAAAAATCAAATCCTTTCAAAAAATGTATGGGCAATGATTAACGCTCAATCAAAATCTTTCTCAGATTAACATCATCTAAATCTTTCTCGAAACTTACGAAAATACAATTAGGAGGAAGCGCATCCCTAATAATCTTACCCCACTCAATAATGCAAATTCCTTTACCAAAATACTCCTCACCGCCAATAGCAAAGAACTCATCCTCACTAGATAGCCTATAAACATCAAAATGAAAGATATTAGCTCTATCATTTCTGTACTCATTCACAATAGTGAAAGTAGGGCTAGAAATCTCATCACTAAGCCCAAAAAACTCTAAAATTCCTTGAGTAAACTTGGTTTTACCAGCTCCAAGTTCACCATCAAGGACAATAACATCATCTTTTTTTAGCGTTTTAGCAAACTTCTTTGCAAATTCTAAAGTATCAGTTTCACACTTCGAAATAAAAGTCTCCATAAAAATCCTTTTCCCTTAAAATAACATTTCACTAATTATACCACATTTTCTAAAAAAATCAAAATAAAATTACAATAAAAATTGCATAATTGGCAAAACTAAATTATAATATATATAAATAAAAAGGAAAGTGAAAAAATGAAATTAAAACCAATAGTATTCGCAATAATAATAGTCATAGCAACATTAGGACTAATAAGCATGATTACAAGAAAAAAATCAAATCAAACAAATATAAGTGAAACGCCTAAAGTAGAGGAGGAGGACACAATAAATCTATTAGAACCCTATTACGAAAAAGCAAAACAAAAGCTTCAAACACTAACACAAGAAGAGAAAATAGGTCAAATTTTTTTATGTCGCTATCCAGAAAAAAATGCAATAGAAGATATGCAAACATATAAATTAGGTGGATATTTGTGGTTCGAAAAAGACTTCAAAAACAAAACAGAAGACCAAATAAAAGAAGAAATATCAAATTTACAAAAAGCATCAAACATACCACTATTAATAGCAATAGACGAAGAAGGAGGAAAAGTAGTAAGAGCAAGCTCAAACACAAATTTAAGAACAGAAAAATTTAAATCTCCAAGTGACCTATATAAAGAAGGGGGATATGAAAGGATAAAACAAGATACAATAGAAAAAAGCAAATTCCTAAGTAATCTAGGAATCAATCTAAACCTAGCCCCAGTAGTGGATGTAACAACAAATCCACTAGACTATATGTATCAAAGAAGTCTAGGAGAAGACACAGAAAAAACATCAGATTATGCAAAAACAGTGATAGAAGCAAGTAGAGAAGGAACAGTATCATATACACTAAAGCATTTCCCAGGCTATGGAAACAATAGTGATACACACAAAGGAAGTTCAAAAGACACAAAAAGCTATGAAGAAATAGAAAAAATAGACCTTCCACCATTTAAAGCAGGAATAAAAGCAGGAGCAGAAGCAGTATTAGTAAGTCATAATATAGTAGAAAGTATAGATGCAGAAAATCCAGCATCACTTTCGCCTAAAATAAATAAAATTCTGAGAGAAAATCTAAACTTCAAAGGCATAATAATAACAGATGATTTATATATGGGAGCTGTATCAGAGGATTCAGAAGCGGTAATAAAATCAGTACAAGCGGGCAATGATATAATAATAGTAACAGACTATAAAAAAAGTATAGAAGACATACAAAAAGCCATAGAAAATGGAACAATAAGCTTAGAAAAAATAGATAAAATGGTAACACAAATCCTAGCATGGAAATATTATAAAGGACTAATGCAATAAGGAAATATATAAGTAACAGAATTATATATTAATATAAGCGATAAATGCACCTTGAAAAAATTATGTAAACATGATAAAATATAAAGCAGTATATGAGAACAATTAATATTGGTTAGAATATAATTGTTCAAGTTGTTTAGTAAGGAGAATAATTTCATGATTACAAAATTAGATGAGGAGTTACGGTTTCTATTTGAACAGCCACAAATTTGCAGTAATTGTATAGGACATGGGTTTTGCTGTCAAAGAAGTGCATGCAATTGTCATCCAGCAGATTTTGACAATGATATACGCAAAATGGAAAAAGCATTAGAAACAGGAAAATATGCTATTGATTTTACTCGAAATACACCGAATGCATTTATATGGAAAGGAAAGTACCTCACTCTCAGCGTAGAGCACATCTTACACACTGCTGAAGAAGCACTATATATGAGACCAAGGAATAAAGATAGACCAGTAGTAGATATAATTCATGCAGAATCAGATGGATTCGAAGGGCCATGTATATTTTGGTCTTATGAAAAGGGATGTGAGCTAGCATATGAAGAAAGACCGATGTTTGGAAGGCATATGCTTCCTAGTGAAAACCCGATGATGTGCGATAGTTTCTATAACATAACAGAAAGAAATGGAATGATAAAAAGGGTAATAGAGGGATGGAAACCATACACAATAGATTTATTTAGACTAGCACAGAAATATTTCGATAAGAATTGGAGACTCTACCAAAACTTGTCAATCAAATTATGAGAGAGTAGTATTGGCTAACCACAATATGAAATTACAAAATGGACCTAAATTGTTAACAAATTAGCAATTTAGGTCCATTTATATAAAAATTTTAGAAAAAGTAGAGATATGAAGCTTTCTGCTAAAATATGATAATTATACAATTTATCTATGCCACCTATACCACAGTTCTCTAAAAGCACCACAATCCAATTGGATTGTGGTGCTTATGTTGAGGCTTAACTTATGCGTCCTGCTCGGTTTTTGGTTTGGAAGACTCACGAACGAAAAGGTCTGGACGTATACAACGTGTATAACCAGCTTCAATCATATGATTAACTAATTCGTTGATTGTTCCCTTTACAGTAAGGAGGTAAGTACGACCGTACTCATCACATACCATTACGGTATTACTGGATATAATGATGTATGTGCCAACATTTTCGGCAGTGCCGTCAAGGAGAAATTTTATTACCATACGACTGTAAATGCAATCATTTTCCTTGTCAAAGAAACCATGCTCTGTGATATCGCGAATTTGCCGAAGGCTTATTCCCTTCATATCGACGGGTTTAACCCCTTTGTTATCAGCTACATATTTAGCTAGTGAGAAGGTTTCGTTCCAATCTTCCTCATCAGCGATACGTGCTAACCATTTGTAATGGTCAGGTCTTTCTTCTCCGTTCGAAAACGGCACGAAGATACTTCCTTCACGATAACCTGCGTCAAGAAGGATACCAAGAACCTCTGTTCTGGAAGGGGGTCACGTAGACATAACCGAATTCGTCGGTATAGGCTGTTTGACCATTGTTAGAACAGAAAGTCTTGGGTTCTGCTTCTTCTCCAAACTGCCGGAAAGAGAAATCTTTCAGTTCTTCCAGAGATTTTAACTGGACGTGCTTGATTGGAGTACTAAACATGATGCTACCTCTTTCTGCCTCCAATTCGGAGGACTTTATAATATTCGTGCCTCTGAGAGGTCACGGCTACTCCTTTTGGAGTATGCATTATTATTTTGCCACATTTTATGTAAAAAGTCAAGATTTATGTTAATGCTTTGTTGACAAATTGACAATGAGCGCTTTTGTTGATATTATGGATTTCTTTCATGAAATGGGATTAGATCCAATATTTCGGATAGTAACTCATCATAATTTTTGTATTGTTTCTTTTTTCACTTTGTATGTGTAGTCTTTAATTATCTCTAAGATTTCAGTATTTGCCTTTAATGTTTCCATAGTTTTAAATTCCAACATCAAAAAAGTCCTCCTTCCTAGAAAGAGAACTTATAGTTTCATATTAATAAAACTCACGAACTTTAATTAGTCCGTAAGTTGTCTTCAAATGGAGCGTTTTAGGAGGCTATTTGAGAAAAAATCGCTTGTTTCTCATAGTGTTCCTCCCACATTTTGCTATACTTCCATAAACATTAGAAATTTAGAGAAACAGAAAAGTTATTATTAATAAAATCACTAGAATAATATAATTTATTTTAAAATTTTTTGTAACATTTTAAATATTCTCTGTACTTAATTATCTTCTTTATAAGAGTTTTGATAATTTTCGATCTTTATCATAAGTTAATTTCCTATTTTTTGTGTTCTTTTAATTAATTTAACATAAATTTCACATATGGTGCGACAATTTTACTTAATGGAGCCTATTATATCAAGAGCAATGTATGAAGATGTACAGCTACAGAAAGAAAAAAATCAAAGAGCATTTTGTAGAGATAGAGTTTATATATTTATGCAAAAACTACTATGTCCTAAATGCGGAAAGATAATGCAATGTAAAGGCTCTGGTGGACAAAAGAAAAAGTATATGTACTATCATTGTTCAGATTGTAAAACTTATTTAAGAGAGGATTTAGTTGAAGATTCAGTTATGTTTTTAATAATGAACTTAATTGAATATGATATGACAGTTAAAAAGTATTTTTTTCCTGTTTTAGCAGATAAGAAAGAGCGAAATACAACTAAACTAGATAAAGAGATAGCTAATTTACAAAAACAAAATAATAGAATTAAAGAAGCATATCTAAAAGGAATTGTGGAAGTAGAAGATTTTTCAGAAGATTTTTCAGAAGATTATAGAGTAATTGAGGAAAAATTAAATATGCTAGAAGAAAAAAGAATACAAGCTATTGATATAAATAAGCAATCATTTAGTCCACAATCTATAATG
>JAAVZW010000002.1 GCA_022791835.1 Clostridia bacterium | reverse complement strand
CTCTTTTAATTTCTTCTTGTTTTAACATTAAATATTCCACCTTCCTATTTTGTCTTTCATTTACATTTTTATACATTTAGGGTGAAATATTCGCTTACAATCTTTTAAGGTGATTTTATCATAAAGTAAATACAATCCATAAAAAGTACCCCTTTACTTTTTTGAAAAAAAATTGTATAATAAATACCAATAACTTAAAAGCTAGAAGGGAATGATAAAAATGGCAGATATATTACAAGAACTAGAAGAAAGAGGATACATAGAACAACTAACACATGAAGAAGAAATTAGAAAAATTCTAAACAAAGAAAGTGTTAGATTTTATATAGGAATAGATCCAACAGCAGATAGTTTGCACATAGGACACTTTGTTGCACTAATGGTAGCATCAAGATTACAAAAAGCAGGACATAGACCAATAATCCTAATGGGGGGAGGAACAGCTAATATAGGAGACCCATCAGGAAAAACAGACATGAGAAAAATGATGACAAAAGAAACAATAGAAAACAATGTAGCAAGCATAAAAAAACAAGCAGAAAGATTTGTTTCATTCGAAGGAGAAAATGCAGCGATAATAGTAAACAACGCAGATTGGCTATTAAACCTAAACTTTATAGACTTTATGCGAGATATAGGAACACTATTCTCAGTAAATAGAATGTTATCAGCAGAATGCTATAAGGCTAGACTAGACACAGGATTAACTTTCTTTGAAATGGGATATATGCTAATGCAAAGCTACGACTTCCTATATTTACATGACAAATATGGCTGTAAAATCCAAATAGGAGGAAATGACCAATGGTCTAACATAATAGGGCGGAGTAGAACTAATCAGAAAAATAGGCGCAGATGATGCATACGGACTAACATTTAGATTACTAACAACAGCAGAAGGTAAAAAAATGGGAAAAACAGAAAAAGGAGCATTATGGCTAAATCCAGAAAAAACAACACCATATGAATTCTATCAATATTGGAGAAACATAGGAGATACAGAAGTAGAAAAAGTCTTAAACATGCTAACCTTCTTATCAACAGAAGAAGTAGAAAAACTATCAGGACTAAAAGATGAGAAAATAAACGAAGCAAAGAAAATAGCAGCATATGAAATAACAAAACTAATACATGGAGAAGAAGAAGCAAAAAAAGCAGAAGAAACATCCAAAGCACTATTCGAAGGACAAGGAAACTTAGAAAATATGCCAAGCACAAAAATAGAAAACGAAGATATAACCATAGTAGAAGCATTAGTACTAACAAAAATAGCACCATCAAAAGGACAAGCAAAAACCTTAATAGAACAAGGGGGAATAAGCCTAAATGATGGAAAAATAACAGAAATAAATTACAAACTATCAGAAAAAGATTTCAAAAATGGAATTGCAATTTTAAAGAAAGGTAAAAAAATATATCACAAATTAGAAAAATAGTTGCAATTACAAAACAAATGTGATAAAATACAATATGCATTTGTAGTGCGAGGAGGAAAAACATGGAAATGATAAAAAATATATTACTAGTAATATATGTTATAGTAACACTTGTACTAATAGTACTTACATTAATCCAAACAAAAGAGAGTGAAGGAGTATCAAGTACAATAACAGGTTCAAGCACAAATAATTTTTACAACCAAAACAAAGGTAGAACCAAAGAAGGAAGAATGAAAAAATGGACAATAGGACTTGGAATTACTTTTGCAGTTCTTGCAGTTGCACTTTCAATTTTCTATATCTAAGAAAAATAAATTAATAATAAAAAAGGAAGATAGAGGCAAACTAAAAGTTACCTCTATCTTTTCTAGGTTAAAAGGAATAACAAAAGGAGGAAATCAAATGCTAGAGGACTTATTCATACCAAACGAAGAAAAAATAATCTTAGACTTGCATGACATGCAAGAAGACGAAGCAAGATATTACTTAGAAAAAGCAATAGACACAGCAGAACCAAAAATAAAAGAAATAGTAGTAGTACATGGATATAGAAAAGGACAAATCATCCTAAACATGGTAAGAAAAGAATTTAAACATAAAAAAATAGAAAGAAAAGAAATTCCCTTTAATAAAGGAATAACGTTAATATATCTAAAACAGTAAAAGCCTTGAAACTCTAAGCGAATTTGCATTTTTGATTTTCATGGTTTTTACTGTTTGTGATTAATTTGTTATTAACCTTATAAAATTTATTGGGCTCTAAGAGACTTTTTTCTTACTTTTTAGAATACATAATTTGCCAATTTCATAAGTAACCATATTTATCGCTTCTATTTTTTCTTCGATGGATACGTGGTTGTAAACATCGTCAGCAACATTGCCATTTGCATGTCCAAGAATAGAATTAATAATAGTCTGTTTAATATTTAACTTTTGTAATTCTGTCTCTAATGCGTGCCTGCCACAATGAGCAGTTTTATCTAATAATAGAGGATGCCCTTTAATAAATTTCTTGTAATATTTTAAATACATTGCGTATGTTATTCTTTTACCAGTAGGTGTGTTAAACAAGAATTCATTATTTTTGTTATAGTACTTTTCTATTATATGCTTTACCTTTTGGTGAATAGGAATAGCTCTGTTAGTTCCAGATTTAGTTTTTATTCCTGCTATAAAGTAATTTTTGTCCAAGAATATATTCTTTGTAAATATAAAAAGTAATTCTTCAGCACGACATCCCTCGTATATTGCAAGCAACAAAAAATCTCTAACGAATTGAATAGCAAAATCGTCACTTTGTATGCTCCACAAGTACTTAATATCTTCATAAGCAAAAGGAACCCTAGTTTTATAATTAGTAGCAGGAGATTTTAAGTTTTCTGTATATTTTTTATCAACTATATCTTCTGCATATGCATAGTTATCCATATGCTTAAATAATTTTACCATTTCTATTTTTGTGCTTGGTTTTACAGAAGGAGAATTAATGCAAGTTTTAAAATCCGATGTTCTTAATTCTCTAAATATCTTATTGTATAATATTTTAGATTGATTAAAGGCAATCGTCAAATTGCTAGCATTTTTACGCCCGAATTTTCCTTCTGCTTTTATATGATATTCTTTTTCTAGTTTTATTTCCTCTTTTGTTGGAAATAAGCTTTCTTTCATTTCTTCAAATACTTGTTTAAAAGTATAATTTCTTTTATCTTTTCTGTGTATATCTGCATTTATACTACTAACAGGAACTAGAGGATAAGGTCTTTGAGGAAAAGATACTATGCGGTTATACTTATTTTCATAGACTTGTAAAGGAGTAGGATTTTTATGATAGTTTTCTAAGCACACAATTGCCTCAAGTTCAGTTTTAAATGTATCTATATCATAGTATATAGCTCGGCCATTTATATCCTTTCCTATAAGTATTCTAGCAGCGTAAGGTTTATATCTATAACTTCCTAAAAACACAACAGAACCCGTGCCATTTTGTCTTTTTTGCTTTTGCCTATTTTTCTTAATTTGATTTAAAAGAGATTCTAAAACCTCTTCGTCGATTTCAATTTTGTTACCCATAAAAATAACCTCCAAATTTCTTATATTTTTTCTCAAAAACACTTGAAAAGTGGGGGAGCTTCATATATAATAATAAAGCAAACACTTTCAGAGTGTTTTGTGTGTTGGATAATGTGTAGTTCGTCGCAAACAAACTTTAAACACATTATCCGTTTTTTTATTTATCTTTCACATTAAGCGAGTTTATTAACCATACTTTCTGTATTGTGATAAAATAAATTTTAGATTTGCGCTATTACTACTAAAACGCTCTTTGTAGGAAATCATATAGATTCCTTGTTTCTCTTGGGCTCTTCTAGATAGTAGCTCTAAATTTTCTAATTTTACACCCTCTTCAAACTGAGAAATTTCATAACTAAGCCCAACTATTCTATATTCTAGAACAGATGTAGATACTACATATTGCGAAGATAACAGTTTTACTAAATTCAAATAGTCAGCTCTAGATTTACATTGCCAAATTCCTCTTACGAATTGTGGTATGAACTGCTTATAGGGAATTAAAAGTTCTGCTGCGCCCTCGTTAGCTTGCCATTCAAAATTATCTATATCGCAAAAAGAAGAAGAAATATAATGCCTTCTGTCTTCGGGGTGCAATAAAAAGTGAATCATTTCGTGCGTTAGATCAAATATTAAACTGTAAGGATCCTTAGCAGAATTTACTGTAATGTATGATTTTTCAGGCAATTTATTTTTAACAAGAAAACCTCCAATTCTTGTATCTTTAAACTTGTGAAAATCATATTCTATAATATCCTTGAAATTCTTCTGACAAAATTCAGAGATATTAAAAGCCCTATTAGGATCAATGCCAAATCTAATTCTAACGAATTCTATTAAAGTGTATAACTCTTCTTTACTTAAGAAGTTTATGTTATTGCATTGTTCTAAGATTTCACTTAATTCAGCACATATAGCTATAGTTCTTGACGTACTCATACAACCTCCTATTTTATTTCTTATTCCTCTTATAAAAATTTAAAATATAATCTATATCTTCTTGTTCGAGCTTTAAATCTTGCGCCTCTTTGGCAAGATGCATATACATGTCCTCAATTTTAGGCTCGGCATGGCTATCCCTAGAATATTCTAAGGCGGTAATTGCATTTTCTAAGCTAAATTCTTCCATTCCTCTATATTTATTTGAAAAGTATTGAACAAATTCTATTGCTATGTTTATATCAAGAGTATCTAGCTTATCTAAAAGTAGTCGTATATCTTGATTATTGGAAATGTCGTCTTTATTCAAACTATTTTGTATTGCAAATCTAATCGAGGTATCTAATATTCGTTTTTCATTATCCCTAGAAAAGTAGTATATTGCAGAGAAAGGAACCTCTCTTTCCATTGGAACATTATCTCCCATGAGCCATCTATCGTCCACATCTAATATTAAGGCTAGAGTTCGTATATTATCTTGTTTTGCCTCATATCTTCCCTTCAAATAATCTGTAATCAATGGCATTTTAATTGCTTTTTTTATGCGTCCTTCCATTAAAAGCTTTTCACTCATGCTTTCTATTTGTGAAGATTTTAAGTTTCTTAATTCCATAGCTTGCTGTAAGCGTAATGAAAATTTTGTATTACCCATAGATTAAACCTCCTTTATTATACATTATAAGCATAAACTTAGGAAAAATCAAGCTATTTTTAAAAAAACTTAGGAAAAATTAATTTTTTTTTAAAAAACTATTGACTTTTAAAAAAGATTGGGTTATTATAAAAGCATACTTAGGAAAACCTAACGAAAGGAGGAGATAAACTTATGGAAAATGAATTAGTTTTTTGCTACGATAGATTATTGGGAAGAATTATAGAGAAATTTAAGACAAGAGAAAACTTTGCCTCGAAAATAAATATGAGTATACCCACTTTGATTAGTAAGCTTAGTGGAAAAGTTGATTTTAAAAGTAAAGAAATCTTTGAATTTTGCATCGTCTTAGAGATCCCTCTGGAACAAATAGCAAATTTTTTTTATCAAACTACTTAGGAAAACCTAATAAAAGTGAACAGAAAATGAGGTGAAAAGTAAATGAGTAATTTAGTAAAAATCAATAGCAGAGAATTACAAACGAAAGAGTATAAGGGGCAAAGGGTTGTTACTTTTAAAGATATTGACTTGGTACATGAAAGAGTAGAAGGAACAGCGAGTAGAAATTTTAGAGAAAACAGGGATAAGTTCATAGAAGGGATAGATTACTTTAAAGTTTGTGCCGACGAAATTCGTACTCACAAAATAATGAAATTATCAAATAAGGCTCATGAAGATATTATTTTAATTACAGTAAGTGGCTATCTAATGCTAGTGAAATCCTTAAACGACGATTTAGCTTGGAAAGTACAAAGAGAGCTAGTAAATAACTACTTTACAGTACAGAAATTAAAGAAGAAATATCATAAACCGATAGACAAAGCTCTAAAGCAACACTTCAACATTGCAGAAACAATATTTAACGCAACAGGGATAAAACTAGAGCTAGTATATGCCGTAGCAATAAGTGAAGCAGAAAAAGAAACTGGATACTCTTATGACGAATATAAAAAATTATTGCCAAGTGCTACACATGAAATTGCTAACTATAATCCGACACAATTAGGAGAACTGCTAGGAGGACTACAAGCTAGAACAGTCAATATTCTTTTAGCCCAATTAGGATTACAAATAAAGAAGGATAAGAATTGGAGAATAACAGAAGAAGGCAAAAGGTATGGAGAAGAAAAACCATACTCGCGAAATGGACACACTGATTATAGACCTTTATGGAATGAAGAAGTTATTAATCTATTGAAAACAGTAGTATAATGCGACGAACTACACAAACTAAAATGAAAGGCGGTGATTGAATTTGGAAGAAGTATCAAAGATAGAAACATTAACTCCTTGTGAGGCAGGAAGAAGATTAGGAAAAAACGCAGAGTTTGTACGAGCAGGGTTAAGGCAAAATAGATTTCCGTTTGGCTGTGCTGTACCACCCAAAAAACAAGGAGGCCGATGGAACTACATAATTATCAAATCTAAATTTTTAGAATTCATAGGATTAAAGGAGGAAAAAACAAATGAAATGCAAGAAAAAGTACAAGTATGCAAAACTTAAAGCTATACTTCAAATATTAACATTTGAAACATTCTACATATCAATCTTTGTATATTACTTTATAAAATAAATACATAGTGAAAGATAATAGAAAGGAGGAACAAATAGTGAAAGATAGAGTGCAAATAGAAGAAGAAATAAAAAAGCATAAAGAGCGTTTGAAAAATACAGATTTTAAAGAAAGAACAATAGAACAAAAAATGCATTCAGCAATAGTAGAAGCACTAGAGTGGGTTTTAAAGTAAATATTATAGAGCTAAATCTTAGGAAGGAGGAATAAATCATGGAAACAATTATGGGAACAATCATAGTTTTAATGATAATCAGTATAGGCTTGCTAGTAGCTTTACTTTTTGGCAATTCAACTCTATCAAAACTTTGTACGTCTATTAAAACTAAAATGATAACTTTGTCAGACAAAATCGATACGCAAGACACAGTGCTAAGGCACAAATGCAGAGAAGCTAAAAAGTATGAACACGAAATAGAAAAAATTGTATTCAGCAACGAAGAAAGTCAAGTCAAAGTAAGAAAATTAATAGAGTTGTCACAAAAACGTAACAACCCTTAAAAAACTAGTATAACTTAAGTATAACATGCATAACAAAAAATATCAAGAAAAAAAGGAGAAAAAAGAAAATGGAAATTTTAAAAATATCAAGTAAATCAAATCCAAACTCAGTAGCAGGAGCAATCGCAGGACTAGTCGAAGAAAGAGGAAAAGCAGAAATGCAAGCGATTGGAGCAGGAGCTTTAAACCAAGCAATCAAAGCTATTGCAATAGCAAGAGGCTTTGTGGCACCAAAAGGAATAAACCTAGTCTGTGTACCAGGTTTTTCAAATGTAGACGTCGAGGGCGAAGACAGAACAGGAATTAAATTAATTATTAAGGAGGAAAAATAATTATGGATAAATTAGAAAGATTTTTTGAAGACATACACGCAATAAGAGAAATATTAGAAAGTAAAGCAAGGGTAAAAGAAAGCTGTGCAGATAGCGTAGAGCCACAAACTCCAATAGCACCAGTACAGCCAGTAAATCCTGTACCAGTGCAACCTGCACCCGTTACACCAGTTGCACAAGTAGTACCAACAGCACCTCAAGCAGAGAGCTTTACATTCGACCAAATAGCACGCGCAATGTCAAACGCACAGGCTATGGGAAGGACAGATTTAATTCAATCAATATTTACAACTTTCAAAGCCCAAACACTGATGCAAATAGATCCGGTAAATTACAACCAAATAGCTGTAATGCTAAGAGAGGCAGGTATTCAAATATGAGTGAGGAGAAAAAGCATGCCATGCTATCCGCGAGTAGTGCTCACAAATGGCTAAAGTGCCCGCGTTCAGCAAGACTAGAAGAGCAATTCGAGAATAAAGCAAGTAGCTACATGGCAGAGGGCACTCTAGCACATGAGATTGCAGAATTTAAAGTTAAAAATGCATTCTTCGATTCATTAGGTAAAAGAAGTTATAATGCAAGAATTAAAAAATTTGAAAAAGAAGAATTCTACGATGCAGAAATGCTAACACACACAGATACATATCTAGACTATATAAAAGAGCTTAGACTACAATCAAAAGTAGAACCATTTATGCTTGTAGAACAAACTGTAGATTTTAGCACTTATGTACCTGAGCGGATTTGGAACAGCAGATTTTCTAATGATTAGAGAAAATGAGCTAACTATAGTAGACTTCAAATATGGAAAAGGCGTACAAGTATCAGCTGAAAATAATCCACAAATGATGCTATATGCACTCGGAGCATTTGAAGCTTTTAGATACATATATCCAATAACAAACGTGAAAATGGCTATCGTACAACCACGCATAGACAATATATCCGAATATGAAATGAACATAGAAGAATTGCTAAAATGGGGCAATGAAGTAGTAAAGCCACAAGCACAAAAAGCTTTTGCTGGCGAAGGAGAATTCACAGAAGGTGAACATTGTAGATTTTGCAGAGCAAGAGGAGCTTGTAGTTTTAGAACTGAAGAAAATTTGAAAAAGGTAGAAATAGCAAAAAATACAGCAATTCTAACAAACACAGAACTCGGACAAGTGCTAATGGGCGTAGAAGGAGTACCAGAGTGGATAAAAGACTTAGAAGCAGAAGCACTAAGACAAATATTAGATGGCAACAGCGTAGAAGGATGGAAAGCAGTCGAAGGTAAGAGCAATAGAAAAATCACAGACGTAGACAAGCTATTCGACATTCTAAAAACAGAAGGAGGAATAGAAGAAGCACTTTTGTATGAAAAGAAACCTCTTGGGCTAACGGCTCTTGAAAAACTAGTAACAAAGAAAAAATTTGAGGAGCTCTCAGTTGGGCTAGTAAAAAAGCCTAAACGGAGCACCAACGCTTGCAAAGGCAAGTGATAAAAGAATAGATTATGTAAGAAGTTCGGCAATAGAGGACTTCGGAAAGGTAGAAAATAATGAGTAAATTTAAAGTTGGAGATAGAGTAAGAATAAGAAAAGATTTAGATGCTGATGGAGATTATGAAGTTGGATTTGTATCTGATATGGCAGTCTATAAAGGAAAACTAGCAAAAATTATGAGCCTTACATGTGATGGCCTTTGTAGATTAGACATTGACAAAAAATACTGGACCTGGTCTGAAGATATGCTAGTAAAAGCAGATTTTACAAAAGAAGATCTAAAAGCAGGCTACGTGGTGAAATGTAGAGACAACAGTTTAAGACTGATAATGCCTAATACTAAACGTGGACTGATTTTACTAAAACTAGACTATAAAAAGGATCTTATTAATTGGACGGACCTAGAAAGATATTCGTCAGATTTACTACACATTGATGCTAACAATTGGGATATCATTGAGGTATATGGATTTTCAGAATTTGCTAGCGATGCCTTAGAATACGAACTAGATAGTAGAGAGCGACTCTGGAAAAGAGAAGAAAATAAAAAAGATATGACAATAGCCGAAATAGAAAAAGAACTAGGCTATTCGGTAAAAATAGTTAATGAAAGTGAGGGAAATTAATTATGCCAGGATTAGATAGAGTGTTTAGTACACCAACGATAACAGTTGACCAAGACAAGTATGACAGCTTAATTGAAACAAGATATGAATATAACCAAATGTGCAAGAAAGAAATTTGTAACCAAGAAAAAGTAACTAATTTTGATTTTGGAAAAGCAATTAAACTAATCAAGAATGGAAAAAGAGTTCAAAGAAAAGGCTGGAATGGCAAAGGACAGTATATAGAATTAGCAACAAATATCAGTTATAAAAATGCAAAAGGAGAACTTATAAATGCGGAACACGAAGCAATAGGAAATAAAGCAATAGCTTTTGTAGGAACATCAGGAGTACAACTAGGTTGGCTTGCAAGTCAAGCAGATATGCTTGCAGAAGACTGGAAAATAGCAGAAAGTGAGGAAATTTAATATGGGAAATAAATTTGTAACAGGAAAAGTAAGATTTAGTTATGTGAGCGTGTTTGAGCCAAAAGACTTAGGGGGAGAACTAAAATATTCAACAGTTATCCTAATTCCAAAAACGGATGTTGATACTTATAACAGACTAATGGCCGAAATTGATAGAGTGACACAAGAAGCAGTTGCAACGGCATTTGGAGGTATAACTCCTACAAATTTGGCGATACCCGTATACGATGGAGACGGATTAAAGCCAAGTGGAGAAGCTTACGGGACAGAATGCAAAGGTCACTGGGTATTAAACGCAAAGACGAGTGCTGCACCAGAAGTAGTGGACGCTAGCTGTAATCCTATCATAAATAAAAATGAATTTTATAGTGGTTGCTATGGTAGAGCAAGTCTAAGCTTTTATGCTTACAATAGAAATGGAAACAAAGGTATAGGCTGCGGACTTGGAAACGTTCAAAAACTAGAAGACGGACAACCTCTTGATGGAAGAACTACCGCAGCAGAAGACTTCGGAGCACTGGCACAAATTACACCAACGCAATCTCAATACCAGGCACCAGTACAACAACCAGTAGCACCACAGTATCAAACACCAGTGGCACCTCAGTATCAAACACCAGTGGCACCTCAGTATCAAGCAGCTATACAACAACCAGTAATGCCCCAATATCAAGGACCAGTAGACCCTATCACAGGACAGCCAATGCCTCAAACACCAGTAAATAACATATATGGGGTGAGCTAATGAGAGTTTTGAGTATCGATATAGAGACCTATTCCTCAGTTGATATCCGGGAAAGCTGGACTGTATAAATACGCACAGTCAGAAGACTTCGAAATACTTTTATTTGCTTACAGTTTCGACGACGAACCAGTAAAAGTCATAAGCTTAGCAGAAGGAGAGCAGTTGCCACAAGAGCTTGTAACTGCTCTTTCTGACCCAGATATCATTAAAACAGCATACAATGCAAGCTTCGAGTGGTATTGTCTCAACAAATTTTGGAAGTCACCAATTGAGCAGTGGAGGTGCACTATGGCTAGGGGCTTGTACTGCGGATATCCAGCCGGACTATCAGCAATAGGAAATGCTTTAGGCCTATCAGAAGATAAAAAAAAATTAGCATCAGGTAAAGCACTTATTAGATATTTTTGTATGCCTTGTAAGGCTACAAAAACTAATCGGAGGCAGAACTAGAAATCTACCAAAACACGAACCCGAAAAATGGGAGCTTTTCAAGGAATATAATGCCCAGGACGTAGTAACTGAAAAAGAAATAAAGAAAATTCTAGATGAAGTAAAATTTCCGGACATGGAGCAAAAACTGTGGGAACTAGACGTGCTAATGAATGCATATGGCGTTAAAGTTGACAAAGAACTAGTAGAAGGTGCACTAGCAATCGGAGCTATAAGGACAGAGGAACTGATGGTCGAAGCTCAAAAAATATCAGGACTTGACAACCCAAACAGCATAGTACAACTAAAGGAATGGTTAGAAGGCATAACGGGACAAGAAATTTCAAGTTTAAACAAAAATGACGTGCCCTCATTAATAGAAAATACTACGTCTGAAGATGCAAAAAGAATGCTAGAGATACGTCAGGAGTTGTCAAAAACAAGTACTAAAAAATATGATGCAATGGCAATATCAATGCGGAATAGACGATAGAGTAAGAGGGCTACTGCAATATTATGGTGCTAACAGAACTCGGCAGATATGCAGGAAGAATAGTCCAAGTACAAAACTTACCTCAAAACCATCTAAAAGCACTCGATTTGGCACGAGATTTGGTCAAAAATCAAAATATAGAAATGATACAAGCAATATATCGGAAATATTCCTCAAACGCTTTCTGAGCTAATCAGGACAGCATTTATACCATCTGAACGGATATACATTTGCAGTTGCAGATTTCTCAGCAATAGAAGCAAGAGTAATTAGTTGGCTTGCAGGGGAGCAGTGGAGACTAAACGTATTTAGAACACATGGCAAAATATATGAAGCGAGTGCAAGTCAAATGTTTCGGAGTACCAATTGAAAAAATACAAAAAGGAAATATTGAATACGAGCTAAGACAAAAAGGGAAAGTAGCAGAGTTAGCACTAGGGTATCAACGGAGGACCAGGAGCACTCATACAAATGGGAGCACTGGAAAAAGGATTAACCGAAGAAGAACTACCAGAAATTGTAAAAAGGTGGAGAAATGCAAATAAGAGGATAGTGGACCTTTGGCATACAATAGAAAACTGTGCAATCAATTGCATACTAACGGGTCAAACCCAAGTGATGCAAAAGAATATTTACTTTGCATATGAAAATGGAAATCTTGTAGTAACCTTACCAAGTAAGAGACAGTTATTTTATATTAGTCCAAAGCTTACTACAAATAGTTTTCGGAAGTGAGGCACTAAGTTACTTGGGGCAAAACCAAACAACAAAGAAGTGGGAAAAGATACCGACCTATGGCGGGAAGCTTACAGAAAACCTAGTGCAAGCAATCGCAAGAGATTGCTTAGCCGAAGCACTGCTAAACTTAACAAATGCAGGTTACAGAGCACTATTTCATATACATGATGAAATCATTGCTGAAGTTATAGACATGGGACCAAACAGCAACCAAATAATGCTAGACGATATGATAAAGATACTGTGCAAAGTACCTGAATGGGCAGATGGATTGCCCTTAAATGCAGACCGGATTTACAAATAATTATTATAAAAAAGAATAGGAGGGCTAAAACTTTGAGTAGACTAGCTGAATTATTAGAAAAAGAAGCAACACTAGAGAAAGAAAGAGAAGAATATCTAGAAGCTGAAAATCTCGGAATGGCAAAAAGCAGAGAAAAGCAGCTGTACAAAGTAAGAGACTTAATTGAAATCGAGACATTAGAAGAAAAAGTACCTTTGAAAAGTCAGCTTGATGTATACAAAGCATTCATAACTAAGTGGGACTTAGAGAAAAAATTCGAAGAATTTTACAATGCTAAATTAGCGAAGGAGGATAAAGACGAATGAAACAAACAATAAAAGAATGGTGCATTCAATTTCGGAATTAAAATAAAGGAACCTAGTCGGGTTCAAAGGTTCAAAAACTAAAGTATTCAACACGAAATATTCTGAAAGAGAATTTAGAAGAGGCATAAGGAAAAGCTACATAGCAGTGAAAACAGATAAGGGGTTAGAATTTTTGACAGGAGGCATCTAATATGCAACACAATAAAAAATTAAAAATATCAGTAGCAACAAATAGAAAATCAACAAATTGGGTAACACAAGAACTGCTTTGGTCAGAATTTATAGAGCGAATACACATACCGAACAGAACAAGTGAGACGTATGAACAGTTCATAAGATTAAAAAAATCACAGCAAGACGAATTAAAAGACGTCGGAGGGTTCGTAGCAGGTGTTCTAAAAGATAACAGACGTAAGGCTGAAAACGTAATTAACAGATGCCTAGTAACTCTTGATGCTGATAACATTAATCCAGGAGAAACTCAAAAAATACTAAACCTAATAAGTGGATTAGGCTGTGGCTATGCAGTCTACTCCACAAGAAAACACTCAGAAGCAAAGCCAAGACTTAGAATAATTATTCCACTCGACCGCGAAGTAACAGCTGAAGAATATGAGCCTATTGCTAGAAAACTTGCAAGCTTTATAGGCTTAGAAATACTAGACCCGAGTACATTCGAGGCAAGTAGATTAATGTACTGGCCAAGTTGTTCAAAGGATAGTGAATTCATATTCAAAAACGAGGACAAGGCATTTGCATATGCTGATGGTCTTCTTGGAATGTATAAAAATTGGAAAGATACAAGTGAATGGCCTAAAATTTCAAATGAACCTGAAGTAATAAAAAGAGAAATCTCAAGACAAAAAGATCCAGTCGAAAAAGATAATATCGTTGGCGCATTTTGCAGAGTATATGACATCCCTGTGGCCATAAATACATTTCTAAGTGAGGTTTATAGTACAGGAAGTATAGAAGGTAAATATACGTATATAAATCGGCTCAGTAGCAAATGGGGCGACTGTGTATGGCGAAGGAAAATGGCTTTATAGTTTTCACGCAACAGACCCCGCAAGCAGGCTTTTATGCAATTCATTTGACTTAGTTAGAATTCACAAGTTTGGAACTTTAGATGAAGAAGTAAAGGAGCGGAACACCGACAAATAGGCTCCCAAGCTATGTAGAAATGTGCAGATTTGCTATGAATGACAAAATAGTTAGAGCTGAATTTGAGAAAAAACAATTAGAAATTGCACAAGCAGAATTTGCCGAAAGTCTTGGAACAAGTGCATGGCCAAAAATTATAAATACTGCATGGAGAAGCAAACTAGCAAGGTCGAGTAGCACAGGACTTATAGACAGAACCATAAATAATGCACTTTTGATATTAGAAAATGCAGATGAGTTCAAAGATAAAATTGTGTACGATAGGTTTTCAAATAGATTCTTAATACGAGAAAAACTACCTTGGGGAAGACCAGACGAGCACTACCCAAAACTTTGGTCAGATAGCGATGATGCAGAACTAAGAGGATTTCTAGAAAAATGCTACGAAAGTTTCAAAGGTGTGGCCGTAATAAACGACGCACTCGCGATATTAAAAAATAGGCACTCTGTAAATGTAGCAAGAGAGTACTTTGAAAGCTTAACATGGGACGGCATACCAAGGTTAGATACCCTCATTATGGACTATTTAGGAGCAGAAAACACAGAATATATAAAACAAACTACAAGAAAAGCATTAACAGCAGTAGTTGCAAGAGCAATAACAGAAATGCCGATTAAATTCGATAATATGCTAATCTTAACAGGGCCACAAGGACTAGGAAAAAGCACTCTACTTAGCAAACTTGCAGGAGAGTGGTTTACAGATAACATAGTAGATTTTAACAGCAAAGATACGTTGCTACTTCTTCAGAACTGTATCATTGTAGAAGTACCAGAACTCCAAGGGTTTAACAAAGCAGATAGTAACAGACTAAAACAATTTCTAGGCCAGAAAACAGATAAATACAGGGCACCATACGAACGTAGAGAAGAAGAACACCCAAGGCACTGCGTATTCTTTGGAACAACTAACGACGACGAGTTTTTAAGAGACAGTACTCGGAAACAGACGATATTGGCCAATAGCGGTGCGGAAAGAACAAGGCTACTAAAGATATATTCAAGCTATTAGAACTTGAGAGAGACCAAATTTGGGCCGAAGCAGTATATTATTTTAGACAAGGCGAACCGCTATACTTAACAGGGGATGTACTAAAAGAAGCGGAGAAGGAGCAAGCTTCAAGGTTAATTATAGACCCTTGGGAGGGTATCATACAAGAATATATACAAAGGCCAATACCAAAAGACTGGTTCGATAGGTCAGCAGAGGCTCAAAAGAACTATTGGATATTTAACAGTGAAGAAGAAATTGAGCTTATAGAACGTGACAGAATTTGCACAAGTGAGATATTAACAGTGTGTCTCGGAATAGAACCAAAAAGGCAGACAAGCATAGACAGAAAGCGAGTTATAGACATTTTGAGAAAAAGTAGGACGTACTCCTACCGAAGAAATGTAAAATTCGGAAAGAATAACAGCGTGACCTCAGGTTTCATAAGGGTTTAACATGGTAGGACAGTTGGTAGGACAATCCCATAAAAACAGTCCTACCGCATCCTACCAGTCCTACCAAAAGTAGGAGAAGGTAGGAAAGCATGTAGGACACTTCCTACCGAGAAAAGGCTAGATATTTCAAGGGTTTTAACAATTGGTAGGACTGGTAGGATAAAAATATAATAAAGATTATAAAATAGAGAAAATAGAGAATTTAGGGGCGCATACACATGCCTAATATCTCTAATTTAATAAAATCATACGCGCACGCGAGGGTTTGTCCTACCAAAAAAAATAAAAGTTTGAAAGGAGAAAATTAAAAATGTTAATAACAAGTCAAGATAAAAAAGAAGTAGTTAACTTTGACAATACACTAAGCCTTAAATTTTATCATGATGATGAAGATACTGAATGCTTATACGAAATACACACTACAGTCAATGCCCCAGGAGATAATTATATATTACTAGGGACTTACAAAACAGAAAAAAGGGCACTAGAAGTATTGGAAGAGATAGCTACAGCTTTTGCAACAGCAGAATTACTAAAAAGCCCACAATTACGAGTGGGGGGGGGCTTAGTTAATGGCAAGGCCTTTATAAAAGTTTTAGCTTATCAAATGCCAGAGGAGTAAAAACTAATGACGGAAAAATATATAGAACAAAAGTTAAGAGAAAAAGTAAAAGCACTTCGGAGGCAGGGCATATAAATTTACGTCACCACGGAAATGATGGAGTACCTGACAGGCTTGTATTAATGCCTCGGAAGTAAAATTTATTTTGTAGAACTAAAAAGACCACGGAGGCACAACAAGTAAAGTGCAGGATAGGCAAATAGCTTTCATACGAAGCTTAGGTTTTGAAGTGTACGTGATAGATAGCCTAGAAGGTGTAGAAGAATTTATAAAAAAGATTGGAGGTGATGTAAAATGATTTTCAAACCACATGAATATCAAAAATATTGCATTAGTCGTTGTATTACAGACGACAAGCTTGGATTATTTTTAGATATGCGGTTTACGGCAAAACAGTAATAACTCTAACAGCAATAAATGACCTCAGATACAATAGGTTTGCGGTAAATAAAGTATTAGTAATAGCGCCGAAAAAAGTTGCGGAAGACACATGGACAAGAGAGCAAGAAAAGTGGGAGCATCTAAAACTTTTAAAAATTATTCCAGTACTTCGGCTCAGAGAAAAAAAGAATAAATGCACTTAACACAAGAGCAGACATTTATGTAATCAATCGTGAAAATGTAGAATGGCTTGTAGACTACTATCAAAATGATTGGCCGTTCGACACGGTAATAATAGACGAGCTGTCAAGCTTTAAGAATCACAACTCAAAAAGATTTAAAGCATTAAAGAGAATCAGACCTTTAATAAAAAGAATTATAGGATTAACTCGGGACACCAGCGCCAAATGGCTATGCAGATTTGTGGGCACAAATATATCTTTTGGACCAGGGGGAGAGACTTGGAAAATACATAACGCATTACAGAGAAAACTACTTTGAGCCAGATAAGAGAAATGCAGAGCGAATATTCTCATATAAAGCAAAAGACAAAGCAGTAGAAATAATCAAGAACAAGCTCTCTGATATTTGCATAAGTCTACAAGCAAAAGACTATTTACAAATGCCAGCAAAAGTAGTTGATAACAGATACATAAATCTTGATAGTAAAGCTGAGAAAGCCTATAAGCAATTTGAAAAAGAGATGTTTCTTCAAATCAACGAAGAAGAAATTGATGTCACATCAGCAGTAGCACTATCAAATAAACTATTACAATTCTGCAACGGTGCGGTATATAAAGAAGATAGCAAAGAGTACGTAGAAGTACATAACTGTAAAATTGAAGCGCTTTTAGAACTAATCGAAGAAGCACAACGGACAACCTCTTTTGATTTTCTATAATTTCCAACACGATCTAATGAGAATCCAAAGAGAATTGAAAAGACTAAAGCTTAGAGTAGGAGTTCTAAAAGATAGTAATGATATAGCAAAGTGGAATAATAGAGAGTTGAATATCCTATTAGCACACCCAGCATCCGCTGCATACCGGACTTAATTTACAAGATGGCGGAAATCATGTTGTATGGTTCCGGTCTTAACTGGAGTCTAGAATTATATCAGCAAGCAAATGCAAGATTATATAGACAAGGACAGAAAAACACAGTATTCATACACAATTTAGCAGTTGAGGGGTGTAGGGACAAAGATGTAATAGACGCTTTAGAGCGGAAAGGATGCAAATCAAGAGGCGTTACTTGAGAGCTTAAAGGCAAGAATTAAACAAGTAAAGGAGGAAAACACGTAAATGGATAAAATAATTAACAGAATATATAATCTTTTTAAAGGAATAGATATTACAGATATAAACTTAGCACAAGACCAAGAACTTGATAAGATTTGTAATGAATTAAAAAACTTGGGGAATAAAGCAATACTAAACATAGAAAATTTTAAACGAGAACTGGAAAGACAAGGACTTATGACAGAAAAAGTAGCGGATTTTATTGAGAATTATATGAGATTTGATAATGAAAGTTAGGAGGACAAAAGAAAAATGATTTGTATTAACAAAAAATGTGATAGATGTAAAAGCCATTTTACAAAACAAGTTATACATAAAGAATGCTACAGCGATAAGGATTTTATGACAAGCTGTGACGAATACAAAAAGCTTGAAGAACTAAGAAAAACTAACAGCTTTCACGTATGCGAAGGAAGCTATGGGGAGGTGAAGATAAGTGAGTGTAAAATCTAAAGTAAAAAGATGCAATAAACGAATAGCAGAATTAGAACAAGAAGTGGAAAAATTAAACAGAGAATTGAACAGTGAAAACACTATAAAATCTAGTTTAGAGCAACTATACGAAAATATCATAAAATTTGCAATAACAAATCATGTAGGAGGGCTAAAAGCTGGAGTAATGATAAGTTGCGAAGGCGTAGACAAAATGAAAGAACTAAGACTTGACATAGAACGAAATATGTTTGAAAACAGCTATATTGTGAGAGTTATATATTAGGGAGGTGAAGATAAATGCAAATAAATAAAAATGAAATACAGGAAAACGAGCAAACAAAGTTAATAGCTCAAGGCATACATGAAATGTCAGCTAAATATTCAGGGTATATAGACAAGCAGGTGTGTCAATTTTTAAGAGAAAAACGGATACGAAGTAGAAGAGACAAAATTTGGCATGAGAAGGCTACTAAAAAGATTACAGAACGAAGGAAAACGAGTAGATATAAAAACATTTAATCAAACGATAAAAACAACTAAGGAAGGAATACTAGAATTTACATTTAGTTTGAAGATAGAACTTGTGGAGGTGAAAAAGTAATATGTGGTTTATTAAGACAATAATTATCTTCTTTTTAGTACTTTTCATAATCGGTAGATTTGCTGATTTACAAAATTCTAAAGAGGAAAGAGATTTTAAAACTGAAATATTATACATAGCAGAAGTGATTTTATGCATAGTTGGTATAGTGTGGATGTTTAATCTCTAGGAGTGAATAAGCATTGATTAAAAAGAAATTAGAACAATATCAGAGCGTGCAAAAAGAGATAGCAGACTTAGAAGGGCGTATAAACAAGGCACAGAAAAAAAGCAATATTGTATCAGATACTGTACAAAGTTCAAAAGGATTTCCATATGTAAAACATTCAGTACGGAATAACTGGAGTAAATATAAAAAAATATCAGTTATTAGGCAAATACGAAATAAAGTTAGACGCTTTTAAAATTTTATTAGAAAAATTAAGAGTTGAAGTAGAGGAGTTTATACAAACAGTAGAAGATAGCGAATTAAGGCGAATACTAAGATACAGGTATCACGACGGCTTCAGCTGGGTAAAGATTATGCATTTGATGGAGTACGATACAGAGAGCAAGGCAAAAATGAAAGTACAAAGATTGTTAGAAAAAATCGAATAAATTTTATATTTGTGCGTTTTGTGCTGAATTGAGATGCTATAATATTAATAAGCAAAAAAAAATATTAAAAAAATTAGGGTCCGTGACGTTTGTGACGATTTAGAGTGCTATAATGTTATCATGGATACGTGAAAATGTTGAAGACGTACCTATTAGCTCTTAACATAAAAAAGAACTTATTTCTGGTGCTAGAAGTAAGTTCTTTTTGTTATCCCAAAAGGAGAGTGATAATAATTGGCAATTAGGAACGAAAATAATTTAACAATTAATCAACAAAAATTTGCTGATTATTATTTGGCAAATGGGTGTAATGCAACAAAAGCATATATGGATACTTATGTAAAAGCAGGTGAGGATACAGCAAAAGTAAACGGATGTAGGATGCTAAAAAATACATATGTGCATGAGTATATACTGAAAAGGCAAGCAGAAATTCAAGAAAAAACGCAAGTGACGCAAGAGTATTGTGTTATGAACTTGAAAGAAGTTGTAGAACGTTGCTTACAGCATAAAGCGGTGATGGAATACAACAAAACATCAGGCAAATATGAGCCAACGGGTGAATTTACTTTTGACAGCATAGGAGCTAACAAAGCACTAGAGCTGTTAGGTAAAACACTAGGTATCTACATTGATAAAACAGATAATACACTTAATGCAGACACTGGATTGTTATCTTCAATACTAAGCCAACTTGGTGGTGGTACAACTGGAATCAATTAATCAAACAGTTGAAGCCCTCCCACTGTCACAAGTATACATAGACTTCCTAAACAACAGGGCTAAAAAAGAGTTTATGGAAGGCACAACAGCAGCAGGAAAAACAACAATAGGTGCTATAAAGTTTATGCTTAGAGTAGCTGAAAGCAAAAGAAAATATCACATGATAGCCGCAGCAGATATTCGGTACAGCTGAAAAGAATGTCATTAACCCTGAGCGTGGAATTATAGATGTATTTGGTCCATTTGTAGATTATAAAGGTGCAGGGGACGCTAATATTAAGTTAGCACATATCAAGTACATAACTCCAAACGGATTAAAGATTATATACGTTTGTGGTTATGGAGACAAGAAGCGTTGGGAAAAGGCGTTAGGTGGTCAGTTAGGGTGTCTGTATATAGACGAAATCAATATAGGAGACATGGAGTTCATACGAGAATCAGCACACAGATGTGAATATGAGCTTACATCTTCTAACCCTGATGACCCAAATCTAGCTGTGTACAAAGAATACCTGAACAGAAGTAGACCACTTGAAAAATACAGAAGTAGATATCCGAGTGAACTACTCAATCAACTAAATGAGCCAGAAGTAGCTAATTGGGTACATTGGTATTTTACATTTGACGATAATTTAGGATTATCTGAAGAAGCAAAACAAGACAAAATAAACGCATTAGCACCAGGTACAAAGATATACAAAAATAAAATATTAGGATTAAGAGGTAAGGCCACAGGTCTTGCCTTTAATTATACAAAGAAAAATATAATAACCAAAGAAGAAGCTAAAAAGCTAAAATTTAAAAGATTTAGCGTAGGAGTTGATACATCATACTCTAAGAAGTCACACGATAAGCTGACATTTGTACTTATACGGAATAACATACGATAAAAAATGTGTTGTACTAAAAACATTTTCGACTAACAACAAAGACAGAACAGTACCATTTGCACCATCCGATGTAATACCACGATTAGTGATGTTTCTAGAAGAGTGCAAAGAGGAGTGGGGGTTTGCAAGAAACGTGTTTATAGATAGTGCAGATGCAGCAACAATTGCTGAAGCTCAAAAGTCAAAGCGAATTAGTAATCTAGTATATGAGTTTGTGGGAGCTTGGAAAAAAACAAAAAACGTTACAAGAGTTCAACTACAACAATCATGGCTACACACGGCTGACTTTCTAATAGTCGATAAATGTCAAGACTATATAGACGAAATGAATGTATATGGTTATAACGAAAATGGAGAACTAGAAGATGCAAACGACCACGTAATACAAGGGTGCCAATATGCGTGGCTCCCATACAAAAAAGAAATAGGAAATTGGGAAGTAATAAAAGCAATCATAAAGGGAGCAGATAGCGACGAATAGAATTCTGAAAATCAGGAGGAAAAAAAAGATGGGACTAGGAGGTAGAATTAAGAAAATGGTTCAAAACTGGCTAGAAATACAGCCTTCCATTGGCGAAAGTTTAATAATTCAAGAAACAAATACCTTCGAGGGTACATGCTTTAGGAATAGGTTATGGTATAGAGGAGAAGCATCGGAACTACATCAGTACTATACTCAAGTCGATGACCAAATGGGGAATGCAAGGTTTTGGTCTGCAATTGGGACAGATGGCATAGACTTTAGAAAAATACACACAGGACTTCCTGGAATAATAATAGATGTGTTGGCAGACATTATAGTAGATGCATTAAATGATATAGAAATCAAAGATAATGCCGGGGCTCAAGAGAACTGGGAAAAGATAGCAAAAGATAATGATTTTAAAGACATAGTGAAACAAGCGGTTATAGACGTATTTATTGAACATGATGGAGCATTTAAAATTAATTATAATACTGCAATTAGCAAATACCCAATATTAGTATTTTATTCTGGCGCAAACGTTGATTATGAGTACAAAAACGGCAGATTGGTAACAATCATATTCAAAAACTACTATAGTGACAGCAAGAAAAAATACTTGTTTAGAGAGTATTATAATAGGGATGGTGTAAGATATGAACTCTATGAGGAAGGAAACGATACTCCACTACCTGATTATAAAATACTAGAAGAAACGAGAAACTTAGAAGAAGTACATGACAATGGCTTTATGATGGCTACGCAGTTTATGATTAATAAGTCAAAAAAGTTTAAAGGTAGAGGACAATCAATACTCGATAAAAAAATAGATGATTTTGACAGCTTTGACGAAGTATGGTCGCAATGGATAGAGGCATTGAGGGATAATAAAACACAGACATATATACCAGAAGATTTGCTACCTGTTGACTCAAACGGAAATCTGCTAAAACCTAATACTTGGGATAAGAGATTTGCTAAAATTAGCGGTTCAAGTTCTGAAGATACTTCTGACAAAATAATAAGGGTATCAGGAGACTTCGATTATGAAAAAATGCTACAAGGATATATAACAGCTTTAGATTTGTGTTTACAGGGGTTGATTAGTCCAAGCACACTAGGAATAGATACGAAGAAGCTAGACAATGCCGAGGCACAAAGAGAAAAAGAAAAAGTAACACAGTACACACGAAATAAAGTAATTAGAGTACTTGAAAAAGTGCTCCCAGCCGTAGCAGTAATGTGCTTAAAAGCATATGATAGAGCACAAGGCAAAGAAGTGGGAGATTATGAAGCAACTGCTAACTTTGGAGAATATAGCTCGCCAAGTTTTGAAGCAGTTGTAGAAACTATTTCGAAAGCTAGACCAGGACAATCTGTAATGAGTATAGAACGCAGTGTTGAGGAGTTATACCGGAGATAGCTTATCTAGAGAAGAGAAAGAAGAAGAAGTAAAAAGACTAAAAGAAGAAGCAGGAATTATAGAAAAACAAGAACCCTCGATACTGTATGATGGGTGATAGCTTATGAAAGATACTAATCCTATTCAATCAGACTATGACATAAAGAAAATATACGAGCAAATAGAACTTGACTTGATTGCTTCTATGAAAAGAACCTTGCGGAGGGCATAAGGACGACGAGGATTTAAAGGGATTTAAGTGGCCACAATGGCAAGCTCTTAAACTGAAACAGATAAAAGATTTTAGAAAAAACAATAAAGACATATTTGGTGAGCAACAAAGAAACATAAGCAAATATGTACAAAATGCTATTAAAAGGCAATTTAGTGAGGGTGCTAAAAAAGTAAATAAAGAAGCGATAAAGGCAGGCATACTAGACACGAATAATGCAAGCTTAGGAGGGTCATTTTTTGGCATTAATGACAGAAAAATAAAGGCAATGATAAGTACAGTGGATAATGACCTAAAAGACGTAAGAATGGCAACACTTCGTATGTCAAACGATATTTACAGAAGTACAATATACAAGGCAAGTCAAATGGCAAATTCAGGGGCTAAAACATTACATCAGGCAATAGACATGGCAACAAGAGACTTCTTAAGTCGAGGATTTAATTGTATTGAATATAAAAACGGTAGACGAGTGAACATAGCTGATTACGCAGATATGGCGGTTAGAACAGCGACTAAAAGGGCTAACTTAATGGGCGAAGGAGAGTTAAGAAAAAAACTAGGCAATCCTTTAGTGTATGTGTCTAAGCATAGTACTAGTTGTGATAAATGCGCTAAGTGGCAAGGTAGAGTATATATTGACGACGTGTGGTCTGGAGGAAAAGCAGAAGACGGAAAATACCCGCTTCTATCTACAGCAATTGCTGGAGGACTATATCACAATAGATGTATGCATGGACAGAGTACATACTTTGAGGATATGAATGAAGAACCAGAGGAAATACAAGAAAATGAGCACAATAAAAATGACGAATATATACAAGCACTTAGAAGAAGACGAAAAGAATATGAACGATTGGCAATTGGAAGCTTACTGCCTGAAAATGCACAAGAATATTCAAATAAAGTAGAGGACTTGCAAAAACAAATAGAAGATGCTACAATATCAGAAGAAGAACAGTATGCAATAAATAGTTACATTAGTTCAGAAAGCTATAAGATTAATGACAAATTGAGAAATGGCATCCAGCTAGATGACATGGAAAATAAAATCGTAAAAGACCTAGACAGCGCACTACGAAAAATGAAAAATTATGAGGGTAATACAATTAGAGTTCTAGACATAAAAGATAATAAAAAATTACAAAAATTTATTAAGAGCAATGAAGTTGGAAAAGAAATACTATTTAAGGAGTATTTATCCTTTTCTAATAAAACTAATTATAATGAAAATGCTAATGTTCTTATATATGTGAAGTCTAGAAAAGGAAAAGATTTAAGAAGATTTAATCCTGAAGAGAGCGAAATATTGTATCCTAGAAATAGTAAATTTCTCGTAGAAAATGTTGTTGAAAAAGATGGAGTAATACATATATTGTGGAGTGATTTAAATGAATAAAAAACCAAGATGGATAAACGAAATACCTTTGCCAAGTGAAAAGACGAATAAAAGAAAACTGAATGAAGAAGAAGAAAAAGAAGCAAAAGAGTTTGAAGAAGCCGTGAAAAATGGTAAAATTAGCGAATGGCTTAAGAATAATTAAAGATTTTAATGTTGAGTACCCATTGGGTGCTTATTTTTATGCTCCAAAACGTGTGTAAGAGCGCAAAATAAACTGCTATCATGGTAGAAGGTGCTGACGAGCCTTGTACGGTGGAGGTCCAATTTATGGATAACGAAGAAGAGAAAAAAGTAGATACTCAGACTACTGAAAAAGTTGAAGACACAAATGCAAATGAAAGCACAAAAACTGAAGAAAGCGGACAAAAGGAAGAACAAAAACAAGAAGAAAATTCAAATATAGATGCTAATGCTGAAGAAGATATAGCAAACGCATTTGGTAATACAACTGGAAAAAATAAAAATGAGGGCGACAAAGGTAAAAAAGCTAATTCAGTAGCACAAACAAATGCTGATGGCTCAATAACTTTTAAAAGTCAAGAAGAATTAGATGGCTTTATCCGCAGAATGTACAGAAAAGGTGCAACTGCTAGTGAACAAAAAACGAATGAGACAAAAACAGAAGAATTAAAATCAGAAGAAACAACCGAAAATAAAGAAGGACAAGTAGCTGTACAAAATAATGAAGAACATTCTGAAAAAACACAAGTAGATACTGAAGGACTAATGGCTAAAATTGCATTGGCCATGATTGATGCTGATATAAATGCAAAAAAAGCTAGAAAAGCAGCAAGACTTGTAGATGTAAACAAAGTAATAACAGACGGAAATATAGACGAAGCAAAGCTAAAAGAAGAAATAGACGAAATAGTTGCAGAATGGCCAGAACTAAAAGCAGAAATAACGGCTGAAACAGTGAATAAGGGATTTGCATTTGGCGGAAGTCAAGAAAATAATAATGCTAATTCTGAAGATGCAGAAATATCAAAGATATTTGGTAATTCTTAAGAGCTAATTAGGTAACAGTTCAATATTTTCTCTAATTAAAAAAGAGGAGGAATTTTGAAATGGCAAATACTATCAATTATGCAACTCAATTTGAGAGGCAACTTAAACAAAAATACAAAAGAGAAAGCTTAACAAGTGCATTAACAACTGAAAAAATAAAATTTGTTAATGCTAACACAGTAAAAATACCATACCTAGAAATGGGAGGATTTAAAGACCACACAAGAAACGGAGGCTTCAATCGTCAAAGTGTAAGCAATAAATTTATGACTAAGACACTAGCACATGACAGAGACGTAGAGTTCTTCGTTGACACAATGGACGTAGACGAAAGTAATTTAGCAGTAGCCGCAGCAAATATCACAAACACATTCGAAGAAGAGCATGCTATACCTGAAGAAGACTGTTACAGAATTTCTAAATTACACAATGACTTCGTAGCATTAGGTGAGACACCTGACACAGAAGTTCCAACAGTAGAAAATGTATTGAAATTGTACGACAAATACATGAAAGAAATGGACGAGGAAGAAGTTCCAGCTGAGGGCAGACTATTATATGTTACTCCGGACGTTGAAGAAACAATCAAAAATGCTAAGGACGTACAAAAAGTATTCTACCTAAATGGTGGTGGAAGCGGATTTAATAGGGCAGTTAGGTCATTAGACGACGTAAATATTCAAAAATTACCATCTAGCAGAATGAAAACAGCATATAACTTCACAGACGGATGCGTACCCGGAGAACTTGCTAAACAAATAAACATGATATTAGTACATCCAAAGTCAGTTTTAGCTTGTGACAAACACTCATACATAAAATTATGGGCACCAGGAACACATACTCAAGGTGATGGATACCTATACCAAATGAGAAAATATTGGGATTTATTTGTAATAGACACAAGAGTAAAAGGTATTAAGATGAACGTTGCTGAATAGGCAGAAAGGAGAATTTGATAATATGATAGCAGTAAAAGGAAATACAGAGTACACTATTGAAGAAGCTGAAAAGAAAGCTTATATCGAAAATGGCTTTGACATATACAAAGACGGTAAAAAAATAGCTGACGGACAAGGTAAAAAGGTCTCTTTTGCAGAATATCAAAAAGTAAAAGAAGAACTAGAAAAACTAAAAGCAAAAGAAGCAAATACAGAAGAAGTAGATAAATTAAAAACAGAAATAGCAGAACTAAACACAACTATAGAAACAAAAGATGAAGAAATAGCAAAGCTAAATACAGAAATAGAAGCAAAAGACAAAGAAATAACGAAACTAAAGAAATAAGGCGGTGTTGCAAATGATTAATATTTATGCAACATTAGAAGACTATTCTAAGCATGTTTCAGAAATAACAGAAGACCAAAAAAGAGACCTAGAAATGTACTTAGAATTAGCATCAATTGACATTAACAGAGCTACATTAACTAGAATCGAGAAAAAAGGGTTTTATAATTTAACAGAAAAGCAAAGATATTTAATAACTAAAGCAACATGCTTCCAAGCTCAATACATAAAAGAAGAAGGTATATACGATAGCGACGATTTAGCAAGCTATAGTATAGGAGGAGACTTGACTGTAAATAAAAAAGATGCTCAAACTACTTACAGTAAATTGAAACTATCTAGACAAGCATACGAGTATCTTAGACAGTCAGGTCTGACAAGTAGAATAATATGATACAAAAATTAAATCCTAAGCATTTAGAAAAGTTATTAAATAATTTATGCAACGTTAAAATATACAGAAAGGGCTTGTCAGAAGAAGGCGAGCCCTTAACCGATTTATCTTTAGAGAATAAAAAATGTAGATTTGTTGATAAAACAAAAATAATAGTTAATCAAGATGGAAAAAAGGTTGAATTGCTTGGAAAAGTAGTATTACTTGGAGATATAGCGCCTAATATTAAGCAAATAAGCCGGCGGTGAAGTAACAATAGAAGAAGTAACATATCAAATACACCAAGCAAGCAGACCTAGAAATCCAGATGGAACAGTTCATCATACGACATTGGAGTTGATGTAATTGAAAATAACATATAACACTAAAAATATTAAAATGATAAATAACCAAGCTCAATTAGCTTTAATAGATACAGCAGAAGCAATAAAAGCTGACTTGCTGCAAAGCCAAACGATGCCATTTGATACAGGAACTATGCAAAATGATAGCACTTTTGTAGACGATAAACGAGTAATAAAAGGAGTAGCTAAAATAGTAGTAGGTACAGCATATGCTAGAAAAGTATACTTCGATCCTGAATTGAATATACGTACAGACAAAAATCCAAATGCAAAGCAATACTATTTTGACACTTACATTACAGGAGCTAAAAAGAATTTGCCCATCAAATGGCTGAAACAATCATTAAAAAGGAGGATAGGCCAATGATTAAAAAATTAAGCACTCGAAAAGTAAAAGATTACTTAAAAGGCATAATTTTAGAATGCAACGATTGGTTTATCGGAAAAATGGATGAAAGCCAAGAAAAAGCTATTGCAATTTATGCAAATAGAAGAAATATAGAAAAAGTATCAAATTTTAAATATTTACAGAGTTATGGTATACTACCGATTACATTACTACTTAGGTGGACTAAGAACTATGATACTGCCGAAAAAAAGGCAAACGAAATATATGAGTTACTAAGCAGTAGCTCATTTTTTATTGATGATTATAAGTGCTCAATAGAGTGTTTATATGAAGGGCCTATCGACTTAGGGTCTGACGAGAACAATGTTTATAAGTTCTCGATTGAATTTGATTTAATATATAGAAAGGGTGAATAATATGTCAGAAAATGCAACTAAAAAATCAGGAGTGTATCCTGTATACGAAAATCAATTCCAAGTTGGACCAGATAAAGAAAATCTAACAGACATTGCGGATATGGAAACATTTAGTGTTAGCTTAGACAACGGAGTAGAAGAGTGGAATCCATTCGACCACAAGGGATGGGTTAGACGTTTAATGACATCTAAGTCTGTTACAATATCAATTGCTGGAAAAAGAAACTTTGGAGATCCAGGGAATGATTACATAAACGGAAAAGCTCTAAAAAATGGAAGAGATGCAGAAGGATGCTTACAATGGACTTTCCCAGACGGAGCAAAACTTCTATTTGAGAACGCCGTAATTAATGTAACAAACTGGGGAGCAGGAGATTCAACAGCGGTAATTCCATTAGAATTTGATGTAATGTCAAATGGAAAACCAACATACACAGAAGCAGCACCCGCTGCTTAAAATCAGGGAGGCTGTTGCCTCTCTTTACTTTTTTATAAATTTTAGGAGGTAATGAAAATGTCAAATATTAACATTATTGACAAACTTGGAATAGAAGAAAAAACGATAACTATTGCAGAAGACAAAACATATACGGTTAATTGTGGAGCTAAAACAATGCTAAAAGCACAAGAGCTTTTTCAAAAAGATGGCTCATTTGAAGCAATGTTTGATGCTATTGAACTTTTACTAGGTAAAAAAGCAAGGAAAGAAATATACGAAATGGATTTAACAGTAGGACAATTAAAAAAGGTTGTACTAGCGATTATGGCACAAGTGAATGAAGTTTCGTACGAGGAAATGGAAAAACGATTTCAAAACGTCTAATGACAAGGAAACATGGTATGACATCGAAAAAGACTGGGCAGTAGTTGCTACAAGTCTTAAGACTCAATATGGGTACAGTGTACGCGAAAAAATAGAAACAATGAGTTGGGGAGAATTGATAGACGATATATCTTGCTTGTCAGCAGAAACCCCACTTCGGGAATCTCATTAGGATACGTAGCGAAAATGACAAAGAAGTTCTAAAAAATTTCACTCCAGAACAGAAAAAAATAAGACAAGAGTATAGAAAAGAAAAAGCACAAAATATTAGTGAAAACGAATATAAGCAGGTTATCGCAGAATTTCAAAAGATGTTCAAAGAAATGGCGGGTGATAGCAAGTGAAAGACGTAAGGTGCCCAAATTGCGGACAGCTGTTGCTTAAGGCTAGTATTTGTATAGGCGAAATAAAATGCTTAAGATGTAAGAAAATAATAAAAGTAAATATACAAAGAAAACAGAGCGAGCAACACAGGATACATTAGTAGTTAGCCAAAGCCTGACCTAAAATTTATAAAAGAGTAAAGAAGGTGAAGGCATGAGTACTAATGTAGGAGCAGTAAATTTTGATTTGTTATTAAATTCTAATCCATTCAATAATGGCATAAAAAAAGCAGGAGATACAGTAAAAAAGTCAGGGATAGATAGTTCTTTAAAGAAAATAGGAAAATTGGCTATGGCTGCTTTTTCAGTGAAAGCAGTTGTTAATTTTACAAAAGAATGCTTAGAACTAGGATCTAATTTAGCTGAAGTTCAAAATGTTGTAGATGTTACGTTTGGAAATTTAAACGGAGAAGTAGATACATTTGCGAAAAATGCAATAGACCAGTTTGGATTAGGACAAACTGTTGCTAAGCAATATATGGGTACTTTTGGTGCAATGGCTAAGGCTTTTGATTTTAATAATGATGCAGCTCTAGAAATGTCAAAAACTTTAACAGGGCTAGTTGGAGATGTTGCATCATTCTATAACTTATCTTCAGATGTGGCCTACACAAAACTAAAATCCGTTTTCACAGGAGAAACCGAAACACTTAAAGATTTAGGTGTTGTAATGACGCAAAATGCACTAGACCAGTATGCACTAGCAAATGGGTATGGAAAAACAACAGCTAAAATGAGTGAACAAGAAAAAACAGCATTAAGGTATCAGTTTGTATTAGATAAATTAAGCATAGCCCAAGGCGACTTTGCAAGGACAAGTGATGGTTGGGCCAACCAAACTAGAGTACTAAGCTTAAGATTTAATGAATTAAAAGCCAGCTTGGGACAAGGCTTTATTAATTTGTTTACTCCAATTGTAAAAGGAATAAATTGGGTAATTTCAAAATTACAGGTCCTAGCAGATGCATTCAAATCATTTACAGAATTTATAACTGGTCATAAAAATGACACTAGTGGGCTTGGAAATGTAGCAACGGATGTGTCGAATATAACTAATTCAGCAGATAATGCTTCAGATGCAGTAGCAGGTATTGGAAATAGTGCAACAAAAGCATCTAAGCAAATGAAGCAGTTAGCTTCTTTTGATACTGCCAATGTACTGAAAGACAACAGCTCTTCTGCGAGTGGTTCATCAGAAGGAACAGAAGGTCTGGACTTTCGGTAATTCTCTTGCAAATACAATGGATGAAGCAAACAAACAAATGGATATCTCCGTAGGTAAGCTGAAGGAAATAGCAAATCTTTTCAAAGAAGGATTTAAAATTAGTTTTGGTGATACTAACTTCGATGTGGTTCTTAAACATCTTGGAAGTATAAAAAATAATTTAATTGACATTTTTACAGACAAAAATGTTATCAGTTCAGCTCAAAGCTTCGTGGATAAATTTGCATATTCATTAGGACAAGTCGTGGGAGCATTTGGAAGAATAGGAAAAAATGCAATTGAATTATTAGTAGGAAGTATAGACAAATACCTATCACAAAATACTGATAGAATTAAAAATCACTTGTCGAACATCTTTGAAATTTCAGGAAAAGATATAGAATTAACAGGAAATTTGTGGCAAGCATTAGGAGAAATATCAGATGTATTTTCAGGAGATATGGCAAAGCAAATAGGCTCAAATATTATATCAATGTTTGCTAATCCATTTATGAGTGCGATGGAATTTATAGGAAAATTTACAACAGACTTAAGAGCAGTATTTGTACAGCCAATTATAGATAATACCGATGAGATAAAAAAGGCGCTTGAGAGTGCATTTAAGTCAATCCAAACTGTTACGTCTACGTTATCTAATGCTTTTACATATCTTGGTGACAAGCTAAACGAAGTATATGACAATAGCATAGGGCCACTATTAGAAAGTATAAAAAATGGATTAAGTAATACTTTTGGGAAATTTTTAGATGTTTACAATGAAAACATCGCCCCTGCATTACAAAGAATGGCAGAAAAATTTGACGAACTTTGGAACGAACATTTAAAGCCACTAGTAGACAAAATTGGAGAATTTGTAGGCAGTATAGCAGATGCAATAAAAGCTTTGTGGGAAAACATACTAAAGCCTGTTATAGACTGGATAGTTGAAAATGTATTGCCAGTTATAACACCAATCTTAGAGGGATTGTGGAATACTGTTTGCAAAGTATTTGGTGGTATTGCGGATACAATAGGAGGCATAATAGACTTTTTTAAAGGAATAATAGATTTCTTTGTAGGTGTGTTTACTGGAGACTGGGAGAAAGCTTGGAATGGCATAAAATCTATTTTTACAGGTATTTGGGATGCTATCAAAGGCTTTTTTACTACAATATGGGAAGCGCTTAAAGGTATTGTAGAAGCAGGTATAAATATAATCAAAAGCATAATAGAGACTATTTGGAATGGCATATGTGATTTCTTTAAAAACATATGGAATGCAATTGTAAATGAAGTGAAAAGAAATATAGAGAATATGAAAAACTTTATCTCAAATGCACTTAATGGCATTAAAAATATTTGGAATAACATATGGAACAGTATAACAAATGCAGTATCTAATGTATGGAAAACTATTACATCAAAAATAAAAGAAGGTGTATTAGGAGCATGGAACGCGATTACTTCAATATTTCGGAAACATAGGCAATTGGTTTAAAGAGAAGTTTAGTCAAGCATGGCAAGCAGTAAAGGACGTATTTAGTAAAGGTGGACAAATATTTGATGGCATTAAAGAAGGAATACTGAATGGATTAAAGTCTGTTGTAAATGCGATAATAGGAGGAATAAACAAAGTAATAGCAATACCTTTTAATGGCATCAATGCAGCGCTAAGAAAAATTAAAGGAGTAGAAATTCTTGGATTTAAACCCTTTGACTGGATTAAAACTATAGGAGTGCCACAAATTCCAAAATTGGCAGAAGGTGGTTTTGTAAAAGCTAATACACCGCAGCTTGCAATGATAGGAGATAATAGGCATCAAGGCGAAATAGTAGCTCCAGAGGGCAAACTTGAAGACATATACAGAAAAGTTCTAAAAGAACAAGGCGCTGGAAACACAGAAAAAGTAGTAGAGTTGCTATTAATAATTATAGATATGCTAAAAAATATGGGCTTTGATTTTAATTTATATTTAGACGGATATGAATTAAATAAGAGACTAGAAAAGATTAGAAATAAAAAGAAATTTGCTTTGAATGGGGGGGTAGACAATGTTTGAACCTAAAGTAATCGTAAAAGGCATAAAAGTACCAGGACTTGTGGAATTAGTCACAGGTCCTGAACCTTTATGGGGAGATGGAACAGGAAGAAACTCTATGGATGGGCACTACAGTGGAACATTCATAGGCTATTTTACGACATTAGAATTAAAATTTGGGATAGTAACAGATGCTGAATATAATCAAATCAAATCATTACTGGAGCATCCTTTTATAGAGAATGTACAATTTACACTTGAAAAGGACATGAACGAATATAAGCAAGGCGATTTATTTACAGAAGATTTTTATAATGGGCAAGCTATTAAATCAAGTCCAAAGCAATGTGGCAATGCGTGGAGTGAATTTTCTGTGGTTTTAACAGCAATAGATAGGAGGCCACAACTAACATGAGCATTAATGTAAGCAATGATTTTAAGCTTAGAACAAAAAAGATAAAACAGCAAGACATAAAGCTAACAATACTCGAAGAAGCAATTGCACAAGAAATACAACTTGCTAATAATTTAGTGTACTACAATACTCCTGTGCGAATTCTGAAAGAAGAAAACAGAGCTATAGCGAAGCAAGTTATCTACAGTTTTGAAGCTAAGCTTTTTAAAACAGTTATGCGCCAAATAGAAATAACAGTTAAGAATGTAAGTGTAGTAAAAAATAAAAACATAAATTTTAAATACGGACTGCTTGTTAACAATAGTTTTGAATACATAGATCTAGGAGATTTTTATATTAAAGATGTAGAAGACGACAAAAACAAAGAAGAATTAGTTGTAACAGGCTACGATAAAATGCTTAATTTTATGAGACTATTCAAGCAAAGTGAATTAAAACTAACATGGCCCTGTAGTGTAGGTCTTTTAGTGGAAAGAATGTGCAAAATTTGTGGAGTGGATCCGTATAGCTTGAACTTTTATAATAATGCTTTATTAGTAGACGAGGATTTTTTCACAACACAAGAAATCACATACAGAGATGTTTTAGAAAAGATAACTCAAGCAACTCTTACAACTGCCTTTATAAAAGAAAATAAATTGTACTTGTGCAAAATCAGCGACAATGCCATAGATAGCTTGGATACTTCATATTTATCTAATTTAGTAATTAATGAAAAGTTTGGGCCAGTAAACGCTTTGGTTCTCGGCAGAGGACAAGTTGAAGATAACATTGAAGAAAGAGATGATAAAAGCATACAACAGAATGGCCGATGCGAGATTAGATTCGACGAAAACGAAATCATAGAATACAAACGAGAACAAATTATTGCAGATATGTTCGAACAGATTAAGGGACTAGAGTATTACAGTTACGAAGGTGCAGATATAGGCGTTATGTGGTTAGAGCCTTGCGACAGACTTTTATTAAAAGACAGAGAAAATAACGAATATAGCTCACTATATATGCGAGCACACATAACAATTAATACGGGAATTCACAATGATGATATAGGGGCCGATCTGCTCGAAGAAACGGATACTGAATATAAAGTTACAACTAAGGAACAAAAAAAGACAATGCAGGTTGAGAGGCTTGCAAAAAAGAACGAGGGGCTTATACAAGATCTAGCAAAAGAAACATCAGAACACGAAGAAAAACTAACAGAAGTACTGCAAGACCTAGACGGAATAAAACAACAAGTGTCAAACGCAATAGACTATAAAAGAGAAGTAGAAGGCTTTACAGAAATATACTTAGAAAATGCAGGACAAGCGGATATCTTAAAATTTGAGATAAAAGGAAATAAAACATATGAAAGCAATCTATTTCCAAGAACAGGACTACAACCAAGAATAAGACTACAACCTAACCAGAGAGGAGGCTAGAAAATGAAATATAAAATAATAGTAGATAAGCAAAGTAGAACAAATCCAAGTGAAGATAAGAGGGTATATGAAATAGACATAGAGGAGCTACGCTGCAAAGGCGATGTGTACGATAGCCTAATAATTACAAAAGACGAAGATTACATATTAAGAAAACTATATTTGACAGAATACTGTGTCTTGAAGAAACTAGACGAGCCTATCAAACAACCTATATCAGATATAAATATAGAATTATTTGAGGGAGACAACTACATATATCTAATAGATATGGTAGGCAATAAATTATATGCAGAATATCTAATTAAGAATGATTTTAATGATACATATATAACAAAAAGTGAAGCATATTCAGCTATTACCGAAACAGCTAAATCGGTTACTATTTCAGTAAATCAACTGCTTACAGACAATTATTCAACCACAAAAGAAACACAAGCGATTATAGAAGCACTTTCAAGTGCAATTACACTTGAATTGAAGAAAAAAGTAAATGACGAAGATCTAACAGGGGCGAGTATTGTATTAAGGCTTAATGACGATACTAGCGAAGCTAAAATAAATGCAGATAAAATATCTCTAGAAGGGAAAGAAATAAACTTAACAAGTGATAACATAACAATAAAAAGTGCAAATTTTAGTGCAGATGAAAATGGAAAGGTGAATTGTAAGAATCTTAATGCAACAGGAGGAAAAATAGGAGGGTGGAATATAGTAGAACATGAACTAAATAATGGTGCAGTATTCATTAGAGATGATGGTTCTTCTACGGTATATACAGTTGCAGATTTAATTATAATGAGGGGATATATCATGGAAATTGAAGGATTTGAATTATCTCCAGCGATGATACAACATTATGATTTAAATGGGGATGGACAGGTTACATCTCTGGATTACATGAAATTGCAAGATATGATTGGAATATCAATGAACTAAAGGAGGACAAAAGAAAATGGTTAATTGGCAAGATGGAACAAAAATAAGTGATGCGCATGTAAATGAAGACGGAACAATAACAGAAGCAGTGTATGAAGGAGATACACCCCTATCGGCTTACAATCTTAATCTAATGCAACAGATAGACACAAAATCACTCACAATCCCCAAAAACACAACACTAACAAACAACTATGAAGTTATACTACCGCTCAAGTACCAGATACGGAAACAATTCGCTACAAATTTGCTTGTGTGGACAAGTACTAGTCAAAGACATAGACTATGTAGAAGTACGGCAATGAAGGAGAACTGAGTAATCAGATAAAGCTATTACTCGATAGCGACTGGACACTAAGCAATGACATAACAATTACAGCAAAAGTAAGACGGAGTAACACAAACACAAGAAAGCGAGGTGCAAGAGAATGAGTAAATTAATTGAGCAGAGATTACAAGAATTAG
>JAAVZW010000012.1 GCA_022791835.1 Clostridia bacterium | reverse complement strand
GTACTATATTTATTTTTTAGTGCCGACGCGCAGGGAAGCTCCCCGAGTGGGAGAGACCCGTTGCGAATGAAGCGGAGCGTAGCGGAGTGACAGCAAGGAGGCACTAAAAAATAAATATAGTACCTCTTTACCTTCCCGCACCCAAACGCCCCCCCCCTTATGGCAAGAAACAAAAATAGCCAAAGTCAAAACCAAACAAAACCAAAACTATTCTTATTTCCTCCCATAAAGAATTGTTAGTTGCATTTCACAACTATTTTTGCAAAAAAAATTCTTCGATACTATCACTTGTAATATCTAGTTCTTCACATAAAGCAAACATTTCTTGTAGATTTATTGGCTTTTCGTTTTCTATTCTCTCTTCTAAATGACGTGGACTACATGGAATTTTGGGCGCTATTGTCTTTATCGTCTTTTTCTTTTCTTGTATTCTCTTTTTTACTTTTATTGTATTAACCATATCATTCTCCTTATGTTTTGTTGCATTTTACAACTAAACTATATACTAAGTATTTACATTTGTCAATAGCATTTTGCAACTTTTTTATATGTTTTTCAATAAATATGTTGTAAATGTTGTAAAACATGATATAATATCAATTATTAGGAGAGTTTATATGGATAAAATTATTTTTGAAAAAGTTGGTCAAAGGTTAAAACAAGCAAGAGAATCTAATCATATAACTTTAGAAGAAGCTGGCAAAAAAGTTGATGTTCATAAAAGTACTGTTCTTAGATGGGAAAATGGAGAAACTGAAAAGATTAAATTGCCTGTTATTGAGTCTCTTGCTAATTTATATGGTGTTAATCCTGTATGGCTTATGGGATACGATGTGGATATGAACGCTAATACTATCAATTATAATAATTATAATGACGACGAATATTTTTCTTTTACTATTATGGATGATAGTATGAAACCTATTTTGTATGATGGCGATATTGTTATCATTCATAAACAGGATAATGTACAAAATGGCGAATTTGCATTAATTGCAGTAGATGATGAAGTTGCAAATGTTAGAAAATTTTCAAAATTTGATGATTTTATAGAACTTAGCGCATTTAATTCTTATTACCCTACTAGACGTATTGATAATTCTCAAAAAGTTAAAATAATTGGAAAAGTTATTGAGGGTAGAATCTCAAAAATTTTTAAAGATTAAAACTAATTTTTTATGGTAAAATAGCTTTAGACTTTTTTGATATGTCTAAAGCTATTTTGTTTTTTATATTCTATGAAAGTATGCGTATAGCATGTAATTGACTTAGCAGATAATTATGGCGAGTGTTACAATTTATTAATAATTTTCAGTTTTCTACTCTTGCTTTACTCGCAAATAGCCTAATTCTTCCCAACTGTTGTAGGCTAGATTTAATCTAAATAATACTGTTGGTTTTGCTCCTGCTCTGTTTTTATCTACTACACATGCATAGTACCTTACATTTGGGTCCTCTTGTTTTTCTAAGTTGAAGAATTTTGTATCTACTTCGTTTAATGAATACTCATATTTGTCTAATGTGTCATTATGTATTTGTTTTAGTAAGCATAAGCAGTCTAAAACTTCTTTTACTGTCCTACTTGCTGATAGGTCGTTTACATTTAGATTTAGTGGTTCTGTTTGGCTTTCTGCTAGTTGCATTGTTGAGCCTATGAATATGTTAAAGTTTTGTGCTAGGTTAGCTAGAATTGTTGCTGTTCTTTTTACTTCTTCGCTGTTTCCAATATGTTCTGAGTCTGCTTTTAGTGTGTCATAGAATATGTATTGTATTTGTTCTTTATAGTAATAGTTTTTTATTACTTTGCTTAGTTCTTCATTTGTATGATCTGTAATGTTTATAAAGTATATTGTGTCATTTATTTGTTTACTAAGCCATTCTATTACTGATATTACATCACAGAAGTCTTTTGAGTTTTGTTTTAGTTTTTCTGCAAATTCTTCTGGTGTTTCGTTATCTTCTTTGGCTATATATCCTTCTTCGTCTAGTTTTACTTTTGCTTTTTGGTTTGGTCTGAATTTAAGTCCTAATAGTTCTCCTTCACTAATTTTTAGTTTGTATCCATGTTGTTCTTGGATTTTTGGATTGTTTATTACTGTGGTAATTAAGCATAATTTCATTTTTTCTTCTGACATTTCGTTTGAGATTACTAGGACTTTTTGATGATGTACAAATGCAATGTATGCGACTAGTCCTATTGTAAATCTACTTTTTCCTGCGTTTGATGGCATTGCAAATGAGGTTGTTTCTCCTTTTCTTATCCCTTTAAATACACTTGACAATATTGTAAATGGTAGGTCTAGTCCTTTTGATAGGTTGTCCCCTCCTGATATTAGGAAGTCGTATGCTCCTTCTGTTAGTACTGATTGTCTAAATTTTGATGTTACTTCTGCTTGGGTTACCGCACTTTCTACTTCTTCTATTGACATTTGGTCGTATAGTTTGTAGTTTATTATATCTATTATTTTATCTTGTATGTATTTTATTGGTATTCTTCTATAATTTTTTCTGAGTATAAATAGTTTTCTAAGGTTTACATAGATTTGTTCGAAATCATAGTTTCTGCCTGATGTTTTTAGTTTGTATGTGTGTTTTAGTGGATAGATTTTTTCTATGTTTCTTGCAAAGTTGAATCCTCTTTTTGCCTCTTCTGGGGCAAATGCTTCTCCATCTGAGAATAATACTATTTTGTATAAGTTTAGAATTGTATCGCTTGCGAAAAAACAGTCGTCAAATGGGAAATAGTATCTGCTTATTGATTTTGGGTCATTTAGGAGTAGACTTATGTATGTTTCTTCTAGTTCTTCGTCTATTAATGCTTTTGGATATGCCATAGTGTCTGTTTCGTCTTCTTCTATTTCTTTTGGTTCTTCTTTATTTTCACTTTCTTCTTCATCTTCGTTTTCTTCTTCGTCATATGTTAGTCCACTTTTTAGGTTTTGAAGTTCTGTTATTGCTTCTTCGAATTGTGCGTTATCTAAAAGTTCTTTTATTTTTCTGACTTGTGCTCTATTTGTACTTGTAATAGGTATTTGCTCTAACAATGCATATAGTTTTTGTATTGTTTCTGGATTCATGCTTGTTCCTCCTTCTTTAGTAAAAGTATATAGTTTTTTGATTGAAAAATCAATAGGATTTTATTCATTTTTAAGTTCCTAGATTCAGTAAAGATACTTACATTATTATTTTTATTAATAAATTATTTTCATACATTGCTTTGCATAAGTGTGATTTGTTTATTTCTTTATGAATATTGTTTTCTCCTAACATTGGGGCTGTTAGGCTTATCATTGCTAATAAGATATAGGTTATTGCAAAGCCTTCTAAGACCCCATAAATTATGCCTCCTGTTTTGTTAAATTGTTTTATTATTGGTATTTCTGCAATTGCGTCTGTGAATAGGCGTATGAATATCATTAATAGTTTTGTTATTGCAAATAGGCCTATCCATGTGCCTAGTCTTACAATTGTTATTGCTATTTGTTCTGATATATAGCTGGATGTGTTTTCTTTTACTCCTTCTGTATAGTCTTCTACATATCCTTGCATGGTTGCTGTTATACTTTTGTTTTCTTCTGATGTTTCTTCTTTTTCTTCTTTGTTATATATTTTGGTTTGTATTGTGTCTTTTAGATTTGGTACTATATCTGTGTTTTCTATTATATGGTTTGATATTGGTGTGTATAAGATTAGTGCTACTATTAATGCTGCTACAAAACTTAATAGTCTTACTGCTACTTTGATTAGTCCTTTTTTGTATCCTAAGAATATGCAAAGTAATATTATTATAATTACAATGACATCAGCTAGCATTTTCTTTCCTCCTTAAAACATTAGTACTTTTATTCTGTCTCTATACATTATACCCGCTACTGAACTTCCTAAGACAATTCCTTTTACTTCTTGATTTGAGGTGTATTTTTTCTCTAGCCAACCATTTAGGTTTATGAAATGGATTTCTGTTCCTAGATTTATTGCTGATATATTATTTTTGCATACTATTTCTTTGACTGAACTGTCTACTTCATAGATTGTGTCTACACCTGTTAGTATGTTTTTTAATACTACATCTGTTTTTGCACTGAATAGTCCTGTGGATTTTTCTTCCGCACTTATTATATGGCTTTTTAACTCTATATCTGCTATTTTTGTATTTGAGCTGAAATTTAATAGTACTGTGTCTTTTTCTTCGTATATCATATGTATAGAATCGTTATATATGCATATTAGTTGTCCTTTTTCTTGATATTTTATTCCTGTTATTAGTTTGCTAGAATCTGCTTTATATCTGTATATGCTAGAGTCGGTTGCTGAGCCTGTTGTGGCTTTTTGTATGTCTACTATGTTTACTGTTGATTCTATTAATGCTCCACTGGTATTTACTTCTGCTAGTGCTAGTCTTGTTCCGTCTACTGAGACGTCTACATCTACTGCTATTGTTGAAGCACGATATGTTTTAAATAGTTCTTTTCCTGTTTTGTCAAATGTTACTATTATGCTTTTATAGCTTGTACCTGTTGTTATTGCTGATACCATTCCGCTTCTACTTACATTTACTTTTATTATATTTCCTTCTACTTTGTTTTCCCATAATACTTTGCCATCTGATACTAGATATAGTTTTTGTCCGTTTTTTTCTGCTATGGCTAAATAATTATTACTTGCATCATATATTGGATTACTTATTGATATGTCTAGCTCTACTTCTTTGCTTGCATAACTATTATATAATGAAAGTTTTCCGTTACAAAGTATTGTTATGTATCTGTCAAATGCATATATAGACTGATTTTTGTCTACATCTAGTTTTATTGTAGCAACATCATCTTCTCTTACTTCTCTTCTTAGTATATATATATTTATCCATTCTCTTGCATTTGCGTTTAATACATAGAGTAGTATTGTAGCTACTATTATAATTACTGCTGATATTCCTACTCCTATTAGGATTTTATTTTTCAATGATATTTTTCCTTTGAATTTGAGTATTTCCATATTTCCTCCAAATATCTAATAACTCTTTTTATTATTTTATACTATTTGGAGGATTAATACAAGGTTATTTGCATCTAAAAATAAATAATAATTGCAATAATCCTAATATTCCAAATACTGGATAAAGATTGTTTACTAAGTTTGAGAAGCCTAAGAATGATACAAATATTGATACTAGGCAGATTAGCAGATTATTCTTCAGGTATTTTTCTTTTGTTTTTGAAACATTATTTAAGAAACCATATGCTGAGGAAATTGCTGTTGTGATTATTGCTCCTATGATTATTATTCCATATAAGTATTTATAGACTAATCCAAGATTTCCACTTGCATATACTGCTGGCATTTCTATTTTGCCTATGTCTCCAGTAATGCTATTTAATAATAGCATTATTACTCCTGAAAGTATTGTTATTGCTATTATACAGATTACTGATATTTTCATTATATCTTTTTTGTTTTTTATATATTTTTTTAGCGGTAATAGTATAGATATTAAGGTTATTGAATTATAACTTGCATATAATATAGCTTTTACATACCATAGGTTATTTGATGCTATTGTTTCTACTTCATATGTTGGTGTAAAGGTTTTTATTCCTAAGATTATTAATACTATTATCATCATTGGGATTAATAACCAATTTAAAATGAGTACTCCTTTTATGTTTTTATTTAGTAATATATAGCAAAATACTGCAACTAGTATGCTTGAAATTATTTCTGGTATTTCTAAAACTTGTTTGAAATATGCTGTAAATCCTGCACACATTACAAAAAATGTTATTAGCAGAAAGGTATTTATTATAAAATTTAGTATTATTTTGATATTTATTTTTTTGAGTTTAATGTTTCCTATTGCGATGTCCAATAGGTCATCATAGCTTTGTAAGTTATATTTTTTTATTACTTTTAATGTTTTGTAAATTGCGTATCCTAGCAGTAGTACTGAAATTGCTATTCCTATTATTCCATTTTTTCCATGGATATAGAAAAATGTGTACATTTCTTTTCCTGAGGCAAACCCTGCTCCTACTATTGCTCCTATTATTACAAATACACAACTTAGTACTCCCATAATAACCCCCTCATATTTATTTATATGAGGGGGTTTTGAGTTTTATCCTATTATTTTTTTCTCCTTCTTAATTGCCATACTATTATTCCTATTATTATTATAAGTACTGGTACTGAGAATATTATTAGTTTTACTAATCTATCTTGTGCTTCTGTTGGTGTATATTTTGTAACTATCATTTCTTTTTTTATTGATATTGAATCTTCTGTTTCTGTTAAATAATTGGTTGCATTTAGTACCATTTCTCTATTGTTGTAAAATCCTATTGCTGGCATTCTGCTACTGCTTGAGTTACTTGTGTATACTGGTGTGTCTGTTGCGAATGCACTGTTTGCTATGATTACTAACTTTGAAGTTTTTTCACTATCTGAGATTTGTTTTTCTAATAATGCTCCCACTATACTTTTTTCTTCTTTTTCGCCTTCTCCTGGTTTTATATTTACGTCTTGTAAGTTTGTTCTATAAATAGATTTTTCACTTGTTGTAAGTAGGTCTGTTTTTGTTACTCCTACTGTTGTTAAGTCTTCTATAAATTCAAGTTTTCCTGTGTTAAATAATAATACTTTTCCAAGGTCTTCTGTTATTTCTGAATATCCTATTGATGGTAATACAAAGTATGGTGTTCCTAATACCATTTTGTTTGTTTCTTGTTCTATTATTATTCCATCTTGTTTTACATTTACTCCATACATGTCTAATATAGCTTTAATATTTGGTGTTTCTACTTTTGCTGAATATACATTATTTAACCATAGGATATTTCCTCCTCTTTTGATGTAATCTTCTATTGCTTTTACTTCTGGTTCTGCAAAGTCTTTTTCTGGCGAGGTTATTATTAGTGTTTTGCAGTCTTCTGGAATATTTTGTGTTGATAGTAAGTCTAATTCTTTTATTTCATAATTTTCTAGTTCTAGGTATGTTTTTAATAATGTCATTTCTGTTGTTATACTGGTTTCTCCATGTCCTGTTAATGAATATATTATATTTGAGCCTGCTTTTGATGATACTCCCATTATGCTATTTGTAAATCTCTGTTCTGTTATATCTACTCCATTTCCTGTGTTATAGTCCACTATTGAGAAATCATATGAGTTTAGTATTTTGCTTTTTTCTCCTGCTACTACTACTACTGTAAAATATCCGTATCCTGTTTCTACATTGTATTTTGATATTAGGTCTGGTCTATCTTCTGGATTAACTAATTCTATTTCTATGTTTTTATTTGCTTTTGAGTATTGTTTTGCTAAATCTACTATTGGGTCTCTTTCTTCACATTCAAACATGTATATTTTTATTTTGTCTGTTTCTGGTAGTCCTGCTACTATCTTTTTTGATTCTTCTGTTAGTGTGTATAGTTTTTCTTTTGTTAAATCTATGTCTTTAGGATTTAATTTTTCTACTAATATGTTTATCCCTATAAATATGGCTACTATTATTGCTATTAGTATTATTGTTTTACTTGTGTCTTTTAGCCATTTTGATTTTAATATATCAATTATTTTTTTTAGCTTTGTCAATTCTCTCACCTCTTTATTTCAAATTCTTTTTTCTTTGTAATACTGTTATTGTAAGTAGTGTAAATAGCAGTGTTTGTGAAAGTAATCCTATTGTATCTGCAACTGGTATCACTCCTGTTGTAAATCTTTCAAATAGTGTTGTTGGTGCTAACATCATAAATACTGGCGATATATTTGGTAGGAACCATGTTGCAAGTAGTAATATTATTGTTAATATTCCTGCTATTATTTGATTATCTGTAAGGCTTGATATGAACCCTCCAAATGAGATATATGACATTGCGAGTAGTATAGTTCCTATTAGTACTGCTATTGTTTCTGGTACATTTGTAAGTCCACCTGCAAAGCAACAAATTATCACATAATATATTAATGATATTATTTCTGTGATTGCTATTACTACTAATGCTGCTATAAATTTTCCTATTACTATGCTTGTTATGCTTCTTGATGATGTAAATAGTAATACTTCTGTACCGTTTTTTCTTTCGCCTGCGAACATTCCCATTGTTAGTAGTGCTATTGTGAATGTTAGAAGTTCTGCTGTGTAAAAGAATAGGTTTGCAAATTCTACACTACCTATGCTATGTGAGAATAGGTAAAAGAATATACTTGATACGAATAGAAAAGCTCCTATAAATACATATCCTAGTGGAGATAAAAAGTATGTTTTAACTTCTTTTTTTATTATTGCCCACATTATTTATCCCCTCCTTTTTTATTTTCGTTTTGCTTGTCTATTAAACTTATAAATGCTTCTTCAAGTGTTGCTTCTGATTTTTTTAGTTCGAATATTGTTATTCCGTTTTTTGCGAATACTTCAAATATTTCTTTTCTAATATCTTTATTTTCTTTTGCCACTATGCTGTATTCTTTTGTTCCGTCTGGTAATTCTTTTATTTGTTTTAATGTTTTTACATTATTCATAGTTTTAACTATTTCTTCTATTTTCTCGTCTGGATCTTCTACTGTAACTAATAGCACATTTTCTGATTTTACTTTGTTTTCTAAATTCTCTGGTGTGTCTATTGCTACTAGATTTCCTTTATTTATTATTATTACTTTTTCGCAAATTTGGCTTATTTCAGATAGTATGTGTGAGCTTAATATTACTGTGTGGTCTTTTCCTAGTGATTTTATTAGATTTCTTATTTGTATTACTTGTTTTGGGTCTAGTCCTACTGTTGGTTCGTCTAAGATAAGCACTTTTGGATTTCCGACAAGTGCTCCTGCTAAGCTTACACGTTGTCTATATCCTCTTGATAAATTTCTAATTAGTTTATTTTGTACATCTTCTATGTTTACTGCTTTTAGAATTCTTTCTACTTCTTCTTTTCTTTCTTTTTTGCCAACTCCTTTTAGTTCTGCCATGTAGTTTATGAATTCTTTTGGAGTTAATTCGTTATAAAGTGGTGTGGTTTCTGGCATATATCCTATTTCTCTTTTGGCTTTTTTTGATTTCTTGCTTATGTCATATCCATTTACCTCGATTTTACCTGACGTTGCTTCTATAAATCCTGTTATCATATTCATTGTGCTAGTTTTTCCTGCTCCATTTGGTCCTAAAAATCCTACGATTTCTCCATCTTTAATTTCAAAGCTGATATCATTGACTGCAACATGTCCGCCGTAGTCCTTCGTAACTTTTTCTACCTTAATCACAGCTTTTCCTCCTATCTTAAATATTAATAAAATCATAATAATATTATCATTTAAGAAAAATAATTGCAACATTTTCACATAAAATTCACAATTACTTTACGGAAATAGCACTTTCGAGAATTGTTTGATTGGGTTTGCTTTTTTTTACTGGTTATGTTAAAATTAGTTTGATTTATTGAGATGTAGAAATAGTTGTGGAAATATATTAAGGAGTAATTTTCAAAAATGAAAGAATATTTTTATACAAAAGAATATCTATACTTATATCTACTTAACTTTTGTTATACTATTGCAAATTCGTTTGTATCCATATTTGGTACTGTAATGTTGTATAAAAATGGTATGCATATTTATATGATATTATTAGTTTATGGATTAAGGTTTGGATTAATGGGCTTATTGTCTCCATTATTTATAACTGTTTCAAGAAAATATGGTATTGTTTCATGCTCTATTCTTGCAAATATTTTGCGTATTACTACTTCATATATAGTTTTATCAGGAAATTACAGTAATCTTGTTTTATTGGTTATTGTAATGAGCCTTTCTGGTGCTTTGTCTAATCCTATTGGAGATACTATTGTAAGTAAATATGTTTTGAGGGAGCACAGGGGTAAGTATAATAGTATTGTAAATATAATAAAAATTTTAGCAGAAACATTTGCAAGTATTATCGTGGCCTGGAGTGTATTGACTGAAAATGATAATCCTATTTATATTATGATTATTGTATTTTTTGCATTGGATTGTTTATTTACTTATTTTATTAGTTATAAGCCTCAAATGGAAAGTAGTTCTGCTTTTAAAGATAGTTTGCGTTATATTATAAATACCAAAAGTATTTTTAAGACCATATATAGTTTAAGGACTTTTCACATAATAGAGAGATTATTTTTACCTCTATATGTTTATATTGCTATTGCTGATTTCAAGCTATTTAGTATTGTAGTAATAGTTTCTATAATAATACAAGTTATTCCTGTTTTTATAACTGGTATTATTACAGACAGAAATGTGAAGAAGGCTAATAATATTATTTCAATTCTTAAGTTAATGATAACATCTATATTTTTAGTTGCTAAGAGCAAAGTTACAATTTCTCTTAATAAAACTTTAAATGATAATCTAGCAAAAGTTTATGAAACTACTGTACAGACTTCTATTCAAAATATAATGGTTCAAACAGATGGAGATAATGCTTTTTTGTCAACTGTTGGACAAATGGCTCTTTGTTTTACTGAAATTATTACATTTACCCTTTTGTCTGTATTAGCAAGGTTTATAGGTGTAGAAGTGTTTAAAATTATATTTGTTTTGTCTATATTTGCAACTATTACTATATGTTTTAAGATTAACAGATTCGAAAAGAATTGAAGTAATTTATAGATAATTTTTATTTAAATTATCACAATCTAGTAAATACGAATACAATATTATAATAACAAAGAGAAGGAATGGATTGTGATATGAGTAGAGGAAATTATGATAGACAAATGGTATATGAGTATGCTAAAAAGTGGGCTTATGGTAGAAATCCTAAGTATTATAATTATGATTTGATTGGTGGAGATTGTACTAATTTCATTTCTCAATGCATTTTTGCAGGTATTAACCAAATGAATTACAATAGGAATAATGGTTGGTATTATATTAATGGCAATGATAAGTCTCCTTCTTGGACTGGTGTAGAGTTTTTGTATAAATTTTTAATATCTAATAATGGAGTTGGGCCCCATGGTAAAATAACTACAATTGATAAATTAGAAATAGGAGATATTATTCAATTAAATCTTGATGGAACTAAATTTTCACATAGTCTTGTTGTAATACAAAATTCTAAAAACGAAGATGGAACATTGATTTCTGCACATTCTTTTGATACTTTTGGAAAAAGACTATCAGATTATAATTATTATGATTATAGATGTATTCATATAGATAATTAGGAAACCACCTTTGTGGTTTCCATTATATTTTAAGTATTTACTTTTTTCTTTTTAAATAAGTTTCTATAAATTGTTTTGATGGTGAATACAGATTATTAGGTAAATTGTCTAAATCAAACCATTTCCATTCATCCTCTTTTTCCGGCTCCATGATTTTTAAATCTCCACTATATTTTTTTGCAATTATATGTAATGTTATATAATGTCTATCTGGTCCGAAAGTCGTCTGCCACATTAAATAGTTCTAATTCTTCTATGTCTAGGTTAGTTTCTTCTTTTACCTCACGTTTTGCACCTTCAAAAAATGTCTCATTATATTCTTGTTTTCCTCCTGGCACAGTCCAACAATCTACTTCGTGTATGCCTCCTGTGTCTTTTTTATTTTTATTTCTATGTCCTAATAATATTTTGTTTCCGTCTAAAATCATTATTCCAATTCCTACTTTTATATATTGTTCCATATTATCCTCCATTTCGTCCAATATAAAATACGGCTAATGTACCATTAGATTCTTTGCAACCTCGTATGTTATTATACAAAATTTTAATATATTATTGATATGTTGTTATTATAACCAAAAATGTTATCATTTGCAATATAAAAACAATCTAAAGTGAAAAAGAGCATTTTATTCAAACAATTTTATAAATGCAAAAATACTATAAAATATAATTCAAACTGAAATATTTTCAAAAAGCAAAAAAACTTTCAGTATAATTGAAATATTTTTTGACAAGTTGAAAATGTTTCAGTATAATAGTATTAGAGGTAAATAATGATTTATAGAGAACATTATATAAATTCAGTTCGTGAATTTTCTGCATTTGCTAATATGGATAATTTGTCTCAAAAGATTCTTATTACTTATAATGATATAGATTATTCTACAAGTACAGTAAAACATATTAAATTAAAAGATTTTTTATTGACGGAATCTTTATAGGGGTAATTTAAATAATATAATATAATAAATTATTGAAGGATATGATATGGAAGAAAATTGGATTAAAGTATACAAGGCTCATGATTACGTAGAAACAAATGAACCTATATGGTTAGAACAATTACTAATAGATAATAAAATACCATATAATAATGAAATAGAAGAGTATTGGGTAGGTTTGAAAGTCTCTAAGTACAAAAAAAGGCTTAATATATTTGTGCCTCAAAAATATGAAAAAACAGTAAAAAAATATATAGAAGAGTTTCAAAATCCGAAATCTATAAAAAAAGATAATATTGAAGAATTAAAAGATATTAATGATGAGCAAGATTATATAGAAATTAAAAAATTTAACAGAATTAGAAAAATAGGCTTTATTTTATGGATGGGAATTTTACTTACAGTAATCATATTCGGAATTATTGCCACAATCATGACTAAGACATAAAATATCAAATTTAATAAAATAAATAGGAACATACAAAAAAATTCCTTATCAGTATCACATACTGATAAAGATTAATTGCTTACATCATTATACAATACTACAGGTTCGTATAAGACCATGTTTGGTGAACCTAGGCTTTGCAAATACGAACTTTGGCTTTTTGTAAAGCTACAAATTTCAACTTGAAATTTATGTAAATATATGATATAGTATTAATAGTTACTTGAAAGTATTATTTGAAAATGTATTTGTAATCTTATTTTGCAATTATATATCTAAGACTTTGAAAGGAGAGTTCTTATGAATAGTAGAATTAGGCGGTTTGAAAATGCGCAAGTCAAACAGAACATAGTAAAAAAACATCATGAACCGGATAGGATTCGTGGAACCACAAAAATAAAAACATATGTAGTATGTGGTAAACTATTTTCAAAAGAAAGCACAATGGAAAAGCTACTCAAGAGAGCTGAACTTTGCTCTGAATGTTCAGAAGGAAGGACGAATTCTGAGCATTAATTAGAACTCCCATGGTTTTAAAGAGTAAAAAAGAGGAAGGATTCTGTATTTGAATTCTTCCTTTTTCTTAAAATATAGTCAAGCAACTTTTATTCCTGTATCAACTACTTCTTGAATAAAAGGGTCATTTTTTTCTTTATAATCTTTAATTCTAATAATATGTGGTTCTATTCTATAATCAATTCCTCGTCTTAATATCATTAATTTTACTTCTTCATCAAATATGTCATTTTCAATATCATCTGTAACAACGGCAATATCAATATCGCTATATTCATGTTCAGTACCTTTTGCATAAGAACCAAATAAAATAATAGCTTCAACATCGTAGTTTTCAAGTATTTTATCTACATATTTTTGTACAATTTTCATTATTGATTTGTTGCTAATAGATTTTTTAGCCATGTTCGAACCTCCTCTATGTTTTGAATTTGCTCTAATGTATATTCATTTGTACATTTATTTTGAAATTCTTTTTTATAATCATCATATCTAGCATTTATATTAAACTTTGTTATTATACTTAATAATCTTTCTTGATTTTCTGTTAAGTCTAATTCTACCTTGTCCGATAAATAAAGTAGATCGTGCACTTTAGGAGCATGTGGAGCATTTTTATTTTTCTTTGCGTAAAGTGCCTTTAAAAGTTTTTCTATTACTAAATGGCCTATAAATAAGCACCAAGCATTTTTGTGATTATCAAATAAAACTTTCATTGCGTCATAATCTTCATCGCTACTTTCTATCCAATAATTCATTAAATCTATATTATTCATATTGATATTGTTCCCCTCTTTAAAAATTATCATTAAATTTTTACAAACAAAAAGACGTCACAACCTCGAAATTGTAACGTCTAACCTATACATGGTTCGTATAAGGTTGTTTTGGTGAGCCAGGAGGGATTCGAACCCCCGACCCCGGGCTTAGAAGGATTTGGTTCTATTTCCCTACTAAGGTTCATTTTGATTTGCAATTAACTTTATATCACTTGAAATTCAAGTGCTTTAGAAGTTGAAATCAAAAAAATCAGTCTACTAAAACAATTTTAAAATTTCAAAGAAATTTACATTTTGGTAGAGTTTTGGTAGAGAAATAAAAAGCAAGTATCTAATCACCAACTATACATTGTATTAGAATGTCTCCCTCCATCATAATAAGTGTTAACATTACAACACTGATTGTGTGTATTTTTATTTTGTTTTTAATGTTCTTAATAAGATTTTACAACAGATAATCTTCTATGTCAAGGAATAGAAGAGTAAGGAGGTTTATTTTGAATGAAGAAAATCAAATTAGTTATTATTCTGTTATTCCAGCTACTATTAGATATGATGAACAACTGAAAGCATCTGAAAAGCTAATGTATGGTGAAATAACATCTCTAACAAATAAATTTGGATATAGTTTTGCAAGTAACAAATACTTTGCTAAGCTGTATAATGTAACTAATCATACAGTATCACAGTGGATATCTCATCTTGAAAAATTAGGTTATATTGATACTGAACTAATCAAAAATGAAAATGGAGCAATAAAAGAACGTCGAATTTATATAAGAGATGCACCCTATGTACAAAAAAATACATACCCCTATGTATTTAAAAGTACATACCCTATGTATAAAAAAGTACAATATAATATAAAATATAATATAGATGATTTATTTAATTTAATTATAAAGAAACACCCTGAAATTTCAAATAATTTTTATTCAATTTTAGAACGACTAGAGTTTCTTTATACTCAAGACATATTAAAATATATGCAAGCTGATAAGATACAAATGCTAAAGGAAATTATCTATATTTTATTTGATTTATATAGCAGTAATTTAGGATCTTTACTCTCAAAAGTGAGTAGAGATTCTTTATTAAATTTATATATATTAGCACAGGAAAATAGTACTGAAGATAAACTAAGCTATTTTAGAAAGTCAATTATTAACAAATATAGGAGCTGATTATATGGCAAATGATTATATGAATAATTTTGAAAGTATGATGTCTGATATTTACTTTATAAGTTTTAAAGCAATTCTTATTGCACTCGTATCATTGCTCATATTCTCTTTGCTTATGCTTATGTTCAGCTGTTTAATCAAGTCTCAAAAAATAAAATCTAAGTTTTTAATTATTGTATTAGGATTACTATTAGGGAATATTTTTTTCATCACTCTCCCCTATTTCTTGGTACAATTTAAAATATAGTCCTTCTATGATTGCCCTTCAAAAAAATTGTAAAAGGAGTTGAAAATTATGCATTTAATAAAAAAAACAAAAAGGTTGTCAGCAATGGCAACAACTACACTAATTTCACTTGCAATGAATAGTACAGTTTTTGCCAGTGGCATTGGCACAGCTGAAGTACAAACAGCAACTGAAAATATTAAGAGGGTTATAACCTCGATTGCAATGCCTTTACGGTGGAATTCTAATCTTTGCAAGTATTGTTGTTGCAGCACTAAAAATGATAACAAATGCAAATAATCCTCAAAAAAGAGCAGAGTCGATTGGTTCTCTTGCTTGGATATGCGGTCGGCGGAGTAATACTTGGTGCGTCACTTATAATTGCAGGAATCATTATCAACATTGCAACAAATAGTACAGGTAGTTTATTAGGTGGATAGAAAGGAGCAAAAAAATATGAGAGTATTTAAAATTCCTTATGAAACCAAACGAGAAGAAAAAATTTTTGGTGGATATTTAAGCTTAAGACAAGTCATATATTTAATGCTTATAGCCTCTACCCTAGTAATATTTATTATTCCTTTTATGGTAGCCATAAAATTATCAATTATCGGACTTCTTGGACTATTCTTCTTATTATGTGCTTTTATGAAAATAAATGAGCAAAATTTTGATAAGTTCTTCTTTTATGCAGTTAAGTATTTGTTTCGTAAGAAAAAATTTGTATATGAGAGGTGCTTATAATGGTAATAATGATAATACTTTTAATTTTAAGTGCTGGTTTAATTATTGGAACTGCCGTTTATCTTAATTTAAAAAAGAAACACAATAATGTTAATATAAAACAAGTATCAAAACAAGATACTAGCAAAAGGAGTAAAAGTAAAGCAAAAAAGCAGTTATCTAATATTTTAGAAATAAAGATAGAAGAAAATATTATTTGTCTTGGTAATAGATATTCAATAGTAGTTAGGTTAGGAAACATTGACTATAATATGCTTTCAAATAGTGAGCAAGAAACGATAGAAGAGATACTAATACAAACAGCACTTAGTATTGACTATCCTATGCAATTTTTTAGCACGACCGAATATATAGACACAAGCAAAATAATTGATTTAATTAGGAAAAACAATACAAAAAATAGTAAAATTCAAGAATATAAGGAACTACTTATAGAGTATTTGCAAAATTTACAAGAAAATAGGACTATTTCGACTATGCAAAATTATGCTGTTATAAGCTATGACGGATTATATACAAATGCAATCGAAGAACTAAATCGAAAAGCCTTGTCATTTAAAGGAAATCTATTAAGAGCAAATATTTCATGTTCTATACTTGGTGAAGATGAGTTATACAGTTTGATTTATAGAGAATTAAATAAAAACTCTGTAATTGATATTAGTAAACTAAAAGAAGGAGGCAAAAAGCTATATGTTGGGAAAAAACAAAAAACAAGAAGAAATAAACATATTTAACAATGTTCCAAGTATTATGGATTTACTTGTCCCTGATACTTTGCAAGAAAAAAGTGATTATTTAGTTCTAGGATACAACAAATATTCTAGGACTTTTGTTATAACTGTATATCCTGAACAAACTTGGGTGTCTTGGCTTGATGATTTATTTAATATAGGAAATATCAATATTTCTGTAAAAATAGAGCCTTCTTCTAATGGAACAGTTATAAATCAATTAACTAAAAAGCTAGTTCAAAGTCAATCTGAATATACAACGTATTCAAAACAAGGAAATATCTTGCATTTACCTGAAATAGAAAAACAAATTGGCGATTTAGAAGATTTACGAATGCTAATACAAACTAATCAGGATAAGTTATTCTTTGCAAGTATTTTTATCACTCTAAATGCAGAGAACTTGCAAGAACTGAATGAGAAAACAAAAATATTAGAAAGTGAACTTAATAAAAAAACAGCAATGATAAGAGTTCTAACGTTTAGACAACTAGAAGGCCTTAAAACAATGCTACCCATTCGGAGAAATACCTATTTCTAATTATGAGCGTAATATGGTGGCGCGGTGGGATTGCAACATTGATACCTATTTCTAATCCTAACCTGTCTCACGATAAAGGAGTATTTATAGGCAAAAATATATTTACAAATGCAATTGTGTATGTAGATACATTTTGCCGGACCTCCAATGCTCCCTAACCCTCATACTTTTATATGTGGCACAAGTGGTCGGTGGAAAAAGTGTTGCATTAAAGACTTTGACAGCAAGAAACATTGCAACAACAGGATGCGGTGCTTTTTTTATAGACGTAGAACGGAGAATATACGAGTTTAACTAAAATGCTTGGTGGAAAAGTAATAAAAATTGAACAAGGAAAAGCAGCAGGAATAAATCCGTTTGAACTTGAGCCTGATATAAAAGGGAAATCACAATTTTTAAATATACTTGATAAAGTTGCAGAAATTAGAGCTTTGCTTGCGACTATTTCTAGGAATTATATGCATCGTACGTTAAATGGAACAGAGATTACAGAAATTGAAATTGTTGTGAACGAATTATATGCAGAAAGACGGCATTACAAGTGATATTGATTCACTTTATGAACGAAAAGGTGGAAAATTAGATAATGGGAAATACGTTGTTGGTCGAATACCAAAGAAAATGCCTACATTAAGTAATTTCCAAAAGAAACTACAAGAAAGAGAAAAATGTGAAGATCTTGCTAAAATTTTAGTACCATTTCTTAGAGGTAATTCACTTCGGTATTTTTGACTGTGAAAGTCAAATAAATTCTGATGCAGAGATTATCAATTTTGATATGTCAGAAATAAAAGACGAATTTACGAAGTTATATGCCTCTTTTGTAATTCTTACTTGGGTATGGCAAAAATTTGTATTAAAGAATAAGGAAAAAAAGAAGATTATCGTTTGTGATGAAGCTTGGCTATTTTTAAAATTCCAAGAATCAGCAGAATTTTTGGTAAATGTAGCACGTAGACGGTCGTAAATATAATGTTCCATTGTTTATTGGCAGTCAATTTATAGACGAATTTTTAAATTGTGAAGAACGGTAAAACTATTATAACTATCTGCTCAACAAGGTATCTGTTTAAACAGAACCCTGGAAGTGTCGACGAAGTTGTAAATTTCTTCAATTTGTCGGAACGGAACTAAAAACTTCCTTACAACTGCAAGCCCACGGCGAATGTGTAATTAGTTTAAATAACAGTGTAACAGCAATAAAATTTATAGTTACAGACTTTGAAAAAGAGTTTGTATTTACTTAAAATAAAGGAGGCATTGAATTGAATAAATTATTTAAAAGTTTTGTAATTGCTATTGCAATTCTTTTTTTGTTATCCCCTACTTGTTTTTGTAATACAGATTTCAAAAAACAAATAAAGCAAGAAGAAGGATCTCTTTTTGAAAAAATAATCGCTGAGTGTATTCGGTGGAATTTCACAAACAATATTAGATTTTACAACATCGAAAACAATTGGTGTGGGCTTCAAAGACTATGATACTTTAATATTTAATGATAATAATGCAAATGATAGCCTCTCCCCTTTCTCTAATGAGTTATGGAATAAAGCAATGGAATGGTATAAGGTTTTTGCTGTTATTTCTGGCAGTTTAATAATTATTGCTGTATTTATACTATCATATAAAATAATACTTGCTGGTATGAATACTGCTAAAAAAAATGAAGCCAAAGAAAGTCTTATGCGATTATTATTTGGCGGAGTGGCAATTGCCCTTGCACCTTTTTTTATTAGATTTTTGTTATTCATAAATAATAGTATGGTGCATTTGCTAGTAACTGTAGCAAGCAATAGTTCTCTTGAGGGATTTTTAGGAAATAATATGCTCTCAAGTATTAGGACAGGCAATGCGATTACAACAGCATTAGTAATAGCAATGTTCATATACTTATTTGTGAAATTGAATATAAAATTTATTGTAAGACAATTTACCCTAATTATTTTTACAATATTTACGCCTATTGCAGTTGCTTTATGGATAATTAATAAAAATGTAACAGCAGCTAGTATTTGGGCTGGTCAAATTATAATGAATATATTTATGCAGTTTGTATATTGCTTTCTATTTCTTATGTATTTGGCATTTCTTCCAAGTGGTGGTGGTTGGGCTGTATCACTTATTTGGGCTATGATGATTTTGCCACTCGCTGATGCACTTATGAATTGTTTGCAAAACTTAACTTCGAGAATTGCAGGCGTAGACAACGAACAAATGACAAACAGAGTATTAGGAACAACTGCAATGCTTGGTTTTGGACTTGGAGCAATAAAAGAACAATTTAATACTCCATCTATGAAATCAAATAGTAGTGAAACTAATACTTCTAATAGTGGTTTTAAAGGAATAGTAAGTAGAGCAAAATCAATAATAAATCCTAGTATGAATTTAAGTCCTGAGAAGGACTATTTGGTGAATATAAATCCTATTAGAAATGTTACTTCTAAGCCAAGAGTGAATAACTCTACTCCTTCCCCTACTCCAAATATAAATAGCAAAGTAAATATAGAAAAATCTAACTATAGCCAAAGATCTAATGTAAGTAAAATTGTAAATACTGGAGCCAAGATTACAAAATCATATCTTAATATGGGGGTCAAAATGGCTGAGGGTAACTTTAATAGTTCTAAATATACAGGCAATTCTAATACAAGGGACAAGAATATCAACTCTCTCCAACATACAAAATATATTAATAATAGCACAAATAATAAGAATTTTAATGAATTAGGTGATAATGATGAACTTAAATAATAAAGATATAAAAAAGATTAAGAAACTAGCCTTTAAAGCTATTCTGCCATTTCTGCCATTTATTTTAGTAATAATAGGTTTAGTTCTTGCTATATGCACAGTCGTAGATACTGTATTCACAACTGATGAGGATATGGATGTTATGGCTAAACTTTATACTAATGATTATGAAGCTCAATATGCAGAATGGCTTAAGGAAAAAGAAAACTGTCCCAATAGTATTTTAGCAAATGGGAAGGAATTAATTCCTACTCGGTATGTTTATATGGCCAACACCTCGGTTATACAGCAATAACGTCTGAATTTGGAATGAGAGTAAATCCAACAAATCGGAGTCTATAAGCTTCACGCAGGAGTTGATGTTGCAGCACCCATGCGGAGCAAATTTTGTAGCAATGGCAGATGGAAAAGTTATAAGAGCAAATTATAGTACAGGCTATGGAAATGTTGTTATGATAGACCATCGGCAATGGTATAGTTTCTTTATATGCGCACGGTTCCGAATTATTAGTCGAAATTAATCAAACAGTAGAACAAGGCTATCCTGTTCTTAAAGTTCGGCTCAACAGGTGATTCCACAGGACCACATGCGCATTTTGAAATTCGATTAAATAATAAATATGTAGACCCTATGAGTTATTTCGAGAAAGGAGCATAAATAATGGTACTTATCTTTACAGATAATGAAGAATTAGATAGAGAATTAAACAAAAAAATTGCAAATAGTAGAATTGTATACTATCCTGACTATATTCTAGAAGAGTCACAGGCAACTACGCTAATTGCAACTATTCAGCCTAACAAATATAATTTTTTGGACTTTATGTTAAAAGTTCGTACAAAAAATATTCAAGTTATTCTTCTTTTAGAAAATGAAAATATTAAAGAACTAAAAAGTGCTTTAACTCTTGGTATTTATGATATTATTTTTGACCCTTTTGACTTAGACGATATTAATAATCTGATTATAAATCCAAGTAAGTTTTCGAATATTTCAAAATATATCAAAGATATTATGGAGTTAGAATCAAACTAATTCTGTTCTATTTTTTCGAAGGGAGGTGAATAATCATGAGTAAAAGTATTAAAAAGGCATTTATTCTATTATTCGTTATTGTAATAATAACTATTACAATGATATCTACATTCTTTATAATAAAAATTTCTAATGATAATTTACAGATAGCTAATGTTATTGATACCTATTCTGATAATTATCATCAAAACAAACTGCAAGATACAAATACATATAATACAGGCAATTTATTATTACAAATCAATGGAGAAAATGTAGTTGGTGTCATTCAAATAGATGCAATATCCTTCAGAGGATTAGTTTATGATGATACATCTTTAAAAACACTTGCTAAAGGTGTTGGACATTTTAAAAATTCTTCGTATTTAGAAGGTAACGTCTGTTTAGCTGCACATAACACAAGTAAGTATTGGAAGAAATTATATACTTTAAAAAATGGTGAAAAAATTACTTATACAAGTTTTCTTGGTACTAAAGAATATGAAGTTTTTAGTGTAAAACAAATTGAAGAAACAGATTGGAGTTCATTAAACCAAACGGATAAAAATATTTTGACTCTTATAACTTGTGTTTCGAATGCACCTACTAAAAGACTTTGTGTTCAAGCGTTAGAAATAAATTAAAAAATATTTAGCTTGAGCATTGCCAAAATCATATTAAAAATGTTATGCTATATACTAATTCAAATAAATTTTAGAAGGGATATGATTTTATGAACAAAAAACTATTCATATTACTAATACTAGTATTAATATTTACCATCACAATTAGTATTTGCATTATTGTTTTTAAAAATTTTTATGTAACTAATAAACAAGATACTACTGTTGCAAACACCACTACTTTTCCTATTCAAGAAGATATAAATATAAATACAAATTCAGAGGTAAGCGACGAAGTATCTTTAGAAATTGAAAATACTACAAAAGAAAATAATAGTCAAACTAATACTAAAATTGATAACGAAGTTAAAACTCAAACCAGTGCCCCACCTCAGAATACCACAGTTAAAACACCTGTAACAAATAAGGAGAATAGTAAAAAAAATTCTAGTACTTCTAATGTTACAAATCCTAAAAAAGAAATTACTGTTAATTCAGCAGGGCAATATGACATAAAAAATCGGTGGCTCTGGAATCTATACAGAAGAAGTAGAAATGCCCAAAGAATGGCTTGACTATTAAAATTAATTTATATTCCTAAGGATGAAAAATCCTTGGGCTTTTTTTATTGGAAAAATGGAGGAAATATATGAAAAAAATAAATAAGATACTAAATTTAACTTTAGCTTTAATAATATTGTTATCTACAGTATTGCCCGTTATTGGTAATTTGTCCGCAGTAGTCGCTGCAACATTTACTGTCAAATACAATGGCAAAGTTACTTATCGGTAAGTCAACCGTTGGAGATTTCGAAGTAGATGGTGCTCGTGCCTTTTGTATAGACCATGAAAAGCCCACACCACCTACCCGGTACCGTTGCAAATAGAGAACTCTATAATAATAAAAATATCGCAAAAGCATTGTACTATGGTTGGGATGGTAAAGAGCCCTGGTCCGGTTTCAAAAGTAGAGAACATGGAATTGTAGCAACTTCACTAGCCTTAGATTACTATAATAATGGCAACTTATATAATGATGCAAAGAGTTTTATAGATTATTTAGAAACCGTCAATTTGCCTAACATAGTGTTAGCCTTCTCTAACCAAAATTTAACTGCCTATAAGAGTGGAGACATACAAAGAACTGAGAGTATAACAGTAAGCGGAAGTAGCGAATACTACTTAACATTGAAACTACAAAATGGTGTAACTTTAGTAAATGAAACTAAGAATACAGAAAAGACTGGAACTGTAAATGTAAATGGTAGTGATACTTTTTATTTAAAAGCACCTCTAACTATTAATGGTTCATGGACTTCAGAAGATATTGATAACTGTAAATATACATTTCAGCCTATTATTTATCGAACTCAAAATAATTCACTACAGGATTTAGCAGGCAAACTACAAGTACAGGTAGATCCTCGGAACTACTACTAATTTGACTGTTAATTGGTTAAGCACTGGAAATTTAATTATTAGAAAAGTAGACGAAAAAAACCAAACTGTTCCTATAGAAGGTACTGTATTTGATGTTTATACTGTTCTTAATAAATTAGTAGATACAATCACAACTGACAGCAAAGGAATTGCAAGATTAAACAATATAAAACTTCGGAGCATACAAAATAATTGAGCGCTCTACCAAAGAAATTTACAATGTTAGTGCAACACCTTATTTTGTAAATGTAGAAACAGGTGACAACACAATTACTATAACCAACAAAAAGAAACAAGGTTATATAGAAATCAATAAATATGATAAAGCAAATACTACAAAGAAACTAGAAGGTTTTGAATTTGGTGTATATGATAATCAAAATAATCTATTAGAAACACTAGTAACAGACAAAAATCGGATATGCCAAAAGTTCAGCATATGATATTGATAAAGAGCTCTATGTTAAAGAACTCAAAGCAGGTTTTGGATACATTTTAGATAGTACCAAACACTCGGTAAATTTAATGAAAGAAGGAATAATAGACCAATACACATATACCTTAAATGTTCCAAATGAATCTCAAAAAGGTAATCTAGTAATCTATAAAGTTGATGCCAAAAATCACGACATTATAGTAACAGATACTACTTTTGATATATTTGATGATAGTAATAAGTTACTTGCAACTATAAAAACAGATAGCAAAGGAATTGCAAGATTAGATAATATCAATGTACGGTAAAGTCAAAATAGTAGAAAAATCTACAAACGAATTTTATAATATAAACGTAGAACCAACAGAGGTAACAGTTACATGGTCTAAGTATGGCGACACAGCAGTAACTATTGGTAATATGGAAAAACGTGGATATATTGAAATCAATAAGTACGATGCAAAAGATAATAATATTAAAATACCAAATACTGTTTTCGGTATTTTTGATAAAAAGACGGAACAATTAATAGAAGAACTAACAACAAATGAACATGGATATGCCAAAAGTTCTGCGTTACCACTTAATCGTGAATTGTATTTAAAAGAGCTAAAAGCCAATGACCATTATATTACCAATGAAGAAATATATCCTGTTAATCTCATTCGAGATGGTATAATTGACCAATATGTCTATACTTTAAACATTCCAAATAGCCACAAGGAAGGAAACTTACACGTCGAAAAAATTACAGCAGACGATAAAACCATACATCTTGCGAATGTTGAATTTGAATTATATTCTGTTAAAAATTCAGATAAAAAGCTTGTTGGTAAATACTATACTGATGTAAATGGTGAAATCTATATAGAAAACCTAAACATAGGAGACTATCTATTGAAAGAAACTGCTACTAATAGATGGTATTATCTAGGTAACGATACTCCAATAGAAGTCAAATGGTCGAAAGAGTATGGAGATACACACGTTATTATAGAAAACGAGAAAAAGAAAGGTATTATCAAAGTAGTTAAGAAAGACAAAGATTTCAATGAATATGCACTTGAAGGCATAAAATTTGATGTTTACGACGAAGATAATAATTATATAGAAACAATTGTAACAAATAACGAAGGGATTGCTGAAAGCTCTAGGCTTCGCATTGATAAAAAATACCATGTTGTAGAAAGTGAAACCTTACAAAATTATGTTTTAGATGAGACTATACATACTATTGACTTTACAGAAGGACTAACAAAGGACCAAATAAATGATATCCAATCAGATACACTAAAAACACTAGAATTGAAAAACCAACATAAAAAAGGTAATCTCGTTGTATATAAAGTCGATTCTTTAGACAATACCATTCCTGTTTCTGGAGTAACTTTCGAATTATATGCTCAAAATATAGATGCTCCTTATACTCAGGGGCAGCTACTCGGTACATATACTACAGATTTAGAAGGAAAAATTGAAATAACTGGACTATGGACTGGTGAATTTTACTTAAAGGAAATTAGTACAAATCTTTGGTACAAACTAAATAAAGATAATATACCATTAGAAATAAAAGCTAATGAAACTACAGAAATAACTATAACTAATGAGCCTAAGCAAGGATATATTACATTAGAAAAATGTGATAGTGAGTTTAATAACATAAAAATTCCTAATGTTACTTTTGATATCTCTGACCAATATGGAAATTTTATAGAAAGCATTACAACAAATGAATTAGGACAAGCTACTTCTTCATTATTGCCAATAGACAGAGAATATTTAATAAAAGAATCTATTACAGATAATTCTTATGTATTATCTGATAATGTATTTAGAGTTAATTTTACAGAGAATAAAACAGAAGAAGATATTGAAAAAATCACAGAAGATATTCAATATCATTTAGTAGTAGAAAATGATTCAAAAGTAAGTTCTTTACAAATAATAAAGATAGATGCTGACAATCACGAATACAGAATCCCTGATGTTACATTTGAAATATTTGATGAAACAATAAATAAAAAATTTGGAGAAACTACAACTGATAAGAATGGCTGTGCTATAATAAATAATTTAAAAGTTACTCACAAATACACTGTAAAAGAAAAAATAACAAATTATAAATACAATTTAACAGACAATCAAATAACTGGTATCGTATTAACAGCTGAGCAAATAAACAGTATAACCTTTGAAAATGAAAAGAAAAAATCGCAATTCAAGGTAACAAAAGTAGATGCTGATAATCACGAATATAAGCTAGAAGGCGTTGTCTTTGAAGTGTTAGATAGTAAAATGAATTTAATAGAAACACTTATTACTGACGAAAATCGGAGAAGCCACAAGCTCTCATCTTCCATGTATAGATGAACATTATTATATTCGTGAAGTCTCTACACAAGATACTTACGTACTATCAGACGAAGTAAAAGAAATTACTTTAACAGAAAACCAAATAACTAATATTATATTTGAAAACAAAAAAATTAAAGGTAAATTAGAAATAACAAAAGTAGATAAAAATGATAACTCTAAAACTTTGCAAGGTGCTGTTTTTGGGGTATACGACGAAAATGATAACTTAATAGAAGAAATAACAACTTCTGAAGATGGTACAGCTATAAGTACAGAACTACCAATTGGAAAATATTATTGCAAAGAGCTGAAGACAGGTTCACCTTATTATATACTAAACACTGATACTTATGCATTTGAAATAAAAACTGATGGCGAAATTATTAAAAAAACTATTGAAAATGAGTCAGTAGATATAACTGTAGACGTAGATAAAGAAGGTACAAAAGAAATAATACCAGGAAAAATAGTCAATTATAAGTTCTCAAATGTAGCAAATAATTCTAACGTGTATTTAGATAATTTTAAATGGTTTGACTACATCCCTACTGACTATATTCGTTTAGAAAAAATGACAACTGGTACATGGAATCAGGAGCTAAGTTATTCTGTATACTATAAAACTAATAAGTCAGATAACTATATATTATTTAAAGAAAATCTAAACACTAAAGAAAACTTTAATTTGGATTTTACTACTATTCAACTTACAGATGGTGAATATATTGTAGAAACATGTTTTGATTTTGGCAAAGTAGATACTGGTTTTAAAGAAACACTATGCCCTACTATGCAATGTAAATCATTAGATACTTTGCAAAATGGTCAAGTTTTCATAAACCATACAAAAACTGTCGGAATTTACTTTAATGTAACCGTTACAGCAGATAGTGATTGGCCTACTATTGTTCATACTCCAGAAGAAAAACGCGAATTAATACTACCAAAAACTGGAAAATGAAATTTACTAATATAATTATCCTTTATAAATTGCCCTTCAAATATTAATTTATAGGAGGATTTCATTATGGAAATTACAGAAATCAAAATTTTTAAAACTAATTTAAAAGCACCTGTTCTCGCACATGCTAACATTATTTTGGATAATTGTTTTATTATCAGAGGTATTACTTTATTAGAAGGAACTCATGGTAGATTTATTTCTATGCCTTCAAGAAGGTTAAAAAACAGGGATAATAATGCAAAAATATCTTATAGGGATGTATGCCACCCTCTTAATCAAGAAGTTAGACAAAATCTAACAGAAAAAATATTTGAGGCATACGACGAATTTATAAAAATTCAATAATGTATTTCCCTTTATATTGCCCTTCAAATTAATGTAAAGGAAAGATTTTTATGATTATAGACGAAAGATTAAGAAAAGAACTATTGAATTTAAAAGACACTATAAATACAATAGCAAATAATAATAGCATATCAGATTTACAAATTGAAAGTTTTTTACGAAACTTTGAGCAATCAAGATACAACTTACTTATGCAAATAAAATTGTATAATGAAAATACCAATTTTGAATATGAGAGAATCTCAACTATCGACAATGAATACAAAGCGACTGTTAAAAATAATGTTTTGAAAATATATATTCCTGAACTTCTGCCCTCATTTAAAAATGTAAAAACTCATACCCATAAAAGAATTTTACTTAATATTATTGAAGCAACTAAGCCTTTCTTAGGTTTGTTTGAGAATAAAGTTTTTATTTATATTAAAATATACAATAATATATTAGGGTGGGATGTAGATAATAGATATATCAAGCCTATTGCAGATGCCTTGACACATGGCAATATAATTAAAGACGATAACTTTGAAAAAATGTCTTATGGTGTAAAAGGGGAATATTCTAATAATCCTCATACAGAAGTTTATGTATTTGATGGTGAAGATATTGACCAACTTTTACTGCAATACAGTATCTAATAATATGGAAAATTACTAAGAAGTCGCTACTAAGAAATTCCATATAAAGATTATTCTAAAGCCCTTTATATTTCTAGCATTAAGCCATGTGTTTGCCATATTTTAATAACCTGAGGTAGGTAGACGATATCGTAAGATATCGAATATCCTACCATCAAACAATTTGGAGGTGAATTTTTTGAATTATTTCCCTAATAGCACTGAAGAAAAAGAGTTATTACAGTTTATTGCAAAATATCAGTATTTAAAAACTACTAATGCTCCTCGTTTTTTTGTTTCTAAAAAATATTATAGAAATAGAGTAAATAATTTAATTTCTAAAAGTTTTCTTAGAAAAACAAAATTATACTTAGTCTTAGACAAACTCGGTATTGAATATATAAAGCTCCTTGGCTCCGAATACAATAAGCTTAATAGAAACGTAAAATACTTACCAAGGTTACTTTATATAAGCGACTTAGCTTCTTTTTATTATAAATGTGATAAGGTGTTATTTACTCCCTCTTTCTCGATGAAGGATAATGAAGTATATACTCTCACAGCAAGAAGATACATAGGTACATTAAAAATAAATGGCATTGAGTATCTAACATATCATATTTCCCAAGAAAGAGATTATAGATATATAGCTTCTGTCATGTATGATATTCAAAAAGAAAGATTTTACAAGAATATCATTATCTTAACGAATGATATCTCGAGAATACATACTAACGACTTTTCTTTTGGTCTTAATAAAGTACTTATAATAGAAGATAATATCTTAAATAGAGAGAAATTAAAATACTTAAACAATATAGACTGGTCTAGAATTATACAAGAAAATTATAACAATAAAGTTCATTTATCCGAATATAGTTTTTGCGATTATACAGATAATGATAATTGTTTTTTATCTTTGTTTTCTTTCTTTGACACAGAAAAAATAACACATATAAAATATTTTCTAAGAGAAAACCACAGCCAAAAGGTAGATATTATATGTAATGTAGAGATTGTTGAAAGACTAAGAAAAGAATTACCAACAGCTAATTATATTGTTATTAATCTAGATAAATATATGGATAAGGAGATAAATATTTATGATTAAAAAGGTATGTTTTTACATATTTTTATTTTTTTGCTTACTTCTAAATATTGTTATAGATTTAAAAGTCCCAAAATATTTCGGTATTTTAAGCAAATGTTTTGATAGAGATATAATTTTGGCAAGCAGTTTATATATACTTATTTGCTTTATAGTCGCTCTTATTTCTGCTTTAATAGTCGTAGATATATTACTTGTATTCTATAAAAAAGAAAAGGAACTTGATGGCTTTAAATTAAAAATCAGGGATGGAACATTTGGAACCGCAAATTGGATGCCTGAAAATGAAATAGCAAATGTCTTAGGTTCTGATAAAATACCTGGCATTATCTTAGGTAAATATAATGGTAACATTATAAAATTACCTTTGACTGGTTATTTTAATAAAAATATATGCATTTTTCGGTAGCTCTGGAAGTATGAAAACAATAGGATTCTTACTAACTAACCTATTAGAACTTTCCAAATATAAAAAGTCCATTATAGTAACAGACCCAAAACGGCGAAGTCTATCGAACTACATCTAGTTACTTTAGAAGTATTGGATATACAGTAAAAGTTTTAAACCTAAATGATATGAAACATAGTGATAGATGGAATCCATTAGCTGAAAATGAAAATATAACAGACGTACAGACCAATGCCAACATTATCATTTCAAATACACAAGTACATAACAAACGGAGATGAGTTTTGGCCTCGTGCTGAAGAAAATCTTTTAAAAGCTTTTGAATTTTATTTTTTAGAGAATCTGTCTAATAACAATACTCTAGCAAATGTTTATAAGCATATTGCAAGTGGTGATATTGTTCAAATAGATAATCTATTTAAAAGACTCCCTCTTGATAGCCCTGCACGTATGTCCTATAACATATTTGCTAGTCGGAAGTGATACCATAAAAGCTTCCGTTATAACAGGATTAGGCACCAGGCTACAGGTTTTTCAAAACGAAAACTTGCAAAAACTAACTGCTGAAAGTGATATTGACTTAACCCTTCCAGCCAAAGAACCTTGTATATATTATATAATAACTAGCGATATGAACTCGTCTTTTGACTTTATTGCTTCCCTTTTTTATACATTTTTATTTATTAAATTAGTAAGATATGCAGATTCAAGACCAGATGGCAGGTGTGAAAATGAAGTATACTGTTTCTTAGACGAATTTGCAAACATACGGACAGATACCTGACTTCAATAAAAAGATTAGCACAGTTAGAAGTCGTGGAATTGCTTTAATACCTATTCTGCAAAACTTAGGCCAATTTCAAAATCGTTATCCTAATGGATTGGCAGACGAAATTATAGGGAATTGTGATACAAGAATTGATATGGGAATTACAGATGTTTTGACAGCTGAATATTTTTGCGATTTGATAGGAGTATCAACTGTAGAAACTACGTCTATAAGAAAAGCAAATTCCATAGAAGGAGATATTATCGAATATGGTCAGAAAAATATATCAAAACAGCAAAGAAACTTGCTAAATGTAGACGAGATTTTGAGAATACCATCAAATAAACTCCTTCTTAATTTAAGAGGAAATAAGCCTTTGCAACTTGATAAAATGATATATACAGAACATATCCTTGCCTCAAAATTAAAACCTAGTTCTATAAATGAGTATAATCCAAAATGGATTAAAAATACTACTCGAAAAGTGCAATCAAAAGAAAAAATTATCGAAAAACCTATGAAAAAAGAGAAATTAGAATGGAATACTTTTTAGATATGTGATATAATTAGCAAAAATGATTTTCATAAATAAAAAAAGGAGCAAGATATGGAATTATCAGAAGGAGAAAAATTTGCTTTAAGAAATCAAGCAAAAGCTGAATTAGAAAGAATCGAAAAAGTTTTTAACGACGAAAATACTAAAATACTTATAGACAATTTTAAAAATACTTTTCTTTTGTGCGAAGCTACTTATAAAGTTATATTAGCGGAACATCAAAAGTGCAAAGGAAAGACGGTTACTAGATTATTAGTCTCAATGAAACAGGCTCCTTATGCTTTAAATTTTGCTGGTTATGATTTCGAAAAAGATTTACTACGCAAACTCTTTAGTGCTGAGAATCATGTAGGGAAAAAATCTGTCAAAAAAATAAGAGACTCTTTAACCCACAAGCTAGACCATGATACAATTAATGAATTACTTGTTAGAAAAGAAGAACTTTTTGGTTATATGAATGAGTTTTTAGTAAAAATTCGCACATTTGACCAAAATAGAGTTGCATAATTGAAATATGGAGAATAAATGGAATATAATCAAAAAAATACAAAAGAAAAAGCATAGTTTATGGAATAATAGCAATAATATTTTTAATAATTTCAATCATTTGGATTGTACAAGCATGTATTATTCCACGTGAAGAATTAAATTCGTATATTATAATTAGTTTAGGTATAGCACTTGCCTCTTTACATTTTAGTATTGCCACATTTAATTTTTCATTATCTATGATATATAGGCACTCTTTGAAAGAAAATATATAAAGCTAACTTAATATTAGTATTATTGCATTTGCCTTAGTTGGTAAATGCTTTTTATTATGGAGGTGAAATCACATGAGTAAATTAGCTTTAAAAGAACTAATGAGAAGTAAAGAGGAACAAAGAATACTAACAGGCAAAATCAGTGGTATAGAAGACGAATATTATAAATTGAAAAATGCAAAAATCTCTTGTGCAATCGTGTGGTATGATAATATAAAAATTCTTATTCCAAGTGAGTATTTAGGATTATCAAAAATAAACAAATCTATGATTAGAGGAATGTTAGGAGCAGAAATCGATTTTATTGTAAAGGAAATAGATACTATATCAAATATAGCAATAGCAAGTAGAAAAGAAGCTATGCAATTACGAGCAGAATTAAAATTATCAAAGCTAAAAGTAAATGATACTGCTAGAGTAAGAATAATCGCAGTTCGGTATAAAACATATTATTGTAGAATTGTATGGGAAAGAAGTTGTTATAAAAGCAGATAATTTAAGTCATACATATATTGTAAATTGCAAAGATATTTATGCTGTTGGAGATTATTTAAAAGTGCGAATCAAAGCTATGGATATGCAGAATAACATATTTGATTTAAGTAGCAAAGATTTTATTGAAAATCCTTATACAAATATTAGAAAATATATAATTGAAAACGGTGAATATACTGGAAAAGTAATTGCATTTCCTAAGCAAAACAGTGGAATTATAGTGCAATTAGATAACAGCAATGTAACTAGCTTAATTAGAGTTCCTGCTAGGTTTAATGAGTACCCACATTATCTTGATAGAGTCTTAATAAAAATCACTGAAATACGTCAAGAAAAAAAACTAATATATGGTTACTTAATGAGAATTATATAATTGCAAAAATAAATATATCTCTACCTAATTAAAGCTAGAGATATATTTTATCTTTGTTTTTCCAAGTTTTGAGTGATACTACATATTTCTATGATTAGTTATCACTCTATAGTTATTATACAAAAGTATTTAATAAATGTCAAATATCTCCTATATTTTTTATATTGGATTAATTTTTATTTATTTTGGAGGTTTAATCATATGATAGATAATCAAAAAGTAATAAATTTTATTCAAGATTTTAGCTGTGCAAAACTTGAGCAACTACAAATTATATTCGATGATAATAAAAATAGCTTTAAATCGATTCTAAGCTCAAATATGGTATCTAAGAAAGGAAATGTCTTCGTGCATAATACAAAACAAATAAATGAAGAAATGTTAGTTGCATTAGATATTTTGTGTAAGTATAAAAATAGGTATGTGAAGTTTTATAAAAACTATGAGCCTATTTTTATATCATTTATGACTAATGATAATTTGTTATACCATATCATTGTAGCAAATGAAGAAAATAAAAAAGGTGTTGTAACACTAGTAAGGTCCTATCCCCTATCTATACCTTTAGCCGATAAACTTATTTTAGCATTTCCTGATAAGGAGTCTTTAAGTGATATAGGGTGTAATATACCATTTTTATATTGTACTTATCCTAATCTTGAAATAGTAAATGTATAAAAATCTATTTTAATACTTTTTTGTTTTTCCATTGCATACTTATTATGATTCTGTTAAAGTATATGTACAGAAAATTTCTTTTACTAACAGTACTAGAAATATAAAATTAAATTTTTTGAAAATTTGTGCAACAAAAGTAAATTCTGTTACGTCTTAATTAATAGGAGGGGGGGAAAACTTTGGAACAACTCTATAAGGAATATTCGATGCTTGTCTATAACTATTTGAATAGTTTATGTGGGGACTGTTTGTTAGCAGAAGAACTGACCCAAGAAACATTTTATAAGGCAGTAAAAGGAATAAATAAGTTTAATAATGAGTGCAAAGTAAGTACTTGGCTTTGTACAATTGCCAAAAATACGTGGTTGGATCTTTTGAGAAAAGAAAAGAAAAAAGCCAATATTTCACTCAATGATGAAAGATATGTTGAAAATTTAGTCTTTGGGAAGTCTTTAGAAGAAGAACTAGAAAGTAATAATGAAATCATTGATTTATATAAGTATATACATAAACTTGATGTAGATACACGTGAGGTTTTCTATTTAAGAATAAGAGGAGAACTTAGTTTCAAAAATATTGGAGAGATATTAGGTAAATCCGAAAATTGGGTAAGACTTGCTTTTTATAGAGGAAAAATAAAATTAAAGGAGGCAATGAAAAATAATGAAAGAAAAATGTGAAATTGTAAAAGACTTACTTCCAAACTATATAGAAAATCAAGTAAGTAATATAACCAAAGCATATATAGAAAAACATATAGTTGAATGTGAAGAATGCAGAGATATTTACAATAGTTTTGCACGGCAAAGAAAGTGAAGAAGCTCAAGATAAAGAAAAAGACAAAAAGGAAATTAATTTTTTGAAAAAATGTAATAGACAAATACTTATTTTTAAAATTATTGCACTTATACTTGTATTATTTATTTTTTCTGCTTGGGTATACAAAGGTATTAAAAGTATATATCAATATAAGAATAGCAAATTAGTACATAGTATTATATCTGATGTTTATGAAAATACGCAAAATTTTAAAAATAATAATAATTTTGTACTTTCTATAAATTTCAAAAGCGAAAATTCAAAATTAATGTATTCATATAAAGATGGAAAATTTAAACAAGAAACTATTTCTCCAAATAATATGCTTGGATGCAATCTAACCTATGGTAAAATGATAGATCAAAATATAATCATGATTGAAATTTGGGACCATTTAAAAATTGTAGATAGCATACTCACACCTGGAATCGGAATAGAAGATAAAGAACATTTATTTAAAAGAGAAGAAGCCTTTATATATTTAGAAAATTTAAATAAAAAATCTATTAATTCATTACGGAAAAATTACAGTAAGTGAAGAGTCATATTACGGTATCCCTTGTTACGTATTAAAAGAAAATACTGACAGCAAAATTTATTCTTTAATAATAAATAAAGAGAGTATGCTCATATTAGAATTTGAAGAAACTCAACAAGATGGAAATACTTTAATCTCAGACTATGCATATAAAACTAACATGCTTACAGAAGAAGACATGAAAATAGTAGATTTAGAAGGATATGAAATAGATTCAAAGACACAGAAATATTTAACCAACTTTTAATTTGTAAACAAACATAGTAATTATACAATAAAAGAATGCTAAAAATAAAATAGAAAATCATTACACTATAAAATTTAACTTTTGGACTTTTTTAGCTTTTTTAGCTTTTAGTTGTTTGTTTCACATAAATATGTTAAGGTATATATATAGTAATTCACTATATGTATACCTATTAAATTACAGATATGTTAGTTTTATACTAGCATCTTTGTAATAGAGAGAAGAAGTGCTTATATCCGAGTCAAGCTAATTTCCTACCTCTAGCATAGCAAAACTCTGTATATCTTCACAACACAACATAAACTATGGAGGTAAAAACAATGAAGAACACTCATAAGCGGTTCCTATCGCTGGTGATGGCGATGATGATGCTTCTGGCCTGTATGGTTACTGCATCTGCATGCCCCACTTCTCCCATTGAGTACACCTCAAGCATTGTAAGCATGTCTGTTTCTCCAAGTTCTGCAAGAGAGATGCGTTCCCTAACTTTGCCATTGACTCAAAAGCACGTTTCAACTGGTGAAACTTGGGAAGGCAATTTGGGAGATACTAAAGGGTGCAGTTATATTACCTTTATCAAGACTGCATCCACTCCTGCCTGTACTGTAACGGTTAACAGATCTGGGCACACATTCACAAAGTATATTAGTGCAAGTAATACTCGAGTAACTATTTGCGCCATCCATCCCAGTGAATTTTACCGGTGTTCCTATACAATTCGCTTTGAAGGCGACGGCCCTGCAGGTTGTCAATTCTTTGGTACAGATTTCTCGTATAACGAGTAATACTGCCGCCTTTGAACTGACTTTAAAATAAAATCAGTTCAAAAAGCACTTCTTCTCTCAAAAGGAGGACGAGCATTTGCTCGTTCTCCTAATATTTTTATTATAATTATTCACAAATTATATTTTTGGGCTTTTTTTGCTTTTTGTTGTATGCTTTATATAAATATGTTAATATATATGTATATATGGTAATAATACCATATGTGCGATTACTTAATTACAAAGATTTTGGTACTATACTAACATCTTTGTAATAGAGGAGAAAAAGTATCTACATCACATTTTATGGAGGGTTTATTTATGAAAAGCATCTACAAGCGGTTTTTCGCATTGTGCCTGAGCATGCTGATGATTTTTTCCATGTCTGCGGTTGCTTTTGCGGCTGAGGCTGAGGAAAAGTCAGATGTAGCACTGGGTGAAGTCTTATCTGAGGCAACTATGATTGCTTCGGCGACTTCAGCTAATGCTGACGGCTATGGCAATGTTACCGGCAACCTCTCTGGTTCGACGGCCAATAACTTACAGGTCAATTTCAGAGTTCCTGATGGAGGCGCTTATCTGTATTTTATATACAGTAGCGAAGATTATCAGAGAGTAACGGTGCGGAAGACCAACTATCAAAAGTCAAGTCTTTTTTGAAAAAAACTTCTAAAAAAAAGAAAATAATATTTTAGAAATGTGAAAAAGACTTTAATGAGAACATTAAAGTTATGTAAAGTTATTGTAGTACATTGAAAATTAGAAATTATATATATTATGAAAGTTTAGGTGGTCTATAATCTCTATTTTCT
>JAAVZW010000011.1 GCA_022791835.1 Clostridia bacterium | reverse complement strand
TTTTGCTGTCTTTACCCATTCTTCATCTATTAACGCCTCTTGCACATTTTGAATAGATGCAATTTCTCCTATTGCACTTTTTGATATTATTTCGCCTTGTACTACTTGTTTTACTTGCTCTTCATAGTGGCTATATTTGTAGTTTTCTCCTGCATTGGTTGCTGTTTTTATTAGGGGTTCGTCGCCGAATAAGGCTCTGATTGTTACTGTTGCCAGTATGATTAAAATTACTATCATGACTAATAAAGCGATTAAAGTGATTCCACTTTCGCCTAGTTTGGTTGGTCTTATTTTTTTCATTTTTGGTTTGGTTTTCCTCTCTTTTTATTTTTCTTTTACATCATGTCAAAAAGACACATGCACTCTTTATAGTACTTTTCCTTGACATGAAAAATACTATAAAGAGCATGTGTCTTTATATGTGTTTTGCTATTTTTTTGTATGCAAAATAAGCTTTTGTTATTTTGCATTAACATGAAAGCCTGTCGGCTTTCTCTGGTTGGTTTGGTTTGGTTCATTTCTTTGGTTTTCCTCTTTTTTGTTTGGTTTTGGCTTTTTATGTAATAATTATATACATATTGGAGAAAATTGTCAATACAATTTTAGGATAAAATTTTTCTTAGTAAGGTGCGACGTAGCGCACCCTACAAGATGCAATGTAATGTGTCCTATAAAACCAGTAATGCATCTTTCAACCTCTAACGGCTTATTTTAACTCACTGAATATTTTTCTAGTATTTTGCCTAAATCCTTTGAGAAATCTTTTAGCATTACTAGTTTTATGCTGTTTTCTTTGTCTTTTGTATAGTCATCGATTATTTGTTTTAGTTGTCTTATGTTTTTCATTTCTGGTTCTATTTCTTTTGTGAATAGGTCTGCTCTGTTCATTAGCTTTTCTTTTATTGTTACTATGTCTTCATTACTTGCACATGATAGCCTTTGGAATGTTTGGTATACATCATAGTATTTGAAAATTGGAATGTTCATGCATTCTTTATCAAAACGTTCATAAAATACTTCCATTTTCATTGGTATACATTTAAATATACTATCTGCCATTTCTATATACATTCTGTCTTTTAGTTTTGAGTTTAAGTTATAAAAATGCCTTAAAATGTCTTCAACGTCTTTAGATGGTTCTCCTATTCCTATTGTGTCTAGTTCTTCTTCTACATTATCACAATAAGCTGATACTAATGATGATATGTTCATACCATTAATGAAAACTTGCTTTACTGCTCTCATATCATGTTTTATTAGTCCTTTATTTATTAGATAATCAAAGTATATGAATAGTTTTACATTTTCAATTAGACTTGTTTTTCCGCTTCTGACATCTTCTAAAATTTCATCTATAATTGAATCAAATTCTTCATCACTGATTTTCCAATATTCTTCTGTAAGTAGTCTTTTATAACCTGGCAAGTTTGATGTATCTACTGTGTTTATTATCATTTCCATGTCTTTTTTGAATGTTTTCATGTCAAAAATTCTCGTTCTTACATAAATCTCTATAAATTTGAAAAATCTATATTCTGATTTGAAGTTATAGTAATATGTGTTATCAAATTCTTTGATATAAAATTGTCTATTATCCATCAAAACTCTTGAAGATACTAGTATTGATTTATATTCTTCGTTGTTTGAGATATTTATGAATTTGTCTTTTGTAATTTTTCCGTGCTTTTATTTCAAATGATACTGCTATTGTGAATATTAACATTGTTTGTAATACTCTATGGTTTGTGTTTGGATAGTTTTTGCTGACCATTTCGAAGATTTTTTTGAAGTCGTTTAGGGCATGTTTTAGTATTCTTAAGTTTCTTGTGCCACTTTTGTTGAAAGTTGTGATTATTAGGCCTGTACATTCTCTTAAAAATCTTATTAGGTCTGGGTTTGATTCATATCTCATTAAAAGTCCATTTATGATATAGTCAAATTTAGGTTGATATTCAAAAGTTTCTCCTATTAGTTTTTCTTTTATTCTTTCGTAATCGTTGGCTTTGTCAAATACGTATTCTATTTTGTCTTGGATTTTTTCTACCATTGGCTTGTCTGTAACTTGGTTTAGCTCGTTTTCTTTGTCTAGGATATATGTTGCTATAAAAGTTTTCATTTCCAAATTTGTACTTTTTAGTTTTGTTGATAATTCTTTTTCGTTACAGATTATTATTGTTTTGATATGGTCATGTTCTACAAAGTTGTTTATATATCCTAATATATCTATAACGTCTACATTGGCTCTTTCTAGGTCATCAAAACATAAAACTTTGTCTTCTGTTGAGAAAAAGTCTGAGTAATCTACTCTATCTCCATTTTGTGTAACTCCAAATAAGTTCGCCATGTCTATTCCTGTTTTTGCATATTCTGGTATTTTGGTTACACTATTTACATCCATGAATTTTTTAAGATTTTTGTCCATTAGTTGCGTTGTTTCTATGAATATTTTTTTGCTTATTTCTTCTAGGTTTGATATTCCGATATAGAGACATGTATATTGTTGTGTATGATTTTCCGTTTAGTTTCATGGATTCTATTTTATTTCTAACTTTATTATTCCAAAAATAGGTTTTTCCGCTTCCCCATTCACCATTTATCATAACTGCATAGTCTGTATAATCTGCTCTTACATAGTCTAGTATACTTTCTACTAATTCTTCCATCTGTTCCTCCATTTATATTTCTTTTTGTGTTTCATTTTGCTAAGCTTAAGATTAATACTTCTTTGACTCCTGCTTGTTTTAACTCTTTTGCACATTCATTTGCTGTTGAGCCTGTAGTGTATATATCGTCAAATAGTATTATTCTCTTACCTAGTAGTTTTTCTTTTGTTTGTATTTTATATGCATCTTTTATGTTTTGTTTTCTTTGCTTTTTATTTAATGAGCTTTGTGGCACTATATTTTTTGTTTTTTGTAAGATTTGTTTATATTCTAACCCTTCTACATTTCTTCCTATTTCTCTTGCTATTAGTTGACTTTGGTCATATCCTCTTTTATTTTTTCTTTTTTTATGTATTGGTATTTCTGTTATTATATCATATGTTTTTAAAATTTCGTAGATTTTTTGTGATTTTATTGTAATTTTTGCAAAAGTTTTGTACATGTATGGTTTTGAGTGAAATTTATAATTTAATATTTTATTTCTAATTTGACCTTTGTAGTTTGCTATGTATATATGTGTTTCAAAATTTTTATTTTTATATTTTTCCATTTTATATACTAGCTTTGATTCTAGTTCTGTTTCACATTTCTTACATAATGCATTTTTGTTTAAATCCCCACAAATTATACATGTGGTTGGAAATATTATTTCTAAGATTTCAGTTATTATATTCATTTAGCCTACCTTTCTGCCCTCATCATCTTAGTTATATATCTCTTAGCTTATATTCTAGTCCTGTGTTTCTAATCTTTGCATCCGTGTTCTTTATCATAAAGCTTACTACATCCTTGCCCCCTATTAGGATTAGTAGTTTTTTTGCTCTTGTTATTGCTGTATAAAGCAAATTCCTAGTGAGTAACATTGGTGCTGTTCTTGTGATTGGCAAGATTACTACATCAAATTCGCTTCCTTGTGATTTATGTACTGTGATTGCATATGAGTGTTCTATTTGGTCTAATTCTTGGTAAGTGTATGTTGCAACTTTTCCATCATAACTTGCTTCTATTGTTTCTGTGATATTACTTATTTTAGTTATTGTGCCCATTTCTCCGTTGAATATTCCGTGTGCCTAGTTCTCCATCTTGTTCCCATTCTATATCATAGTTGTTTTTCATTTGCATTATGCTATCGCCTTCTCTAAAAATGCTTTGTCCGTGATGTTTTTTCTTTTTTGCTATCTTTATTTGGATTTATTAGTTCTTGAATTTTTTTATTTAATTCTCTTGTTCCGTACTATTCCTTTTTTGCTTGGCGTTATTATTTGTACACTTTTAAATTCTTCGTATCCTTCGAATTTTTTTAGTCCATCTTTATATAGTGATAGTACAAAATTTAGTATTTTTTCTGGGTTTGATTCTTCTACAAAGTAGAAGTCTTTATTTAGTTCTCCTTCTTTATCTTGGACAAATCCTTCTCCTGAGTTTACTTTATGTGCATTTAATATTATTTTTGATTTTGCTGCTTGTCTGAAGATTTTATCTAGTTCTATTACTGTTATTCTTTCTGATTGTATTATGCATTTTAGTACACTTCCGTGCGCCTACTGATGGGAGCTGGTCTACATCTCCTACTAGTACTAGCTTTGTACCTTCATATACTGCAGTTAATAAATATTTCATTAGGCTTAAGTCTATCATTGAAACTTCATCTACTATGATTACGTCTGCATCTATTGGTTCTATGTCTATTTCTTCATTTATATAGTTTGTTTCGTTTATTTTTTTTATTTGGAGTAGTCTATGTAATGTTTTTGCTGGTTCTCCTGTTGTTTCTGTCATTTTCTTTGCTGCTCTTCCGTGTTGGTGCACATAGTACTACTTTTTTTCCTTCTTTTTTGTATAGTTCTATTATGGTTTTTATTATTGTTGTTTTTCCTGTTCCTGGTCCTCCTGTGATAACACATACATTGTTTTTGCTTACTGCTTTTATTGCTTCTTTTTGTTTTTCTGATAGTTCTATGTCTGCTTGTTTTTCTTGTTTTTCTATTTTCTCTTCTATTTTGGTTATTTGTTTTCTGTTCTTTACATTATCTAATCTTATGAGCTTTCCTGCCACAAATGTTTCTGCATCATAATATTCTCTAAGGTACACCCAGTCATCGTCGTCTCTTTCTTCTACTACGAGTGTTCCTTTTACTTTTAATTGGTTTACAAATATTTCTATTGTGCTTGGACTTATTTCTAATAGTGTTGATGTAAAGTCTAGAAGATTTTGCTTTAATACACAAGTGTGTCCGTTATATGTCGCAAGTAATAATCCATATTTTATCCCATATATTATTCTTTGTTCGTCGTCTTGGTTTACTCCTATTTTGAGTGCTGCTTCGTCTATGGTTTTGAAGCTTATCCCTCTTACTACATCTATTAGTCTATATGGGTCATTTTTTATCTCTTCTACTGCGTTTATTCCGTATAATTCATATACTTTTTTTGCATAGCTTGGTGCTATTCCTATTTCTTCTAGGAAGTCTACTATTTTCCATATTTCTTTGTTTGATACAAAACTTTCTGATATGTCTAGTGCTTTTTCATTTGTTATCCCTTTTATTGTAGCGAGTTTATCTGGTTCTTTTTCTAGTACATATATGGTTTCTTCTCCAAAGGTTTTTATTATTTTTTCTGCTGTTTTTGGTCCTACCCATTTTATACTTCCTCCACCTAGGTATCTTTCTAGTGCATCTAAGGTTTTTGGCATTTCTTTTTTGAAGGTTTCTACTTTAAATTGTTCTCCATAGTCTTTATGTTGTACAAATTCTCCTGTTATTTTTATTGTATCTCCTATGTTTACAAATGGCAAAAAACCGACGATGGTTATTGTCTCACCTTCGGTTATAAATCTTGCCACTGTATATGAATTCATTTCGTTTTCATATATTATTGTTTCTACTTCGCCTTCTAATTCCAATTTTTTTCCTGCCTTTGTGTGTATTTATATTAATTCTTCTAAATTCCTCCTAGCATATAGGATTCTTCTTATTTCCATAACATCATTTGTAACTGTATAAAATATTATATAATTTTTAACATTAATTTTATAATATGGATTTTTTCTTTTTCTATTTGTTTTGTATTCTTTATACGAGGTAGGATTATAAGATCTTTCTTCAATGTTTTTTTCTATCTCATTTAATAGTTTCTTTGCTGAACTGGGATTATTCAATTGATATTTTATATAATTTATAATTTGTCTTAAATCTTCATAAAATAACTGCAAGTGTATTACTTTATATTTATTCTTCATCTAGTTCTCTCCTCAATTTATTAAATACTTCTTCTTGTGTATAATACCTTACATTTTCACTATCTGCTACTTTATCTGCTTCGTCTAATGCATTTTCTATATATTCGTTATATTCATTTTCAAAACTAATTGCGTCATTTACCATATATGATGTTTGTTCTTCTTTTAGTAATAATTCTTCTGTCTTGATATTTCTGTTTTTCAAATTTTCTATAGTTTCTTCCATATTATCACTATTTACTATTGCTGTTCCAACTACAAATATATTTGCTCCTGCTTTTTTTGCTTCTTCTATATTTTCTGGTTTTATGCCTCCGTCTACTTCTATGTCTATGTTTATATTGTTTTCATTTATATATGTTTTTAATTTTTGTACTTTTTCTAATGTTTCTGGTATTAGTTTTTGTCCTCCTAGACCTGGTTCTACCGTCATTACTAGGCACATATGAATATATGGTAAGTATTCATAAATATCTTCTATATTTGTTTTTGGTTTTACTGATATTCCGAACTTTTATGCCTGCTTCTTTTATCATGTTTATTAATTCTTTTACTTCTTTACTCTTTACTGCTTCTAAGTGAAATGTTATTATGTTTGGTTCGAAACTTATGTATTCATTTATGTGTTCTTTTACGTCTTCTACCATTAGATGTACGTCTATTGGTATGTTTGTGATTTGTTTAACTAGTGTTGTATATTCTAGCATTTGTTTTACTGTGTCTTTTGGTACAAATTTGCCATCCATTACGTCTATGTGGAAGTAGTCTGTGTGTGCTACTTCTAGCCCATAGATTATTTTATTAGCTTGCTCTCTTTCTACATTTAGGATTGATGTTGATATTTCTACTTTTTCCATTTATTTTCCTCTCTTTCTTTTAACTCTTGATATATTATTTTATAGTTTTCGTATCTGATTTTTTGGATTTCTCCTTCTTCTACTGCTTTTTTTATTCCGCAGTTTTCTTCTTTTATGTGTGTGCATCCTATGTATTCACAGTTTTTTATATATGGTTTTAAGTCTATCATATATTCGCTTAAGTTTTTTGTTTCTATTTCAAAGATATCTATTGCTTGAAAACCCGGAGTATCTAGTAAGTAAGTGTCTGCTTCTATTTCATATAGTGTTACATCTGTTGTTGTGTTTTTGCCTTTTTTGTTTTTTTGACTTATTTCTCCTATTTGTGCTTTTTGGGTTCCTAAAATTTGGTTTGTTATTGTGGATTTGCCGTACTCCTGATTTCCCTGCTAATACTGATATGTTATTTTTTAGACTTTCTTTTAGTTCCTCAATACCTTCCCCTATTTCTGCATTTATTTTTATTGTTTTATATCCTACTTTTTGATAGAGCTTTGATATTTCTTCTGTTTTTTCTATACTTAGGTCCTTTTTATTTATTGCTATTACTGATTTCAAATTTAAGTATTCTGCTAATGCCAATTTCTTATCTAATAAGTTTAGATTTATTTCTGGCATTTTTGGACTGACTACAAATATTATTTGAGTTATGTTGCTTACTTTTGGTCTTTTTAAATAGTTTTTTCTTTCTAGTATTTTAGTTATAACTGCCTTTCCTTCTGCTATTTCTTCAAATTCTACATTATCTCCAACAACTGGTTTTATTTCATCTAATTTTAGCTTTCCTCTTGCTACTGCTTCATATTGTTTGCCGTTTGTGGTTTATTGTATATGTATTTGAAATATTTTTTATTATTTTTCCTTTTATTTTTTTCACTCCTCTATCTTTGCTAATCTAAAGTTCAATGCATCACAGCTTACAAGTTTTAACTCTATTCCTCCTATATCGCCTTCTATTTTTTCTATTATCGCCTCTCCATGTAGATGTCCATATATACATTTGTTTATGTTATATTTTTGCATTAATTTGATATATGGCGAGTTTTCTAATAGTTCTTTTGTTGTTGGTGGATAATGCATGCATATTATGATTTCTTTTGTTTCACCATATTTTTGTATTCCTTCTTTGATTGATAACTCTAATCTTATTAATTCTCTATCTGCTATTTTTTTATCTTCTTCTTCTTTTCCAAAGTGCCAACCTCTTGTGCCGTGCAATAATTTTGTTTTCTACTTCATATGCATTGTTATGTAAAAATTCTATATTTTTTAGCTTTACTTCTTCCTTGTATTCATTTAGTTTTTTTAGGCTGTTCCACCAGTAGTCATGATTTCCTTTTAGCATTATTTTTCTTCCGCGGTAGATTATTTAGATATTCAAAGTCTTTTTTTATCTCTTTTAAGTCCATAGCCCATGAGAAATCACCTGGAAGTAGTACTGTGTCTTGTTCTTTTACTTTTTCTTGCCAGTTTTGTTTTATTTTTTCTTCATGGTTTGTCCAGTTTGTACCAAATATGTCCATTGGTTTTTCTGTTTCAAATGAAAGGTGTAAGTCTGCTATGGCATATATGCTCATTTATTTTCTCCTATTTTTAGATTTGGTATAGCATTTAGTGTTAAGTCTGCAGTTTTTCCGTTCTAGATAATTATAATAAGCTGCACTTCCTATCATTGCCGCATTGTCTGTACATAGTTTTATATCTGGATAGTAGATTTCTATGTTTTTTTCTTCTCCGAAGTTTTTGAAATTCTGCTCTTATGTAGCTATTTGCTGACACTCCTCCTGCTAAGGCTACTTTTTTGAAGCCATATTGGTCTATTGCTTTTCTTGTATTTTCTATTAGCTCGTTTGTTACTGCTGTTTGGAAACTTGCACATATGTCTTCTTTTTTTATGTCTTTTTTGTTATGGTTTGTATTTATTACTGCTGTTTTTATTCCACTAAAACTAAAATTTAAGCCGTCTGTATGGGTTTTTGGTAGTTCTATGTTTGCTTCTCCTTCTTTTGATAATTTGTCTATTTTAGGTCCTCCTGGATATGGGAGATTCATTATTCTTGCTACTTTGTCGAAGGCTTCTCCTATTGCATCATCTTTGGTTCTACCCAAAATCTCGAAATCTGTGTAGTCTTTTATTTGGATTAAGTGGGTGTGTCCTCCTGAGATTACTAAGCTTAGAAATTCTGGGGTTAGGTTTTTATGGGTTATGTAGTTTGCTGAGATGTGACCTTCTATGTGATTTACTGGTATTAGTGGTTTTTTTGAAGCATAGCTTAGAGCTTTTGCATAGCCGTACTCCTACTAGCAATGCTCCCACTAGGCCTGGCCCATAGGTACAAGCTATTGCTTCTATGTCTTTTAGGTCTGCATCTGCTTGTTTTAATGCTTCTTTTACTACGGTTGAGATTGCTTCTATGTGGTTACGTGAGGCTATTTCTGGAACTACTCCTCCGTATTTTTCGTGAATTTTTATTTGAGTGTTTATTATATTTGAAAGGACAGTTCTGCCGTCTTCTACCACTGCTGCTGCAGTTTCATCGCAACTAGTTTCTATTGCTAATATTTTCATGTTTTCTTCTTCCTTTTATAATTTTGAGTGGCAAGTTACCTTTGCCTTAAAGTATTTCATTCTTTTTTGTATCTTTAAGTGCTAGTTTGTATATTCTAGGCTAGAATAGTCCGAATAATGCTAGTGCTCCATTTAGCATTCCTTTGTATAGAAAATTTAAGGCTGGACTTATTATATATCCTGTTAGTCCTGATATCCATAGAACTAGGAATATTATATAGAATATTGTTTCTTTGTTTCTAAACCATTGTTTTGCATTGTATGGTAAAAATTTTATTAAAATTTTTGAGCCGTCTAATGGTGGAAGTGGGATTAGGTTGAATACTCCTAATCCTATGTTTATCATTACTAGATATAATAGCATATCAAATACTATTGCTCCTACTTGTGTTATGATAAAAGTTGGAGCAAATCTATATAATGCTGCATATATTAGTGCGAATACTACTGCTAGTACAAAGTTCATTATTGGACCTGCTACTGAGACTATTGCTTCTCCTGCTTCTATTGAGTATTTTCTATTAAAGTTTCTTGGATTTATTTGTACTGGTTTTCCCCATCCAAAGCCTGCAAATAATAATAGAGCAAATCCTACTGGGTCTATGTGTTTCATTGGGTTTAGTGTTAGTCTGCCTTGTAGCATTGGAGTATCATCTCCTAGTTTTGTTGCTGCAAATGCATGTGCATATTCGTGAAAGGTTATTGCAATTAGGACTGCTGGTAAGGTTAGTAAGATTGCAAGTAATCCTTCTGTTGTCATTCTTGCCAAATTTGAAATTATTAGTATTCCAAGTATTACATACAAAAATCTTTTGTCTTCAAGAAACATATTTCTTTCTCCTTTTTATTTGATGTTTTGATTATATCATAGTATTTTGTGAATTGCTAGTGGTAATGTGAGTTTTTCTGTTACTTTAGTTCAGTGTGCGGTCTCTTCTCTCATTTCTTTATTAAAGTATTTATTTCTGCAATATTTCTTAGCTAATCCTCCCTCACTAGTTTCTCTATAATGTTTACTCAAATCTTTTCCTGTCTCATACATAGTTTCAACAATCAAATCAAATGATATTCTTTTATTTTTTTCTAAAATCAAAGATAAAATAGCGGAATCAAGAGCTCTCATTGCTGCAACAGCATTTCTTTCAATGCATGGAATTTGGACATATCCATAAATAGGATCACAAGTTAATCCTAGATGATGTTCCATTGCTACTTCTGCTGAATTTTCAATTCTATCAATATCTAGCTTCAGCAAATATGCACTTGCACCAGCTGCCATAGCACAAGCTGTCCCTATTTCAGCCTGACAACCACATTCGGCACCACTAATAGAAGCATTGGCTTTTACTACATTGCCTATTATTCCTGCTACTGCTAATGCTTTAACTATTTCTTCATCTTTTATATTATATTCTTCTTTCATATAATACATAACGGCAGGCAATACTCCACATGCACCACATGTAGGTGCTGTTACAATAATTCCACCGCTTGCATTTTCTTCGCTTGTTGCATAAGCATAACTACTAATAAGTCTCGTTTTCTTCATTTCGTCTGTTTCAAAGTCGAATTTGCTTTCATAAATTTTCTTTGCTTTTTTCTCTAGTTTTAATCTGCCTGGTATTATTCCTGAAGTATTTAATCCATTTTTTATTGTATGTTGCATGCTTTTCCAAACTTTGTTTAAAAATTCTTTTATTTCTTCCTCGCCTTCTATTTGACATACATACTCATATAAGTCTATATTATTTTCTTTTACATATTCTTTTATTTCTCTAAAATTCTTTTGAGGATATATATCTTTAGGTAAGGTGTCTTCTTCTCCTTCAATTCTATATGTTCCTCCACCTATCGAATATACTCTCCAAGTATCTAGTAGTTCTTTATTTTTATATGCAAATATGTCAAATGTATTTGGATGAACTTTGCATTCTTCATTTATATCAAATTCTATTTCTACTTCATAATTTTCTAATGTTTTTCTTATAATATAATCTGTTAAATGTCCCTTGCCTGTAAGTGCAAGCGAACCATATAGTATTATTTTAAATTTATCAGACTCTGGATATTTATCTCTAAACATCTTAGTTGCTCTTTCAGGTCCCATTGTATGTGAACTAGATGGTCCATATCCTATTTTATATAATTCTTGTAAAGATTGCATATTTATTTCCTTCTTCTAATTTTTCATTTGACAATTTATAACTTTTTAATAATATATCACATTTTATTTAAAATTACAATTGTTTAGTAATATCTTTTCTAAAGACAATTACTAACTTCTTTTATTATTCAAGCTTGCATTATTACATTTTACAATAATGCGTGACTCCTTTTTAATAATCTTTAAATCTTCTTTTTTCGAAAAGAAAACTCCCTTCTTCTAAAAGAAGTTGGGAATTTTCTTTGTCTGCCACATACATTTCAGTCAATCAGTTTAGGATCATAGATTAAAGCATGTTTTTTTGTATATCATCTTCTACTTCTTTCATTGCTTCAAGTGTGTTTTGTAGTAGTTCGTCTAGTTCCCAGCCTAATTGTTCTGCTCCTTTTGCTATTATTTCTCTTGAACAGCCTGCTGCAAATTTTTTGTCTTTGTATTTCTTTTTTAGACTTTGTACTTCCATGTCTTTTGTGCTTTGTGATGGTCTCATTTTTGTTGCTGCCCAAATTAGTCCTGATAATTCATCTGTTGCAAATAGTATTTTTTCCATCTTATGCTCTGGTTCTATATCTGTGCATATGCCATATCCATGGCTACAAATTGCATGTATTAATTCTTTTGAAGCATTAATTTCTTTTAGCATTTCTGGTGCTTTTTGGCAGTGTTCTTCTGGATATTTTTCATAGTCTATATCATGTAATAGTCCTGCTATTCCCCAAAAATCTTCATTTTCGTTATATTTTCTTGCAAAGTATCTCATTATTTGTTCGACTGTAATTGCGTGTCTTATATGAAATTCTTCTTTATTGTATTTTTTTAGTAATTCTAGTGCTTCTTCTCTAGTTATTTTTATTTCAAATGTACTACTATTGTTGTCTTCTTTTTTACTTGCTTTCTTTTCAAGTCCAGCTCCAAGTGGTTTCATTGTTGGGAATAATAAAACGTCTCTTATTGATGCTGAATCTGTTAATAGCATTATCATTCTGTCTATTCCAATTCCTAGTCCTCCTGTTGGTGGTAATCCTATTTCTAGTGCATTTATGTAATCTTCGTCCATCATTCCTGCTTCTTCGTCGCCATTTTCTCTAGCTCTTATTTCTTCTTTAAATCTTTCGTATTGGTCTATTGGATCATTTAGTTCTGAGAATGCATTTCCGTATTCTCTTCCTCCTATAAATGCTTCAAATCTTTCTACTAGCCTTGGGTCGTCTTTTTTCTTTTTAGCTAGTGGTGATATCTCTATTGGGTAATCGTATATGAATGTTGGTTGTACTAGTTTTTCTTCTACATATTCGTCGAAGAATAGGCTTATTATATTCCCTCTCGTTTCTTTGCCTTTTGGAATTTCTATGCCTTTTTCTTTTGCTAATGCTATGGCTTGTTCGTCTGTTTCTATTTTGTTAAAATCTACACCACATGCTTCTTTTATGCTGTCTATCATAGTTACTCTTTTCCATGCTCCACCTAGGTCTATTTCTATACCTTGATATGTTATTTTTGTATTTCCGCATACTTTTTCTGCACATTTTTTGAAAATTTCTTCTGTAATGTTCATCATATCTTGATAGTCTTCGTATGCTGAATATAACTCTATTGTTGTAAATTCTGGGTTATGTCTTATATCCATTCCTTCGTTTCTGAATATTCTACCTATTTCATATACTTTGTCATATCCTCCTACTATTAGTCTTTTTAGGTTTAGTTCTGTCGCTATTCTTAAGTACATGTTTAGGTCTAGTGTATTATGATGTGTTATAAATGGTCTTGCTGTTGCTCCTCCTGAAATTGTATTTAGTATTGGAGTTTCAACTTCTAGGTAACCTTTTTCGTCCAATATTTTTCTTATTTCACTGATTATTTGACTTCTTTTTATGAAAGTATCTTTTACTTCTGGATTTACTATTAAATCTACATATCTTTGCCTATATCTTAAATCCACGTCTTTTAGTCCATGGAATTTTTCTGGTAATGGTCTTAGGGATTTTGAGAGTAGTGTCATTTCTTTTGCATGTACTGAGATTTCTTCTGTTTTAGTTTTAAACACAAAACCAGTTATACCTATAATATCTCCTACATCATAGGTTTTGAATTGTTTATATTTTTCTTCTCCTATGTCATTTGTACTTACATAGCTTTGCATTTTCCCTGTGCTGTCTTGTATCGTACAGAATGATGCTTTTCCCATTATTCTTTTTGCCATTATTCTTCCTGCGATTGTTACATCTTGTCCTTCTAGTACATCATAGTTATCTCTTATTTCTTTGCTTGTGTGGGTTCTATTGAATTTTGTTATTTCGAATGGATTATTTCCACTGTTTGTAAGTTCCCCTAATTTCTCTCTTCTAATCTGCATTAGGTGGTTTATGTCTTGTTCTATTTCGTTATTTTGATTTTCACTCATAAAGAATCCTCCTCTAGTTTTTATTGTATCATTATACCTCAAACTTGCAGAAAAATCAAGCAAAAGTTAGTTTCTTTCGAGCATGCATTTCAAGTTTAAAAGTCTAGCTCCTTTCGGAGCTAGACTTTTTAGTGTGAAGTGCTAAATTTAGTCTTCCTCACGCATGACGGAACTGTGGCTTTCTTCCAGACGCCTTTTTGTCTTCTCCAAGAATACCTTGAAGTAACCAGCAATTCTGGCTTTCTGTTGGATGTCGATTTCGAAGGTGGTCATGAGGTCATTGCTGTATCTGTCTACGATACCAGCTTCCACAAGGAAGTCTGCCTTGAACATGTCGAAAATCCCTTCAACATTGCACTTGACATCTTCACTTTGGTTCAGATAACGCATTTGCCAAGTACCACCTCTTGTCAGATACTCGGCATTGTGGCCATCCTCCCACACAACGATTCTCTCCTCGCCTACCTTGAAAGAGTAGGCCTCACACACCATCGCAGATGCCTCTTTTGCTTTCTTCGCAAGCTCAGGAAGCGCTCCAATGAAGATAGCCTCATCAGCAGTTACTGTGCACAGCATCTCCAGCGTTTGCATTATGTCACGATGCTCAGTCATGTTTTGTCCTCCATTCTCATTCCTTACTTTGTTGTTTACACTTGTTGGAAAACGGAGTATTGCATGTTTTCCGAATTTTATTATACCACGATTTACATAAGATGTCAATTTTATTAAAATATATTTTTCAAAGAAAATTCATATCTTTCTTTTATTTGATTTAGCATATATGCACTAGTGTCTATTGACGAAATTGCTACATTCCATTCTTCTGTTTCTATATTAGTTTTAGCTTCTTCCATATACATTTCTACTTTTTCTAGTTCTGCATGTTCTAAGTAAATTACAAATGTTTCTTTTATATTATTCCAATACTTAAAAGCTTCTTCTATTTTTTGTGTTGCCTTTTCTTTATCTTGATTTGATATTTCTGTCTTTACTTCTGTAAGTTTTGTTTTCAGTTCACTCATATGTGTATTAGTATATTTTTGTGTTACTACATTTAAAATAATTATTATAAATAGGATTACTACAACTATAATTATTTCTTTTTTCATTTTTCATATTTCTCCTTTTTTTGGCAATATATTTGTCCTTTCCCATCTAGTGTTACAACTAATGCTTGGTTTGGATTTATTCCGAATTTGCCGTACTTCTTTTTTTAACCAGTTTTCGTCTCTCCCTATTTCTTTTAAATTATCTTTCATTATAACTCCATCTATTACTAAGTCATATGGTATTCCTTCATATTCTGGCTCTATATTAAAGTCTTCTGGTATTGTAGGTCTTTTATTTGGCTTTGGTATTACTGTTAGTTGACCACTTGTTTCTAGTATTGCATATTCAACATCACCTAAATTTGCCACATTTACACTTCTTAGTCTTTCTTCTAGTTCATTTATTGTGAATCTTTCTCTTATTAATGCTTGTTCTCTTATTTTTCCTCTATATATTAACATTGTGGGTTTACCACAAATTACTCCTCTTGCTTTTATGCTTTTCATGTTTATCATTGAAATTATTAGATGCATAAAAAGTAATCCTAAAATTGGTATTATTCCATTTTGAATTGGTATTCCTGTGTCTGTCATTGGGCTTGATGCTAAATCTGCTATCATTATTGATATTACAAGTTCAAATGGTTGCAATTGTCCAATTTCTCTTTTTCCCATTAATCTCATAACTGCTAAAATAATTACATATAGTGCAATTGACCTTACAAATGTAACTAACATTTTTTAATTTTCTCCTTTTAATATTGTAGGAATTTTCTCTTTAATAAAAGTAATCTGTTTATTTGTATTTTTGACATTTTTATTTTTTATATGCGTAGTCGTATAAAAAAATTTTTTTGGTTAATAATATACTCGAAAGATTTTGCTTTCAATCTATTTTATATGAATTTTAAGGAGGGTTCTAAGAAAATGGAAAATAATCAAACAGGTTCTAGACAAAATACTGGTAATACTGCTTGGCAAATAATTGGTAGACTTGTCGTTTCAGCCATTGTTTTAGGTATAACAGCATTCTTTACACCCGGTTTTTCTATAAATAACATTTGGTCCCTTGCAATTGCAGCTATCGTTTTAACTGTTATGGACTATTTGATAGTAAAGTTTACGGGATTACACGCTAGTCCTTTTGGTAAAGGATTTGTAGGTTTTGTACTTGCTGCTATTACTCTATATGTAACTCAATTCTTTGTTGCTGGATATTCAATTTCATGGATGGCAGCAATAATTGGTGCTCTTATATATGGTGTTATAGATTACTTTATACCAGGCGAACAAGAAATGTAAGTCTTTTAAAAGAAGAAATTCCTAAGTTTTATGATTTAGGAATTTCTTTTTATTAACTTTAGGAGAAAACCCCCAGCTATGCTGGGGGAGCCAGAAAGCTTTTAGCTTTGCACAGGGTAACAAAAAAGCCCACTCAAACATGATATAATATTTGAAGTTTGACAGCTCAAATATTAAATATGAGAGGAGTGGGTTGTATGAAAAGTTCATACACAGATAGTTTAGCACACACAACATGGGAATGCAAGTACCATATAGTGTTTGCACCAAAATTCAGAAGAAAAGAAATATATGGAACATTGAGAAGAGAAATAGGAATGATATTGAGAGAACTGTGCAAAAGAAAAGAAGTGGAAGTAATCAATGCAGAAGCATGCCCAGATCATATACACATGTATGTAAGTATACCACCAAAATTAAGTGTATCATCATTCATGGGATATTTGAAGGGGAAAAGCACACTGATAATATTTGAAAGGCATGCAAATCTAAAATATAAATATGGAAATAGAACATTTTGGTGTAGGGGGTTCTATGTAAGTACAGTAGGAAATAACAAGTCGGCAGTATATAATTACGTAGAAAATCAGCTTAAAGAAGATATGATGACAGACCAAATGACAATAAAAGAATATAAAGACCCTTTCAAAGGGTAGTAAGTAACAGAAACGCAAGCGAAAGTGGCGTAAGCTGTCAAACTGGGGCACTTCAGTGCCAACTAGTATCAAGGCCTTATAGGCTGATATGAAAATCCCCCAGTTATACTGGGGGATAATTATTATATAGTAAAAATTTTCGCTTTTATTTATTTTTATTCCAACCTTCTTTGTTGGTTTGCCTTTCTCTTGCTATACTTAGAGAATCTTTTGGCACATCATCTGTTATTGTTGAGCCAGCTGCTATTATTGTATTGTCTCCTATTTCTACTGGTGCTATAAAGTTTACATTTGAACCTACAAATGCTTTATTGCCAATTACTGTTTTGCTTTTTTTGAAACCATCATAATTGCATGTTATTGTTCCACAGCCTATATTTGTGTTTTCTCCTATCTCACAATCTCCCATATATGAAAGATGTGGTACTTTTGTTCCTTTTCCAATTTTTGCTTTTTTTAATTCTACAAAGCTTCCGTACCTTTACATTATCTGCTATTTCACAACCTTCTCTTATATATGCATTTGGTCCTATTTCGCAGTTTTTTCCAATTATTACTCCTGATTTTATTGTTGTATTTGGATGTATTACTGTATCTGCTCCTATTTTTACATCGTCATAGATATAGGTGTTGTTTGTATCTTCTATTGTTACTCCGTTTAACATGTGTTCTTGATTTATTCTTATTCTTAATAATCTTGTTATCATTTCTAGTTGTGCTCTATCATTTACTCCTAAAATTTCTGTTTTGTCTTCTACTATCATTGCTCCTACTTTTAAGCCTTTGTCATTCATTATTTTTATTACATCTGTAAGATAATATTCTCCTTGGACATTGTTTGGAGTAATTTTTTCTAATGCTGAAATTAGTTCTTGTATATCAAAGCAATATAGTCCTGAGTTTATTTCTGATATTTTCTTTTGTTCTTCTGTTGCGTCTCTTTCTTCTACTATTTCTTTTACATGACCTACTTCATCTCTTATTATTCTGCCATATCCTGTTGGGTTTGGTACCATTGCTGTTAATACTGTTGCATCATTATCCTCTTTTATACTTTTTGCAATTAGTTTTTGCAGAGTTTCTGGGCGTACTATTGGCACATCTCCATATAATATTACTACTTTTCCTTTTTTGTCTTTTAGGTATGGTATGGCTTGCATTGTTGTGTGTCCTGTTCCAAGTAGTTCTTCTTGATATGCATATGTTACACGGTCTTTTAATACTGCTTCTACATCTTCTCTTTTATGTCCTACTATTGTCACTATGTCCTTTATTCCTGCTCTCATTGCTGTTTCTACTACTCTTGCTATCATTTCTTTTCCATATATTTTATGTACTACTTTTGCTTTATCGGTTTTCATTCTTGTGCCTTTTCCGGCCGCCAATACTACTGCTATTAAGTCTTCCATCCTTTTTGCCTCCATTTCTGATAAAATCACTATATTATATGTAATTTTATGTTATTTGTTTACTTTTCATTCCATCTAACTAATTTTATGTCTCTATATATGTCTAATACTTTTGTATATTTCTGATATTCATCTTCCCATAGCATGTCTGGCACTCTGTCAAAAGCATTGAATACTTTTTCTGCTTCCATCAAGAATACTACTTTTTCTCTTGAGTTCATTCTTTCATATCTTTTGGTTATATCATATAAATCATCTAGTATCTGGTTGGCTTGTATAAAATCGGTAAAATCCTTTATATTCATTCCTGCCATTTTTATTTGTATTATTGAAAAAGCTATTAAAAATACTATCAAGAATAATAATATATATATTATTGCTAATATTCCCACTTTTATATCTCCTCTTTTGATTTTGATTTTAGCATATTTCTACTTTTTTTGCAAATTGTTATAATTTGAACCCCTTTAAGTTTGTTTCACATTCTTTTAAAAAGAATTTATCTGTTTGTCCTGATATGTAGTCTATTATAATTCTTCTTTTATCTGTAACTGTTTTGTATGCTTGTGTTCTTTGGTTTATAAAATTATATAAGTTCTTTTCACTATTTGTCATATCATTTTTTGTTTCTATTTTTCCATCTATTTTTCTTAAGTAAATTTCGAATAATTCGTTAAACGCCTTCTCTAAGTCTTCATGGTGTAGCTTTGCTTCTTTTGATGCATATATGTTTTTTGAGTTCCATGATTTTAATTTCATTAAATTTTTGAATATATCATCTGAAAATTTTAAATATGGTTTGTCTATGCTATTTTCTATTATATCTATTATTAATGTGTTTACTATCTCTCTGTTAGTGCTTCCTAAGACATTTCTTATTTCTTCTGGTACGTCTTCTCTTTTTATTACTTCAACTGTTATTGCATCTTCTATATCTCGCCCAATATATGCGATTATGTCTGACAGCCTCACTACACTTGCTTCTAGTGTCATCGGTTTTATTTCTTTACTATAATTTTTTATTTTAAATACCTTTTCGACTTCTTCTATTACATCATCTGCTGTTTTTGTATCATTTGGTTCATACTTATTTAGTAAAATTTCTCCATTATGAGCTAAAATCCCATCTAGTGTTTGTGCTGTGATGTTTAGATTTTCTATATCTCGTAGCATTCTTACACTTTGTGCATTGTGGCAAAAATGACCTATACCTTCTCTTTCTGCTATGTTATTAAGGAAACGTTCTCCTGTATGCCCAAATGGGGTATGACCCACATCATGTCCTAGTGCAATTGCTTCTATTAAGTCTTCGTTTAGCCTTAAAGCTCTTCCAATTGTTCTTGCAATTTTTGAAACTAATTGTACATGCAGTACTCTATGTGTTATATGGTCATTTTCTATGAATGAAAATACCTGTGTTTTGTCTATGTATCTTGCATAACTTTGAGAATGGATAATTTTATCTATGTCTCTGAAAAACATTGGTCTTATATCTTCTTTTTCTTCAGTAAGTTTTATTGCTTTCTCTGTTTTACATGCATATTTTGATAATCCACTTTCATTATGTTTCATTATTTCTTTTATCTCATTTATCAATATTTTCTCCTTCTTCCTGTTCTGTTTTTCCTTGTTCTTCTAAAATATCATCTATTACAATTTGTCTGTTTTCGTCCATTTTATATTTTGGCAAATCTGGTAAGTCTTCTTCTGTATTTAATCCAAATTTTTTCAAAAATTCTTCTGTAACTTTATATGCTACTGGTCTTCCTGGGAGGTCAAGTTTTCCTGCATCTTCTATAAGGTTATACTCTAATAGTCTATATAATGCTGCATTAGATTCCACTCCTCTTATGTTGTCTATTTCTACTCTTGTGATTTTTGGGTTATATGCAATAATTGCAAGTACTTCTAATGCTGCCTGCGAGAGGTTTGGCTTTACTCTTTTGTCTATTACATTATATATATATTCATGATAATCTTTTTTACTAGCCAAAGTATATCCGTTGTTTACTTTTATTATTTCTATGCCTCTTTCTGCTACTTTTTGTTCTTCTTGCATTTCGTTTATTACATCTATTATCATTTTTTGGTCGAGTTCTAAACTTAATTCTAATTCTTTTAAGCTAACTACTCTACCACTAGCAAAAAGTGTTGCTTCTATAACACCTTTTATCTTTTCTTTTTTCATTCTTCCTCCGTTTTGGCATTATTATCTCATTTAATAACATATTTATATCATATATTACAAAATATTGCAAGCATCTCAGCCACTAATCTTGCCTTGAATCCCAAGTCCATCTCCTTTGCAGATTAAAGTCTCTATTTTCTTTTTCTTTTTTGTTGTCACTTTCAGGCTTTGAATAAATTCTTCTTTCTCATTTTCTAATCTAACATAAGTTAAATTTTTTTGCAAGTTTTTTATACTATATACCAAATTTTATTACTTTTAAAATATTTGCCCAATTCTTCCCTAAAAAACTTCTCTCCCTCCTGTCTTAATTCATTCTTATACATATATTTCCCTTTTCCTCTGCCTGTCATTTTTTCTTTGTCATATATTTCTATGCTGTTTATAAATGCTTCTTGATTTATTGCATTATGAACATAACTATAAGTCATGAATATTACCTCGAAAAAAGTTTCTTTCTTTGCTTTTTCACTCAAGTTTTCTCTTAAATAGATGATTAACTCGTGATATATTTTTTCCCAATTTTCTACGAATATTACTGGAGCTATTAGTATTCCTACTTTATAGTCTGCATCTACTAACTTGTTTATCGCTTCTACTCTATTTTTTAATCTTGAAGTTCCAAATTCTACATTATTTATAATATATTCTGGGTTTACACTCATTCTAATTATTATTTTTTGTTGATGTTCTAGTGACAGTAAGTCATCTACATATGAAAACTTTGTTGGGAATGTTAACTTTCCTTTTTCTACATTCTTGAAATTTTCTATTGTCCATACTAGGTTGTTTGTTATTGTATTTTCTAGTATTAAATCACTGTTACTGCCTATCTCAAATACTAATTCTTTTTGAGATTTTTCTGCTGTTTTTATTATTTTATCAAGCATTTGCTCTCTGTTTACAAAGAGTCTTAAATATGCACATTTATTGTAATTGCAAACCAAATAGCAGTACATGCAACTTGCCGTACATCCAGAAGAAGTATATGGTACTAAGTAATCTGATACTTTGTGATTTTCTACAAATTTGTGTGTTTTTCTAGTTCCTATTATTAAATTTCTTTTCATTTGTAAAAACTCTGAATTTTGCTTTTTTCTCATTTCTTCTATGTTGTTATGATTTTCAATTTCTATTTTAGGTACATCTTTGTATTTTTCTAATAATTCTTTGCCAAGTGTATAATTCTCTATATTTTTCTCAAAATAAATAGCTGTTGGTTTAAACATAAGCTCCTCCTTTTATGCTATTCTTACCACTAATAAATATTTTATTCTGCACTTAATTTTGACACTTTCATTTTTATATGATATAATGTTAATATCTTTACATAGGAGGAACTACATTATGGCCTACGATCACGAGACTCAAATTAAGTTCACCAACACCAAGATAAAGCTTCGCGACCTTAATTCTGCCTTCCTCTCGCAGTTAACCTCTGCTGACCTGCGCACTTTGTTGGATCTTGTTATCTCTGCTGAAACCAATATCCGCGAAGAGCTGAAAAATTGTGCAGGACGGAATGGCAGAAAGTAAGTTCCAAAAAGATTTGCTCTATTGAGCATTTAAAAGAGTGTGCCTCGGCACACTCTTTTATTGTTATATTTTCATATAGCACTTCTCTTTTATAAATTCTCTAATTTCTTTTTCTTCTTTGCCTTCATAGTATGATATAAGTAATTCTTTAAACTTTTCTGTTAATTCTGCTGGAATTACTATAATTCCCTTTGAAATCAAATAATATTTATCTCCTACAAATGTGAAACTTTTTGATATTTTTTATCAATTTTGTTTCGCATTTATATTATACCAAATTTTATTAATTTTCACAAGAAATATATTGATATTTTTGCTCTAAAATGCTAAAATTAGTATGTATATTTTCGGGCGTCGCCAAGTGGTAAGGCATCGGACTCTGACTCTTGTCGTTTTACCTCGTGTAATAAATTTTGTAACACTTGAAATATAAGGCATAGATGTTTTATAATAAAGTAAAAATTGTAAAGCATCTAACCAAATATCTAACCAATTAAATATATCTAAAAATATTGGGGTGTCGCCAAGTGGTAAGGCAATCGGCTCTGACCCGATCATTCGTAAGTTCGAATCTTACCACCCCAGCCAGTGTTTTAGTCTGTAAATGTAAGTACATTAGATAATACATTTGCAGATTTATTTTTTGTATCTTTTTCTAAATGAGCATAAATATTAGCAGTAGTAGAATAAGTAGAATGACCTAACCAATCTTGAATCTCTTTCATAGGTATTCCTTTAGCAAGTAAAAGACTTGCACAAGAATGTCTTAAGTCGTGAAATCTAATTTTTCTTAAAGTATCTTTATTTTTATTCATTATTAAAGTGAAATGGTCTGTTACATATTCTGATCTAAATAATTTGCCCAAAGAATCAACACAAATATAATCTAAATATTTTTTATTATAACTATTTCCACATAATTTTTTATTTTCATCAATTTGTTTTTGGTGCTCTTTCAAAAGAACGATAATATCATCAACTAATGGTAAAGTTCTGTAACTAGATTGATTTTTAGTTTTATCTTTTAAAAGTATAACTCTTTTATTATCTTTTCTAGTTTCAATAGCTTTGTGTTTTATAGTAATTGTTTTATCTTCAAAATTAAAAGCTTCCCATTTTAATCCTAAAACTTCACTTCTTCTTAATCCATAAAAACTTGCAAGATAAATAACTAGTTTTAATGGATCATCTTTAATCAAAGTAAAAAGTGTATTAAGTTCTGTTTGGGAATAAAAACTTCCTATAAATTGTTCTTTTTTAGGTCGTTCTACTCTATCAGCAGGATTACTTAATATTAAATCTAGTTTTAAAGCAGTTTGTAACGCTTTTCTTATAACATTGTGATAATGTAATACTGTATTTCCTGTTAATTCTTTTGAATAAAGGAAAGTATAAAACTTCTGAATTTCTACAGGTTTTAAATCATTTAGTAAAATCTTTTTATCTTCAAAATAATCACAAATTTTATTTACAATTACTTTATAAGAATCGTAAGTGTTTTCTTCAATAGTATTTTTAATAGATAATAACCATTCTTTTAAATATGTTGTAAACAATTTGTCATCAGTTTTTGAATTAGGGCAATTCAAATCTTCTTTAAAATTTGTAAGTATCTCTTGCATTTTTTGATTAGCTAATCTCTTATTATTGCCTTTTTCAGTAAGTCCTGTTGATACCCATTTTTGCTTTCTTTTACCATTAATATCTTTATAATTTAAAACAACTTGATAAATATTATTTTTTGTTTGTAGGCTTGCTGTTATATTCATTAAAACTCCTTTCTTTTCTTATAACAGACTAGATTTAACCTACTATTGATATTGGTATAATACCATGTTTTTAACTTTAAATCTAGTCTATATCTCATTTTGATTTGTTAAATAGGCGATAACATTTCTTTTTGGTATTTTGTATTGTCTACCAACTTTTAGTGCTTGAATAGTTTTATTTCTTACTAATCTGTAAGCAAGAGTTATGCCAATTCCAAGCATTTCTTTTAATTGATTAATGTCTACTAAATCTGGATATGAAGTAAACATCATTTCATAATTTTCTTTAATAGTACCCATATTGTAAGTCCTCCTTTCCCTAAAATTCACAATAAAAAAAGACTTATTAAGCAATCTTAATAAAATCTTGTTAATAACTATAAACATATCTATTTTTATATTTTTGTGTTGGTACTTTGATACTCATATTGATTGATTTTGGAATATCAGATCCAACTTTCAATTTTCTATCTATAACTAAATTTCCTTTGCTATTAGTATGGTATATGCTAGACCATTTTGCTAGAGCATAATCTGACAGAGTATTGTTATTATAAGATAGTTCCATTGCATCTCGTTTTTGTTGTGCTAACATTTGCTCGTAACTATTGTCATCTTTCTTTGGTCTATCATAAGTTTTAAAATATTCTTGTAAATAAACTTTTCTATTTTCTGCATTTGCTTTTTTACGAGTTTCTTTTTCTTGTTTGTTTCTATTATCAGCTTTTACAACCTTTGAAATATAAGGACAGCTTTTTCCAATTATTTTAGCAATTTCATTTTGTTTTAGATGTTGATTATAATATAAGTCTAAAATCTGTTCTTTGGTATCCAATTTTTCTTTTTCCTCCTTCACTTTATTACGTATTAAGAAAATGTAATTAAGCATAGCTTAAACATTTTCTAAATCCTCTGGTTAATTTTTTGTTTGCAAGATTTTAAATACAATTCGCCTATTGACATTATCTAATATATGTTGTATTATTATATTGTGAGAAACACATAAAATATATTAGATATTGTTATTATACTATCATATTTAACACTTGTCAATACAATCATTAAATATTTTTAATAATTTCTCACACAATAATATAATAAGGGGAAAGAGAAATGAGAGAACTACCACAAAACAAGTTCTTTGAAGGATTTTATATTTGGTTTGATAAAGAAAAGAAAGAAGAATATTATGGAACACCTTTATATTTATATAATGTAGATACAAAAGTAGATACTGAAAAAAGACAAGTAAAACTATTTTTAAAGAAAACAAAATTTGACGGTTTAAAATATCCAGGTATTTTATATTTTCCATATACAGAAAGTTTTGGTACAATGCTTATGATGTTTTTAAATGCCGACTTTTCTAATTTTGAAAAAGCATACAAAACATTCTTCTATGCCTATGGTTTTGAACTATTAAAAGAATATATTCCATATAAAGAATTAGAAGATACCTATACATCAGAAAAGAAAATGCTTGACATTATGAAAAGAGTATTTGAAGATAGTTCTTATGAACTAATTGAAATACAAGAAAATTTTAGAAAATGTGTAGATCAAGTTTATAATCTTAATGGAGTAAAAGGATTAGAGGAAGCAAGTGCAAATTCAAAGTTTATAGCAAATATAATCAAACATGAAAGTGATGTATATAGATATTCTAATAAAATTGAAGTCTTTTTAGATAGTTATGCAAGCAAAGATAATGATTACCACGAAGAAAGCTATAAAAGTTTAGTAGAGAAACTAGAAAATGATAAATTATCTATTAAAAGGCATAATGTTTATACAAGTGAAAAATTAAGTAATATTTTATATGTAGTATTAGAACAGGTAGTGCAAGCGCCAAATTTACCTATAAAACAATGTCAAAATTGTGGTAAATACTTTATACCAAGTTCGAGACAAGATGAAGTATATTGCGAATTTCCAGATGAAAAAGGAAAGACTTGTAAAGAAAAAGGTGCATTAGAAACTTATAAAAAGAATTTAGAAAATGTACCTGCCTTATTAGAATATAGAAGAAGTTATC